>JAEWPQ010000197.1 GCA_023460575.1 Bacillota bacterium
ATTTTCCATAAATTGAGAGAGGAGGAGTCCTCACGACTGTGAGTAACAGATTATGAATAAAGGCAAAATTGTTCAGGTCTTAGGACCTGTAGTAGATGTGGAATTTTTAGAGGGCAGCGACCTTCCCCGCATCAAGGACGCCCTTGAGGTGGATAATGACGGGAAACGCTGCGTAATGGAAGTTGCCCAGCATATGGGCAACAGCACAGTCCGCTGTATTATGCTGGCTTCCAGCGAAGGTCTGTGTAAGGATATGGAAGTAACCGCTACGGGAGAAGGTATTAAAGTTCCTGTCGGGGAACAGACTTTGGGACGTTTATTTAATGTTCTTGGTGATACCATCGATAACGGAGAAGAGTTAAAGGAAGGACCTAAGTGGGTCATTCACAGAGATCCGCCTCCATTTGAAGAGCAGAGTCCGGTTGCAGAAATTCTGGAGACAGGTATTAAGGTAATCGACCTTCTTGCTCCTTATGCAAAGGGCGGTAAGGTAGGTTTGTTCGGAGGTGCCGGTGTTGGTAAGACCGTTTTGATTCAGGAGCTGATTCATAACATCGCAACGGAGCATGGCGGATATTCCATTTTTACCGGTGTCGGAGAGCGTTCCCGTGAAGGAAATGATTTATGGACCGAGATGGGAGAGTCCGGAGTAATTGCAAAAACTGCGCTGGTATTCGGTCAGATGAACGAGCCGCCGGGTGCACGTATGCGTGTTGCTGAAACAGGACTTACCATGGCGGAATATTTCCGTGATGAAGAGCATAAAAATGTGCTTTTATTCATTGATAATATTTTCCGTTTCACACAGGCAGGTTCTGAAGTTTCTGCCCTTCTTGGACGTATGCCGTCAGCGGTTGGTTATCAGCCGACTCTGGCAACTGAGATGGGTGAACTGCAGGAAAGAATTACATCAACAAGAAATGGTTCTGTCACATCTGTCCAGGCTGTTTATGTGCCTGCTGATGACCTTACTGATCCCGCCCCGGCAACTACGTTTGCTCATCTGGATGCGACCACGGTTTTATCCAGAAAGATTGTGGAACAGGGTATTTATCCGGCTGTTGATCCGCTGGAATCCAACTCCCGTATCTTAGAGCCTGATGTAGTAGGGGAAGAGCATTATGAAGTAGCAAGGAAAGTACAGGAGCTTCTTCAGAAATACAAAGAGCTTCAGGATATCATTGCAATACTTGGTATGGAAGAACTGGGTGATGAAGATAAGACCACAGTTTACCGGGCAAGAAAAATACAGAAGTTCTTATCCCAGCCTTTCTCCGTTGCAGAAAACTTTACCGGAATCGCCGGAAAGTATGTTCCTTTAAAGGAGACTGTCCGTGGTTTCAAAGCAATCGTGGATGGTGAGATGGATCAGTATCCGGAAGCTGCATTCTTTAATGTAGGAACTATTGACGAAGTAATAGAAAAGGCCCGGACATTACAGGCTTAGCTTGGAGGTGCTGCCAGTGAGTACAAGTACATTTTTCCTTCAGGTGCTTGCAAGTGATAAGGTTTTTTACAAAGGACTGTGTCAGAAGTTAATCATTCCTCTGGAAGATGGTGAAAAGGCAGTTCTGCCCCATCATGAAGATATGGTAATTGCCGTTGCAGTGGGAGAAATGAGACTGATGAATGATAACGGAGAATGGATCCACGCTGTGACAGGCAGGGGATTTGTTCAGATTGTCAACAACCGTGTGACTCTGCTGGTGGATACTGCAGAACTTCCTGAGGACATTGATGAACGTCGTGCTGAAGAAGCCAGGGAGAGAGCAGAGGAGCAGTTAAGACAGGGTAAGAGCCTTCAGGAGCATTCTCATTTTGAGGCATCCTTAGCCAGATCTCTGGCTAGACTGCGCACCAAGCATAAATATGAGATCTGATAGGAAATTAACAATATAATAAAGATACCCAAAAAATATTCTGTTAATTGGGTATCTTTTTTTGTATAAAAAATTAATCAATTATATGGTTTTTATTGGTTGTGCTGCGATTGACGGTGAATTTGATTGGTGCTATAGTAAACAGTACAAAGCCTGTAAATGACAGGGTAAATAGATTATGGAGGAGTTATTGTGTTTAAGAATCTAAAGATAAGAGTTAAGATATTTGCTGCTTTTGGTATGATTATTGTATTTGGAATTATTGCTTTTTCAGGTCTTTTAATGGGCATGAAAAAGATTGCGAGAAATGCACAGGATTTATACGACAAGCCATATTCTGCCGCACAGAGCACTTGGGAAATCCGCCGCGGAATTTTGGATAGTCAGATGGCACTTTACCGGCTGACCAGTGTGAAAAAAACGGAATTAAGTTCAGCCACTGAGGAGGCAAAGGCGGTTATGGATCAGGACAGCCAGGATATCCAAAAAGCGGTGGAAGACTTAAACCTGAAGGTAAGAACTCAGGAAGAAAAGGATATTCTGGGAAAGATTCAGACCGGCATCTCAGAGACAGCCCAGATTAGAGAAAATGTGCTCAGCCTAACTTCAGACGGTAAGCTTGATGAAGCGAGAAATCTTGTAAAAAGCGCGTATGAGCCCAAGATTGATGAGGTCAGAACTCAGGCAGTAAATCTGGGAGACCTTGTGGCAAAAGATGCCCAGGGCTTTGTCCAGTCAGCCAATAAGTCAAGTGATCTGTATTTATTTGCAGGTGTGATAATTATGGTTCTTACTATCGTCTTATGTGCTGCTACGGCTGTTCTTTTCTCCAAGTCCATTTTAAAGCCTTTAAAGGAACTGGATCTGGCAGCAAAGGAGATGGCAAACGGGGATTTAAAGGCTGTCCGCTATATTACATATCAATCGGGTGATGAGCTTGGCGGTCTGGCGGAGAACCTCCGTCTTACCATGAAAACACTTGATGCCTATATTTCAGAGATTTCCTCTGTACTTTTACGGCTTTCTAAGGGAGATTTAACGGTACCGAGAGATCAGATCACTGATTTTGTAGGTGATTTTTCTGAGATAAAGAGTTCTTTTGTTACCATTTTAAAGAGCTTTAACAGTACACTTGGAGATATTCATGAAGCAAGTACCCAGGTAGATGTCAGTTCTGATCAGGTTTCTGATGCGGCGCAGATGCTGTCACAGGGAGCCACGGAACAGGCAACGGCATTGGAGGATTTAACAGAGGCTATTTCCCACATCTCTGAACAGATCCGGGATAATGCAGATCATGCAAAGAAAGCCAATACTCTTACGGAACAGGCGCAGGCAGAGGTAGAAGAAAGCAATCATCATATGGTATCCATGAACGATGCCATGAGAGAGATCAGCCAGTCTTCCCAGGAGATTGGAAAGATTATGAAGGCAATTGAGGATATTGCATTTCAGACCAATATTCTTGCCCTGAATGCTGCTGTGGAAGCTGCAAGAGCAGGAGAAGCCGGAAAAGGGTTCGCTGTGGTTGCAGATGAAGTAAGAAACCTGGCAAGTAAGAGCGCGGAAGCAAGCAAGAATACGGCCATTCTAATTGAAAACTCCGTGAGCACAGTGGAAAAGGGAATGGGCATCGCAGAACAGACTTCTCATTCTCTTAATGTGGTAAGAGACACCATGGATCAGGTGGTAGATACCGTGAATCAGATTACCAGCGCATCAGAAAAACAGGCGGAATCGGTGGAGAATGTATCTGGCAGAGTCAATCAGATCGCGGCAGTTGTTCAAACCAATTCTGCTACTGCAGAGGAAAGTGCAGCTGCCAGTGAGGAGCTTTCCAGTCAGGCCGCATATTTAGAGCAGCTTGTGGAACGGTTCCAGTTGTATAATGAAAGAAAAGAACAGAAGATATAACCTAAAAATAAGACGGGCCCTGGACAGTGAATAATAACTGCCAGGGCCCGTCTTATCAGCCTAAAGAAACATCCAGTATCATCATGACAAGAAATCCTGCCATGACTCCTAAAGTTCCTACATTGGAATGCTCACCTAAGTGAGCTTCAGGGATCAGTTCCTCTACCACCACATACATCATGGCGCCCGCTGCAAAGGACAAAAGCCAGGGCATTAACGGTGCAATTCCTCCTGCAGCCATGACTGTGAGGATACCGAATACAGGTTCCACAATTCCGGATAAGCTTCCTTTTATAAATGCTTTGCGAGCAGATAGTCCTTCCTGTCTGAGGGGAAGGGATATGGCAGCGCCTTCCGGAAAGTTCTGAATGCCAATACCGATGGCAAGAGCCAAGGCTGAGGTATAAAGTGCAGGGTCATCTCCATGCTGTGCGGCAAGGGCAAAAGCCAGACCTACGGCCATACCTTCCGGTATGTTATGAAGTGTAACGGCCATGACTAATAATGTGGTGCGCTTCCAGGAAGACGAAACGCCTTCTGCTTTATTGATTCCGGGGCTGCTCACATCTGGATGGAGATGAGGCAGATATGTATCCAGTATAATTAGAAATAAAACACCCAGTAAAAATCCTCCGGCAGCAGGAATCCAGCCAATTCCTCCCTTTGCTTCCGCTTCTTCAATGGCCGGTATCAGCAGTGACCAGACAGATGCTGCAATCATAACGCCTGCTGCGAATCCCAGAAAAACTCTCTGGACAGATTGGTTTACTTCCTTACGGAAGAAAAATACAACCGAAGCTCCCAGTGTTGTCATCAAAAATGTAAAACCGGTTCCTCCGGCAGCCCATAATATTGGTGTCATAAGTTTCCTCCTTTCTATAAGAAATGTTAGGTTATACTAACCTGAATTTCTTAACTTTACTATATCATATCCTGGAAAATGTGGCAATGAAATAAATTCCCTTTCCATTTCCGACAAAATTGTGTTAAAATAGACCTGATTTTACATAGGAAAGGAAATTGATTGATGAACATAGATAAAGACTGGAACAGACGTTTTGCGGGACCGGTTTTACTGACCGCAATGACCGCAGCCTGCCTGTCTGCATGTAATAGTGAAAGTGGAAATCCTAAGGAAACAGGGGCTGCCACACCAGCCGTCGCTGTAGTTTCTGAGACAAAGAAAGAGCAGCCTGTAAACAGTTTGACACCTGGAGGATTTTTGCTGCCAGGTCTTGATGAAGTTCCAGAACTGAAGGAAAATCCCATACCTGAGTTTTTGAGAAACGGTGTGGAGCATCCGGTAGTGGCAAGTCTTCAGGAACGGCTGATGAATCTGGGATTTATGGATAATGATGAACCTACCAATTATTTTGGAAACGTGACAGAGGCGGCAGTAAAGACCTATCAGAGACAGAATGGACTGGTTCAGGATGGAATTGTCGGACCGGAGACCCTAAATTCCATTATGTCTCCATCCGCCAAATACTATGCGGTTGCCAAGGGCGTTCAGGGCGATGATATCACAAGGATTCAGAACCGTCTTTATGAATTGGGTTATCTTGCAAATGCAGGGCAGGTTTCAGGAACTTTTGGTGATGAGACGGAGATTGCGGTACAGAAGCTCCAGGAAGTCAATGGTCTGAATGTGGATGGAAAGGTAGGACGCCAGACAATCAACCTGCTTTACAGTGAGGAGATCCGCCCTAATTATCTGACCTATGGAGAAAAGAGTGACGTAGTGCTGTCCTGTCAGCAGCGTTTAAAAGCTCTGGGATATTTGATCACAGAACCAGATGGTGCTTATGGAAATGATACCGTAACAGCTGTTAAACAGTTCCAGTCACGAAATGACCTTGTAGTAGACGGGTATCTGGGACCATCAACAAGAATTGCATTAAACAGTTCTGAAGCCCAGCCCAATGGTATGGGTCTTGGTGAGCAGGGAGATTCTGTTACCAGAATCCAGCAGCTCTTAAATAAATACGGGTATCTGGCAAAAGGAAATATAACCGGCTATTACGGCGAAGCAACAGAAACGGCTGTAAAAGCATTTCAGAGCAGAAACGGCCTTTCATCAGATGGAGCCGTAGGTCAGATGACCATGAATAAATTAACTGGAAGCGGTGTAAAATCGGCTGGAGCTTCCGGCGGTTCAGGAAGCGATTCCGGCAAAGGCGGCACAGTAAAAGGCGGTTCCGGTGTTAGCGGACTCCTTTCCATCGCAAGATCCAAGCTTGGAAGTCCTTATGTATGGGGAGCAAAAGGATCAGGTTCCTTTGACTGCTCCGGCTTTATATACTGGTCTTTAAATCAGGCAGGTGTGCGTCAGAGCTATCTGACCTCTTCCGGTTGGAGAAGTGTTGGAAAATACACAAAGATTTCAAGCTTCAAAAGTCTGCAGGCGGGAGATATTATTGTTGTCAGCGGTCATGTTGGTATCGTGGCAGGCGGCGGCAAGGTAATCGACGCGTCCTCAAGTAACGGACGTGTGGTAGAACGCGCCTTAAGCTCCTGGTGGAGCAACAATTTTATCTGTGGCTGGCGTATATTTGGATAGGAACGGTTCAGAATAATGGGTATGAAAAAACAGAAAAAAGAAATTAACATGATCACGGGTTCGCCGGGAAGGGCACTCCTTCTTTTTGCACTTCCCATGATCCTGGGCAATTTATTTCAGCAGTTTTATAATATTATTGATTCTGTTGTTGTGGGACGTTTTGTCGGGGAAGAAGCCCTTGCTTCAGTGGGGGCGTCTTTCTCTATTACCAATGTGTTTATTGCCATAGCTGTTGGCGGAGGAATCGGAAGCGCTGTAGTAGTATCACAGTTTCTTGGGGCGAAGCAGACCGGTAATATGAAAACAGCCATTTCTACCACACTGTTAAATTTTCTGACCGTAGGTGTGGTTCTGGGCGGATTTGGTCTTGTTTTTAATGACCGGATTCTCCATCTTATGAATACGCCATCCAATGTCTTTGGACAGGCATCGGTTTACTTAAGCATTTATTTTATGGGACTGCCTTTTCTGTTTATGTATAATGTTCAGGCAGCTGTGTTTCAGTCTCTTGGAGATTCTAAAACTCCATTGTATCTTCTGGTCTTCTCCTCTCTGTTAAATATTGTGCTGGATCTTTTGTTTGTTACACAGTTTCATAAAGGAGTATCCGGTGTGGCAGTTGCAACACTAATTGCCCAGGGACTGTCAGCAGTTTTATCGTTCTTCATCCTGGTTAAGCGGCTTAGATCTTATGAAACCACAGAATTATTTCATATTTATGACTGGAAGATGACGGTTCACATGATGCGGGTAGCCATTCCCTCCACACTTCAGCAGTCCATCGTACACATTGGAATGCTTTTGGTGCAGTCAGTTGTCAATGGGTTCGGATCTGCTGTCATGGCAGGATTTGCGGCAGGAACCAGGATTGAATCCATCTGTATTGTACCAATGCTGGCGCTTGGGAATGCCATGTCAACGTATACGGCTCAGAATATGGGGGCCCAGAGAACGGATCGTGTCAGAAAGGGATATGGAGTCTGCTGTCTGATGGCAGCGGTGTTCGCAGTGATAATCTGTGCCATAATGGAGAGTCTCGGAGAGGTGTTTATAAGAAGCTTTTTAAATGAGAGCAGTGCACAGGAGGCGTTTTCGACGGGAATCAGCTATGTGAGGTTCATTTCCTTCTTCTATATCTTTATTGGCTTAAAGGCAATTACTGACGGGCTTTTACGAGGAGCAGGAGATGTGGTGGTGTTTACAGCAGCCAATCTGGTGAATCTGGCAATACGTGTGTCGGGAGCAGCCTTGCTTGCGCCTGTAATCGGGGTCCAGGCCGTCTGGTTTGCAGTGCCAATCGGCTGGACCGCTAATTACATCATCTCTCTGATCCGTTACCTGACCGGTAAATGGGAAAGAATCCGTCTTATTTCTTAAGAGGAAACGCAAGAGTCGCCTTAAATAAATCTCCGTCAATGTAAAGCCGCAGCTCTCCGCCCTGAAGCTCGGACAGGCTCTTTGCAATAGAGATTCCCAAACCGCTTCCTTCGGTAGTTCTGGCAACATCTCCGCGGACAAACCGCTCTGTCAGTTCGTCCGCGCGGATATTTAACGGATTTTCTGAAATGTTCTTAATGGTAAATAATATGTTTTCATCTTCTTTTATAATATCTACATAGACACGGCTGTGCTCCATCGCATATTTAAACGCATTGTTGTAAAGGTTCTCAAGAACTCTCCATAAATATCGTCCATCTGCCTCGATTAACAGTGCTTCGTCTGGAAGCTCAGACACCAGCTCCAAATGGCGGAGTGAAAACTTTTCTTCAAATTCGCCGTTTGTCTGGTGGATCAGTTCAACAAAATCAATGCTTGCCATATCTAACTTTAAGTTACCGGAACTGGCTTTGGAAGCTTCCACCAAGTCTTCTGTCAATGTCTTTAAACGCTGGGATTTCTGTTCCAGAACATCCAGATAACCCTGAATTCGGGGGTCCTGAATTTTCTCCCTTTTAATTAAATCCACATAGTTAATAATGGACGTAAGCGGAGTTTTTATGTCGTGGGATACGTTTGTGATAAGATCAGCCTTAAGCCGTTCACTGCGTACCTTTTCCTGCAGTGCAGTTTCAAGTCCTGAGCTTATATGATTGATATTCTCTGCAAGTTCCCGTTCCTTTCCATAAAACTTTTTAATATCGATCTTATATGTGGTATTTCCATTGGATATGTTTAATAGTGCCTGGTTGATCTGATCGGTCTGCCATGCATTTTTGTACATCTGGTGAAATACCCAAAGATCCAGGACGCAGAATAGAATAACCACCGCTCCCATAAGAATTCTGGACTCCAAATCGTTGTAGGTGAACAGTAAAAATGCAAATGCCAATATCATAACAACATTAAAAACCAGAAACAGGGAATAGGTTATCATGATTCTTGTAGTAAAACGGTGATCTTTGAAATAGAGCCGCAGAGCCATTAAGCCTTTATGAAAAAGGCTGTTCTTCCATAGTCTGCCGGACTTATACTGTTTTAGAAGGTTTAAGGCGGCAGAGACTCCTGCGGCATAAATGATCAGGATTTTTAATACCAGTTCCCCATAAAACCAGTTCTCAGAAGCAAGGAACAGATGAATAATTTTATAAATAATCTGGTTTGAAAACAGCAGGGCAAAACCGGCAGCAGCCAGATACAGGACCAGACTGATCTCTGCGGGCAGCTGATCGATTCGCTGAACAATCAGAGAAGGGCTCTGTTCTTCCGGCAAACCGTTAAAAAGGACCAGCATATAAAGGGTTGTTGCACATCCTAAGATTCCAAGTGCAAGGCAGATCATTCCAAAAATAAAAACAAGACGCATCTGATCAAAGGATTCCGATGCCTGATAATAGGCATCATTATACGGGTAGGAAGTATTGACTGCCACAGACATATGATAATTGCCATTATTATAGGGATTCATCTTCTCAAGCTCAGAGGACACATTTTTTGGAACGGTTGTTAAATTGGAGTCTACATAGAGCGCCTCACCCGTAACGTATAAATATTTTCCCATAGACTTAAACTCATCAAGGGATCTTCCCGGGAAATTGGTATAGAGTTTATAATCATCTGCTGTATTCTGATACCGGATTTCGAACTTTAAGTTACCTGGATTCTGAATAAACCGGTAATAAAAACGGTAATAGTTGCCTAAATGAGAAAGAACCTCATAGGAGAGCTGATCAATGGACTGAAAGGAGTCTCCCGGCTCAACCGCTTTGAAGTCAGGCTCGTAAGCGCGGTAAAGCACCTGGTAATTCATTTCTTCACTGGAGCTTTCTTTGGGATGCCCGCCGCTGACCTTAAACTGTTCATTCAGATAATAGCCCTGGGACTTGGCGTGCCGGATCATCTCATCTAACGTGTAATCTTTTGTGGCCCCCGGACCGTCAGCTACCCGGATGATAAATTTGGAATAATCCAGTTTTCCATTTGTTTCAAATACTTCCTTATATTTAACATAATTAAATATATCATCAATGTCAGATTTTAACTGACCTGCAAATTCGGGAGTGTCTTCATAAGTTTCGTCGGCAATCCAGCTGATTCCTTCCCCATAGTGGGTGTTATTGTACATGATAGTGACGCCGATCACTACCAGAAGGGAGAACAGGAGATGGGCCAGTACGGCCTTTTCTTTTCTTTTTTTCATAATGGCTCCTATTGCTTTTCGATCTTATACCCGACACCCCAGACTACCTTTAAATACCGTGGCTCTCTGGGATTAATCTCAATTTTTTCCCGGATATGCCGGATATGAACGGCAACGGTATTGTCAGCACCAATGGCCTCCTCGTTCCAGATCTGTTCATATATCTCATCAATGGAAAATACTTTCCCTGCATTCTTAACAAGAAGTAAAAGGATGTTGTATTCAATGGGAGTCAGCTTTATAATTTCCTCATCAACCGTAATTTCCTTATTATCATCATTGATGGCAAGTCCGCCGCATTTGTAGATCTGACCGGCAGGCTGCTGATTCATATTCCCAAGCTGGGTATAACGGCGCATCTGTGATTTCACTCTGGCTACCAGCTCCAGCGGGTTAAATGGTTTGGTAATATAGTCATCTGCTCCGATATTCAGACCCAGTATTTTATCGGTGTCTTCGGACTTGGCTGAAAGAATGATAATGGGAATGCTGCTGGTCTCCCTTACTTTTAATGTGGTGCGGATTCCATCCAGGCCAGGCATCATTACATCCAGAATCATTAAGTCAACTTCATTTTCCTCCAGAAGTTCCAGAGCTTCAACGCCGTCATAGGCCTTAATGATATGGAATCCTTCTCCGGTTAAATATATATCAATCGCTTCAACAATTTGCTTGTCATCGTCACATACTAAGATATTTTGCATTTGATAACCTCCTTTTTCAATATTATACAACGAAGGCAGTAAAAAAGCATATTACTTTTTTATGAAGAAAAGGAAAATGAACCGATTCTATCATGTTTCCACCTGTTTTTTCATATGCTTTAACAATTCAGGTAAAAGGGTGCTGGTATGAACATTTATGTAGTACAGCCGGGAGACAGTGTAGATTCCATTGCCGCGTCCCAAAACGTTTCGGTAGAAGCTTTGACATATGACAATCAGATTTTTCCTCCATACCGCCTGGCTGTCGGTCAGGCACTTTATATCAGAGGGGACAGTCCTCCCGAAGATAGGATTCCACTTTACGTCTTTGGTTATGCATACCCCTTCATAGATTCGGATAATCTGGATGAGACACTTCCATTTCTCACTGATCTATATGTTTTTTCCTATGGATTTACGCTGGAGGGAGACCTGGTTCCGCCTCAGAGTCCAGATGACTGGATGATTGACCGGGCGCTGGAAGCGGGAGTGCGTCCGGTTCTGACCTTAACGCCTTTTGGACCTGATGGAAGGTTTAATAATAGCCTGGTCACAAATCTGGTGCATAATCCGCAGATCCAGCAGCGTCTGATGTGGAATCTGGGGAGGATTATGCAGGAGAAACGGTTTGGAGGTCTGGATATTGACTTTGAGTATATTCTGGCAGATGACCGTCAGGCTTATGCAGATTTTGTAAAACGAACCACACAGATTATGAATCAGTTCGGCTATCAGGTAACGGTAGCTCTGGCTCCAAAGACCTCGGCTGGTCAGGTGGGACTTTTGTATGAGGGGGTGGATTACAGGCTTCTTGGAGAAGCGGCAAACAGAGTTTTGCTTATGACTTATGAATGGGGGTATACATTTGGCCCACCCATGGCAGTTGCGCCAATCAACATGGTTAGGAAAGTGGTTGACTATGCGATAACCGAGATTCCATTATATAAGATTAGCCTGGGAATCCCAAATTACGGATATGACTGGCCTCTCCCATATGAGCGGGGAGTTACGAGAGCGGAAACCATAAGTAATGTGGAAGCGATACAGATTGCCATTGAAAATGGAGCAGAGATTCAGTTTGATGAAGAGGCCATGTCCCCATATTTCCGTTACTGGAAGTTTGGAATTCAACATGAGGTCTGGTTTGAAGATGTGAGGAGTTATAAAGCCAAATTTGATTTAATTAAAGAATATGGATTAACAGGAGCCGGGTACTGGCAGATTATGCAGTTCTTCCGGGCAAACTGGCTTTTACTGAGTCAGATGTTTGAAGCAAGGAAGGTTGGAGATTAGAGGTAGTAAATGCAGGGTGAGGAAATGTGTACATTTCTTTATCCTGCATTTTAGTATATTTTAGACTTATTTATTTTTATTATGACAGACAGCTGTCCTGTTATATGTTGTATGATTGTCAAAAAACAGGAGGCATGATTAAGAAAATGAAATTAGATGGATTTGGAATTTTCGTAGAGGATATGGCAGTAATGGTACGGTTTTATCGTGATGTACTGGGATTTGAAATAAAGGAAGACGAAAATACAACAAATGTTTATCTGGAAAAAGACGGTACATTGTTTTTGCTGTATCGGAGAAGTGATTTTGAGAAAATGACAAACAGGGAATTTAATTATGCAAAGGCAATCAATGGGCATTACGAAATAGCATTAAGCGTGGAGAATTTTGATGCTGTCGATTCCACATTCCAAGAGATAGTTTCAAAAGGAGCAACCCCCGTTTTAGAACCGACAACGGAGACATGGGGACAGCGCACCTGCTATATTGCAGATCCGGAAGGTAATTTAATTGAAATTGGCTCATTTAGTCAATGAAAAGTAAGAAAGGCTGCTGACAACCTGAGCAAATGAACTATGTCCGATATCCATTAAAAAAGGTTCAACCAATCTGGCTGAACCCCATAAGAAACTGCTATTTGCAAAACTGAGAAATCAAATTTAATAAATCACTGAAATTACAGGAACTGAAATCAAAACACATAATCAATTACCTCCCTCTTTTTTCTGTTTTTTGAACAACTTAATTGTAACACCAATAGCAATATGTTGAAATATAGAAAAAATGGATCGAAAAGCAGTAATTGTCAAATAAGGTAAGGATTCCAGATGTTTAACAGGGGGGGATAAAGGGAGGAGCCGGTAAGATTGGCGGGATCCTACCGGCTGAAGTATGAAAAAGTATTTATATGAAAAGGTTATTGACCTCTTTGTGAGTATTAATATACCGGGGAAATGTGACCAGATAATGATGTTTCTGTGAAGAGTTTGTGAAAATGGGGTGGGTTGTTGACACCATCTCCTTCAATTGCTATAATTCCTATAAACATATTAATGAAGTATGGCATAAGGAGACTATATGAATATTCGTGAGAAAGATCAGAAACTGAGAGCTTATATTTCCAATCTGGACAGCCTGGCAGTTGCTTTTTCTTCAGGGGTGGATTCAACATTTTTATTAAAAACAGCACACGAAGTACTTGGCGACCGTGTGATTGCAGTGACGGCAAGGTCCTGCTCCTTTCCGGAACGGGAGATGAATGAGGCGGTTCAGTTTTGCAGGAAAGAGGGAATCCGGCATTTTATTGTTGACAGTGAGGAGCTGGATATTGAAGGCTTTAGCAGCAATCCGAAAAATAGGTGTTATTTATGTAAGCATGAATTGTTTGAGAAGGTCGCGGAGGTAGCAGCAGAATATGGCATAAAACAGATTGCAGAAGGTTCCAATTTAGATGATAACGGTGATTACCGCCCAGGACTGAAAGCGGTAGCCGAGCTGGGAGTTCACAGTCCGCTGCGCCAGGCAGAACTTAATAAGGAGGAAATAAGGGAATTATCCAGGAATCTGGGGTTAAATACCTGGAACAAACAATCTTTTGCCTGCCTTTCAAGCCGGTTTGTGTACGGGGAGACGATTTCCAGGGAAAAGCTGTCTATGGTTGACAAAGCAGAACAGCTTTTACTGGACATGGGGTTTTCTCAGGTGAGAGTCCGGATACACGGTACAATTGCCAGGATTGAAGTGCTTCCGGATCAGATTGCACGGCTTATAACAGAACCCCAAAAGAGTGTTATTACGGTGGAGTTTCATCGGATTGGTTTTTCATACGTGACGCTGGATTTAGACGGTTACCGTATGGGAAGCATGAATATAACATTGAATGATTGATACGATTATGGAGAATCTGAAGGAAAGAGTTTGTTTTCCTTCAGATTCTCCTTTTTTTATGTATAAAATTTTATAAATAGCATGAGGCGGTTGATTTTATTTCATTTTTCTGATATATTGATTTGTTAAACGATCCATTGGAGAGGTATTAAAATGTTTTTATATCAGAAAGTGAATGATCATGTGCGGATTCTGGCGTGCAGAGGATACGGGGGAACTGTCCGTATACCAGATAAGATTGGAAATCTGCCCGTGACAGAGCTGGCAGAGTATGTATTTTCCGATGGCGTGGGAAGGAGTGAGATGCTTTCTCTCGCCGGTAATGACTTTCAAATGTGTGATGAGGAGGGAAATCAGGTTTTTTACGGTGAAAATGAGCTCCCTCCGGAAGTCATCTGTGAACGCTTAGTGGATTTATATCTACCGGCCTCCATTAGAAAAATTGGAAATTATGCCTTTTACAACTGTTATGAGCTCCGCCATCTCGATTGCTACAGTTCCATAATTGATTTGGGATCCGGTCTGTTCACCGGCTGCTTGGGAATCAGAAAACTGGATATTCATATTGTAGAGGGAAACCATTCCTGTATGCAGGGAATTGTATCGGAGCTGCGGCAGGAACTTTATGTAAATTACTATGCTGAGGATATGACCGCAAGGCTGATATTTCCTGAGATGTATGAAGAATCGGTGGAACACACACCCGCCAGGATTATATTCCGCGAGATGCATGGGTGCGGACATATGTACCGGTATTGTTTTGCCCAGTCAGAATTCCAGTTCCATAAATATGACGCATTATTTCCCCATGTTCGAGTTCAGGAATCAGACCGGCTAACGGCGGCTCTTGCTCTTGGAAGGCTGTATACTCCTCTTAATCTGCTCCCCAGAGACCGGAAGATTTATGAAGATTATTTAAGAGAGCATCTAAAGGCGGCAGGAGAGGCGGCCCTAAGTGAGAGTGAACTATTTCTCTGGCTGGCGAACGAGTATTGCAGGGACCAGGTGGATTTTGACCGGATGATTGATCTGGCATCGGAACATAACAATACGGAGCTGTTAAGTTCATTAATGGATTTAAGACATTTGCGTTTTCCTGTAAAGAAACGTACATTTTCTATTTAAAAGTGTATAGAAAGAAGGTAATAAAATGATTGATCCGGTGAGACAGCGTCAGCTTGATGAACTGAATGAGGTAGAACTCGGACATGAAATTCTGGGTAATGCAAGAAACGAGCTTTATTTAAACTTCAGATATCTGGATGTTGCGTTAAGCAGTTTTGGGTTTGAAGCAGAGCGGTCAGGTCCGGGGATGAGCACGGACGGCTATGTGATTTATTATCAGCCGGATCTCCTGTTTTCCATGTTCCAAAGAGGCCGTATTCAAATCAACCGAGCTTACCTCCATATGCTTTTTCACTGTTTATTCTGCCACCTTGGATCTATGGGTAACCGACAAAAGCACTACTGGGATCTGGCTTGTGACATAGCGGTTGAATCTATTCTGGACGGATTTTATGTAAAATCAGTTTTCCGGCACCAGTCACCATACCGGCGTGAAATATATGGGCAGTTTAGAACGAAACTACCAGTATTTACAGCGGAAGGAATTTACCATGTGCTTATGGAAATGAATCCGTCAGAGGGAGCGTTTCGCCGCATGGAGGCAGAATTCTATGTGGACAGCCATGATAAGTGGGAACAGGATGAAGATCCCCATTTTAAGATGGAACGACAGAACAAATGGCAGAATATCAGGGAGAAGATGGAAACAGAGATGGAATCCTTTGGAGAAAAGGAGGATGAATCTTCCAGACAGCTTTTGGAACAGGTGAAAATAGAAAACCGGGAACGTTATGATTATAAACGGTTCTTAAGAAAATTCGCAGTTTTAAAAGAGGAGGCGGAGGTGGATCCTGATTCTTTTGATTCGATATTTTATACCTATGGCTTAGCACTGTATAAAAATATGCCATTAATTGAGCCTCTTGAAACAAGAGAGGTTTTTAAAATAGAAGATTTTGTAATAGTGATTGATACTTCCATGTCAGTCTCTGGTGATCTGGTGCGGAGCTTTTTAGAGCAGACCTATGAGGTACTTGGAGAAACGGAAAGCTATTTTCGTAAAATAAACATTCATATTATACAGTGTGATGAACAAATCCGTTCCGATATCACCATTACAAGCCGGGAAGAGATGGAAGACTATATGAAGCAGTTTACTCTTTCCGGGTTCGGGGGAACTGATTTTCGGCCTGCATTTGAATATGTGAATGGGCTACTTAATAAGGGGGTATTTAAAAAGCTCCGTGGGCTGTTGTATTTTACAGACGGAAAAGGAATCTATCCTGTAAAAATGCCTCCCTATGAAACTGCATTTGTGTTTATGGAAGATCAGTATGAGGACATATCAGTGCCGGGCTGGGCAATGAAGGTAGTATTGACCAGAGAAGATCTGGAAGTAAAATAACAGGAGAACAAAAAGCGATGAATATAAAACGAGCAAAAGAAGAGATCAAGAATACCATAGAGGCTTATTTACTAAAAGATAACTACGGAACTTACGAGATTCCTGGTATGCGGCAGAGACCGGTATTCTTAATGGGTCCGCCCGGAGTGGGTAAAACACAGATCATGGAGCAAATCGCAAGAGAATGCCAGATCGGACTGGTGGCTTATACCATTACACACCATACAAGACAGAGTGCGGTAGGACTTCCGTTTATAACAGATAAAGAATTTGGCGGGAAACAGTATCGTGTAACGGAATATACCATGAGTGAAATTGTGGCCTCTGTTTATAATAAGATAGAAAGTACAGGATTACCTGAAGGAATTCTCTTTATCGATGAAATCAACTGCGTTTCAGAAACACTGGCGCCAACCATGCTTCAGTTTCTTCAGTATAAGACTTTTGGAAATCACCGTATACCCGAAGGCTGGATTATTGTAACTGCCGGAAACCCTCCGGAATACAACAAATCAGTGAGGGATTTTGATGTTGTTACCTTAGACAGAATTAAATTGATTCACGTAGAACCGGATTATGAGGTATGGAAGGCATATGCCTATGAGCATGAGATTCATCCCGCAGTCATTTCCTATCTTAACGCCAGAACTGATAATTTCTGCCGCATTGAAACTACAGTAGATGGAAAATTTTTTGCTACACCAAGAGGCTGGGAGGATTTATCCAGTTTTTTGAAGATTTATGAACGTCTGGGAAAGAAGCCGGACAGGGATGTGGTGGGAGAATATATTCAGTTTCCTAAGATTGCAAAAGACTTTGCCAATTATCTGGAATTGTATTACAAATACCGTGATGATTATCAGATTGACGAGATTCTCTCAGGTACAATCCGTGAAAGCCTGTGTAACAAATTAGGCCGTGCTCCCTTTGATGAAAAACTGAATGTAATGGGACTTCTCTTATCCAGACTGGGGCAGTATTTTAAAGCAGTTGCTGATCAGGGGGACAGGACAGGTATCTTATTGGAAGAATTGAAAAAGGCTGATCCGGAAACGGATGTTAATTTAAACGTATCCATGGAGGAGCGGCTGTTTGAAATAAGAAGCCAGTGGAGTGAATCTTTAAAGCAAAAACGGGAGGCAGGACTTTTAAACAGGCGGGAGGATTTTCTGTACCGTGATGTGGAGGCACTGCTGCTTAAAATAGAAGAAACGCTAAAGAAATCCGAGAAAAAAGATGTGAAAGAAGACTGGAATCAGATACGGAAGATGTTTCAGGAGGAAACAAACCGTTTTGATATGCTCTTTGCAGAGAGCGGAAAAGCTCTTGAACATGCCTTTGATTTTCTGGAAGCTGCATTTGTCACCGGGCAGGAGCTGGTTCTGTTTATTACTGAATTAAATACTGGTTTTTATAGTGTAAAATTCTTAAAAGAATATGAGTGTGAAAGGTATTATCAGTATAACAAAAGTCTCTTATTTAAAGACAGAGAGGATGAAATCAGGTCAAGAATCACGAGTTTGGGAAAATAATGTATAAAAACCAGAAAGCTACTCCATAATATAAGGGAAAAGGAGGTAGTGCCATGGGAAATAAAGCATTAAATTACACAGCTCTGACAATTGCCATCATCGGTGCAGTAAACTGGGGGCTGGTAGGTTTCTTCAATTTCAA
>JAEWPQ010000198.1 GCA_023460575.1 Bacillota bacterium
TTCTTCTCCTGTGGTTTTATAATCCCATATCTTTCACGTCTTCTGACAGAAATCTGTGGTATGTCGCATGGTTATCATGGAATTTAATAAAATATCGGTAAGAATCCCTGGCGGAATCTTTAAAATACAAAATAAAATCGCATTCTTCCCCGTCACAGTTTTCACAAACATAGTTACCGTCTGAATACTTAAAGAACACATTTTTAATTTCTTCAGGCTGAATACCGGGTTTTTCTATGTTCTCAATAAATTCCCTTAAAAATCCGTTTTCTTCTTCCTGCTCCCAGACATATTCTACACCTTCCGGCGGAATCAGAAAGCAGAACCGCTCCTGGCTTCTGGTGATTTTAATTTCTCCCAGCCGGTCTTTTACATAAGTCTTAAATTCTTTTAATGCTGTTTTTATATCATCACTTAAATCCCCTGCTTTCAGGATTCTTAACAGTGATTTTTCAGGATAATAAAACCTTATGGCTTCCTTTTCATATCCCAGTTTCATCTGTACTTCTCTGATTGAATTAATGAGCATACGCTCCAGAGCAGCATACTGCATGTCCGCTCTCCTTTCCATGCTTTACGGCACATTATTCATGAAGCCGCCGTATAATTTTAAAGATAATACCCCCTTCGGTAACGAATGGCTGGGAATGGGAAAAGAATACAATTCCTTCTGTAGGTGCAAGAATCTGGCTTATAATCTCTCCCTCATAAGGGTCCAGGATATCTGCCAGAATCTCCCCCCTACTCACTTCCTCACCCGGTTTTACATGGGGACGGTAAATGCCGGCACAGTCTGTCCTTACACTTGATAAATCGCTTTCATGAAGAACTGTGGCAATATAGCCGCTGTGACTGGTGTAACGCACCATTCCCATACGGGTTAAAAACCGCAGCACAGAAGCTACTGCCATACGGGCAGAGGGTTCGTCTATCTGATCCGTTCCGCTGGTATAGATGGAGAATGCGCTGGTATTCTTTAACTGCCAGTTATAATTCAGTGTCGCCTTATCAAATGGCTTGGCATCCCGAACCACCACATAGGGAAGTCCGAAAAGATTTGCAAGGCTTGGATTCTGATATCCGGTATCCATCATACGCACATGGGGGACGAAATTGCCGGGTATATAAAAGCTGGTAAACTGAATTCCGTAGCTGTATTCTTTCACTGCATCAAAGATGCCCGCTGCAATCCTCTTTGTGGTTTCTCCGCTTCCGTCTCCCGGATACATACGGTTGATGTCCGAATCGTCAGTCGGCCAGAACCGTTTACCAACATTGAGTGATGCTGTATTCACAGTAGGGATGACCATAATCTCATTGCCTTTAATAATGGCTCCCCGCTCTTCCAACTCCTTTAGCTGTCTGATTAACTGGGAACAGATATAGAGCTGCTGAACCTCATTGCCTCTGCATGCACCTACAATACACGCCGACTTTTCCCCTTTGCCGAAATGATAGCCATATAGATTCATATCGTCCCTGTAAAGATTCTTCAGAGTGAAAATGGTCTCTTTTCTCATACCTGCTCACCTCCCAGCACCCGCGCCAGCAAAGATCCTGCCGATACCACCGGATATTCCCTGAGGGTAAATACCAGTCCGTCTATGGGGGAAACCACTTCTTCCAGTATCGTTCCGGTTAATGGATTTAATATCTGTCCAATGGGCTGGTTTTCCTTTACTGTACCAAGATGTTCCACCAGAGGCAGAAATATACCCGGGCTTTCCGCATGCAAAAGTCCAAGATTCCGGTTAAAGGAAATCATGGGTTCTTTTGGAATGATAGTTTCTCCGGTCCATATTCCCAGTTCCTTCATCAGACAGAGAATCCCTTCTGCCAGCTGCTTTCCATAGCTTTTTGTGATCCGCATCCCCACCCCCATTTCAACTACAAAGGTAGGGACTCCAATGCTGTTTAAACCATGGGACAGAGTGGAATCTAACACTACGGCATTCTCATAAACCCAAACCAGATCCACATTCATCAGCTTTGCGTAGCCGATGAGCTTCTCAGCATAGGCCTCACTCATACGGATCTGGGGAATCTCTCTTAAAAAGATATTGCTGGCATGTAAATCCACACAGAAATCAGATCCGGAGATATCAGCCATGATCTGGGAGGCGATGTGTTCCGATACCGCTCCCTCCTCATCACCCGGAAAAATCCGGTTCATATCAATATCATATCCAGGCAGACCTCTGGTAATGGAATCAATTCCAAGCGGATTAAGCGCCGGATAAATATCCACAATTCCTTTTAAATAATCCCTGTTTTCTCTGAGAATGCGGTTAATCTCGTAACATACAAACTGGCCTTCCAGCTCGTCCCCATGAACTCCGGTGACAATACTGAGCCGCTTTTCTCTGCCGGTTATCGTCTCAGGCTCTAATCTGTTTTTATATATGTTCCAGCTTTCTCCTACAGGCAGGCCAACGGATGCAACTGTCCTTATCATGTCTCTCATCACCCTTGTTCTTATACTTTATTACATTATAAGAATAAATCAGCATGATTCAAACGTCAAGCGATTCCTGCCCGATGGCTTCCTCCTTATTTATCTGAATTAACATTCCATCCACGACTTTTGCCCCCGGCGCAAGAACCTCCTGTCCGGATGTCACCAGCCCGCCATCAAACCATTTTTTAATCTGGCTCCTGGAGACTGCAAGTTCGCCTGCAAACAGGGCATCTGCCCTCAGCTTAAGTCCGGACGGATTTTTTATCTGTATCTCCATATATGCGTCTTCATTGACCGGTGCGACTGTTCCTGTCTCAAGTATATGATACCCGGTTTTTATTTCCGCGATTTCCGCTTTGTTTTTTATAAACAGTTCCCTGTCACTTCCATAGCTGGCTGCCAGCTGGGGACTGTTACTTAAAAATCCTTCATACTCCGTTTTATTTATGTTCTCTTTATTTGCCCGTTCTATAATGGTCATTTTCCATGAAGTATCACAATGGCTGCATCGGTAAATCAGCCATACATCAAGCAGTTTTCCATTGGCGTTAACCCTGAACTTTCCGCTGTTTTCAAATTCCGTCTTTCCTTTGCATTTTGGGCACCTTCTTATGACAACGGGCAGCTGATCAGGAACAATCAGCCACAGTTTCCGTAAATTTCGATTCATATCTTCCTCCATATTGTTGTCTTTACGGATAACTCTACTATGAACAGTGCCGCCTTCCCACCTCACTTTCATTTATGAAATAAAAAAAAGGCAGCGCATCATTGTTTATGACACACCGCCTGTATCCTTTTTCTTTTCCTGGAGTACGATCCTCTGAATGCTCTTTTCTGACAGATAATAACGCTCTGCCAGAATCCTTACACAAAATCCGGATACATAATCTTTGTAAATGGAACGGTCCCGGCGTTTCCGCTCTTCTCTGGCTCCGGTTCCTTCTCCCCAGGTTCTTTTGTTTTCCTGTTTTCTGGGGATATAGACATACTCCCCGTCAATATACTTCTGAATCAGTTCCACCAGCTCCTCTGGCAGAATTTCATTGGCCTTCTGATAGCGCATCGCTGCCTCCCAAACATATTTTCTGTCCGGAATAGCAAAGGCTGTACAATTACTTATATTTTCACTGCATAACCCGTGCTATGCAGTCTTTGAGGGTTCCATCATAAAATAACCCGCCTCCTTTTCATCACTCGTTTACCCGCCGTATCGTTTCCATTCTAGCACAGGTTTACGAAAAAAAATACCTCATATTTGTTACAGATATAAAAATGATCACGTCATTCGTATTTTACAACCACCCCTAAATACCTCGCCAGCTCTGCCGCCTGATACAAATCCACAACTGCCCCTTTTAATTCCTTGCACTCGTCAGAGAGCACAATTCCATGTATGGTGCAGCTGGTAAAATCCATTCCCTTCAGCATGGTCTTAAAGAAGCTGGCATTATCCATATTCACCTGGGTCCACAAAACCTCCTTCATACGGCACTGGGTCAAAAATCCCCCTTCCAGCTGGGAGCCGGAGAAATGAATATGCTCCATCTTCGATCCGTCAAAATTGGCATAGCGGAAATTGCAGTCGGAAATTCTGGAATGAAGCATGGTACTGCCGCAAAACCGGGTGCCTACGCCTTTGGAAGAGATGAATTCCGTCCGGTTAAAATAGCAGTCTTCCAGACCGCAGTTGGAAAAATCACAGGAACGGAAAATAACATCGGTAAATTCCCCTTTTTCAAAAGAACAATCCTGAAACAGGCAGTTTTCAAAGATCACAGCGGAAAACTGCATGCGGGAAATATCCTCCCCGCTCATACGGACGTTTTGTATCATTGCATCTCTGATTTCTTCTTCATTCTCTTTTTTTCTGTATAATTCCGCTTCATCTGCAGGGATTAATTCCTCTTCCCCCGAAAGAATCGGCGCAAGCAGCTTCTCTTTCATCTAACCATACCCCTTTTTTTACTATTCTGCCTTTTATTATGCCATACAGCTTCTGTCCGGACAACCAAAATAAACCAAAGCTTTAAAATTTATGCATAGGCACCAGCTATCAATGAAGGAAAAAAGGCCGAACAGAGCCGATTGGATTTTTACAGATACAGCGCTTATAATAAAAACAGCAAGATTGTTAAAAAAATATTTATTTAATACCAGGAGGAAGGAACTATGAGTAAATTATCAAAGGAAGAATTTCAGTCCTATTTAATGCAGATCCGAAAGCTGGCGGAAGGACCGTTAGAAGAGATCCAGAAGGAAGTAGAGGTTACCAATAAATTCCCGAAAGAATTTTATGATCTGTCAATTAAAAATGATTTATACCGCTGCGCACTTCCGGTTGAATACGGCGGTTACGGTCTGTCCGAGCTTGAGATCTTACAGGTACAGGAAGAATTCTCCAGAGGACCGGGCGGAATGAGAATGCATCTTCATTATGCGATGGACTTAAACTGGAGAATCCTTGATGATTACGGCAGCAAAGAACTGAAAGACGAATACATGAACAAGTTCCAGGATAAATCCGTATTTACCTGTTTTGCACTGACTGAGGCAACCGGCGGAACCGGAGCCGATTTACATACCATGGCAGTAAAAGACGGCGATTCCTATGTATTAAACGGAGAGAAAACTTTAATCTCCCATACAGACTGCTGTGAATTCGCTTATGTAATCGCAGTTACCAATCCTGATTCCAAAAAGGATGACAGACTTTCCGCATTCTTTGTTCCGATGGATGCTCCCGGATTTGAAGTAATCAACATGCCTCATATGATGGGCTGCCGCGGAGCCGGACACGGTGAACTGAAATTTACAAACTGTAAGATTGACAAGAAGTATTTATTAGGAAAAGAAGGCCAGGGCCTTGAAATTGCCATGCATTCCTTATCTGTATCCCGTGCCCATATCGCAGCAAGCAACTTAGGTATGGCTCAGAGAATGCTGGAACTTTCCTTACAGTATGCAAATGACCGCGTAACCTTTGGAAAACCAATCGGAACCCGTCAGGCAATCCGGTGCAAAATTGCTGATATGTCCATGATGGTTCATGCACTGCGCTGCATGGTTTACGATTTTGCAAAATCCTATGAAGAAAATCCAACCGGCGAGTACATTGAAGAGAAAGCAGCAATGTGCAAGCTGTACAGCATTGATACCACCAGAAAGGTCAGCGATGAGATGTTAGAGATCTTCGGCGGAGTCGGCTATTTTGAAGACTGTAAATACGGTCCTGTAGAACGTCTCTACCGTGACTGCCGCGCAATGTGGCTGGAAGAAGGCGCTCCTACCGTTCAGCGCATCACCATTTCCAGAAATACCATCAAGCATGGCGCAAAAATGGAATACATCGTCTAACAGGAATTCACCTTGGGGTCATCCGGTTCCGTATGGGCCTGATGACCCCGGGTTTTTGTAAAGGAGGATCAGCATGAAACCTTTAGAGGGAGTAAAAGTTGTAGATTTAACCACATATCTTGCAGCCCCTACCACAGTCCGCGTTCTCGGGGAATGGGGCGCCGACTGCATCAAAATCGAGTCCGCCAAGGGTGATCCTGCAAGAACACAGGGCGCAGTATTTAACATGCCCTATGAAGACGATGAAAACCTGGCATTTGATGTTGCCAACATGAACAAACGCTTTATCACCCTGGATTTAAAATCCGAAAAGGGTCTGGAAATTGCATACAAACTGATTGGAGAAGCAGATGTCTTTGTCACCAACACCAGAACAAAATCCTTAACGAAGCTGGGGCTTGACTACGACACGTTAAGCCGGCGTTTTCCAAAGCTGGTCTTCGCCCAGGTCTTAGGTTATGGGGAAAACGGTCCGGAAAAAGATTCTGCCGGATTTGATGTTACCTGCTACATGGCCAGAGGAGGTGTGTTCGGAACTACCGTGAACAAAGGCGATGCTCCCATGATCCCAACCAACGGCTTCGGTGACTTCCAGGTTTCCTTAGGGCTTGCCTCCGGAATCTGTGCTGCTCTTTTTGCCCGGGAGAAATCAGGAAAAGGCGATAAGATCACAGTCTCCCTTCATCATGCTGCAGTTTACGCACTGAGCACAGGAGTTATTTCCGCCCAGTACGGCAACCAGTATCCAAAAAGCAGGAAGGAAGTTCCCAATCCGTTTAACAACGTATACCGCACCAGCGACCAGAAATGGGTGGTAATCTGCTGTCCTGAGTATGACAGAGACTATGAAAAGATCATGACACTGTTAGAAAGAACGGACATGGTGGGAAATTCCCGCTACATGAGGTGCGCAGAGGTAAATGCCGGACATTTAAACCATGAGGTCATTGATATTCTTGATGAAGCAATCGGCAAACTCACAAGAAAAGATTTAATGAGTATGTTTAAAGCCAATGATTTAGCCTGCGAAGCTGCCTACGAGCCTCTTGATATGTACGAGGATGAACAGGTCTGGGCCAACCACATCATAGCAAAGATCCCCTATCCTTCCGGTGAACGCTACCTTCCCACAAACCCGGTAAACTTTAGTTCTGTTGGAGAACCGGAATACCGGATCGGCGGCTCCCAGGGTACTCATACGGTTGAGATCCTGGATCATTTGGGATACAGCCAGGGTGAAATCGGGGAGATTCTTGCCTCCGGCGCAGCCACCGGGGAAACAAAGCTGAAAAAATAACCACAATAGAATGGAAAGGTGAGATGACATGAGTTTACTATACACCGAAGAACAAAAAGAGCTTCTTGCTCTCGTAAGAGAAATGGCTGAAAACGAAATCAAGCCTTACGTAAAAGAAGCAGATGAAAAGGGTGAGTGTCCGAGAGACCTCTTTAAATGGGGTTTTGATATGGGACTTCACATGCTGGAAATCCCCGAGGAATACGGCGGAACCGGCTTAAGCTATGAAACTACTGCCATGATATTTGAAGAGCTGGCAAAAGTAGATGCAGGCTATGCCATTACTTTTGTAACCACCTTCGTTGCTTTAAGAAACGTAATTCTTGCAGGAACCAAGGAACAGGGACAGTATTTTGCAGACAAAATCAGACCCGGATCATTTGCAGCATTTGCCTTAACTGAACCAAATGCAGGCTCTGACCCGGCAGCCATGCGTTCCACCGCAGTCCTGGATGGCGATGAATACATCTTAAACGGAACGAAAACCTTTATTACAAACGGAGCGCTCTCCGATGTATTTGTAGGATTTTTCAAAACCAGCCCGGCTGCCGGACACAAGGGGATTTCCGCCTTTATCATCGATGCTGATACGCCTGGCGTTACCGTAGGCGCTCACGAAAACAAGATGGGACTTCGTCTTTCCAATACCACTGACTTAATTTTTGAAAATGTGCGGGTAAAAGCTTCTGCTATGGTTGGACCAGAAGGCTCCGGCTTTAAGCTGGCTTTAAATGCACTGAACTTATCCCGTGCGTTTGTGGCAACTCTGGCTGTAGGAATTATGCAGAGATCTCTTGATGAATCCGTTAAATACGCCAAAGAACGCAAACAGTTCGGAACTCCTTTAATCAAGTTCCAGATGGTTCAGGCCCTGCTTGCGGATATGGCAATCAAGGTTGAGGCATCCAGATGCTTAGTAAATAACACCATGCGCATGATGGACCATGGAATCATGGTTCAGAAGGAAGGCTCCATCTGCAAAACCTTTGTCTCCGACTGTGCACAGGAGGTCACCTCCAATGCAGTGCAGATCTTCGGCGGATACGGATACAGCAAGGAATATCCTGTAGAAAAGCTGATGAGGGACTGCAAGGTATTCCAGATCTTTGAAGGCGCCAACCAGATCCAGCGTATGACCATTGCAAACGTTCTGGATAAGGAATACAGATAGGAGGACATAACAGGATGAATATCGTTGTTTGCATTAAACAGGTTCCGGATACGACAGAGATTAGAATCGATCCGGTAAAAAACACCCTGATCCGTACAGGTGTACCAAGCATCATGAATCCATTTGACAAAAATGCCTTAGAAACAGGGCTTTCCTTAAAGGACCGCTACGGCGGAAAAGTGACCGTAATCTCCATGGGACCGCCTCAGGCAAAGGCTGTATTAAGAGAAGCTCTTTCCATGGGAGCTGACGAGGCTTATCTGGTGACTGACCGTGCATTTGGCGGTTCTGATACCTATGCCACCAGCTATATCCTGTCACAGGCCATTAAAAAGCTTGGTGACTTCGATGTGATTCTGGGCGGTAAGCAGGCCATTGACGGGGATACGGGACAGACTTCCCCCAGTATCGCAGAACACCTTGGCGCTGCAAGGCTTACTTATATTCTGGATTTAGAGGCAGACGGGGATAAGGTAACTGCCAGACGTCAGGTAGAGGAAGGCATTGAAGTGATTGAGGCCCGCTTCCCCATTCTTTGTACTGCAACAAAAGAAAGCAACAAACCCAGATATGCAACCATAAAGAGAAAAATTGCCTCTTTAAAAGCTGACATTCCTGAAATTACCCTGGCTGACTTACCTGATGCGGATGTATCCAAAATGGGACTCAAAGGCTCTCCCACCAAGGTAAAGGCTACCTTCACTCCAAAACGGTCCGCCTGCGGTGTGACCATAGAGGGAAACACTCCCGGTGAAATTGCTAACGCACTGATCGGCAAGCTGGCCGACGGGAAAATACTGTAAAAGGAGGCCAAAGAAAATGAGTTTTGAGACATGGAAGGATGTATGGGTATTTGTTGAATGTTTTAAAGACCAGCCCAAAAGCGTGGGTCTGGAACTTTTAGGCCAGGGCAGAAAGCTGGCAGAAGGTTTAAAACAGGATCTCTGCGCAGTGGTAATCGGAAAAGATACCAGAGAAGCCGTAAAAGCCGCCGGGGAATATGGTGCGGATAAAATATATGTGGTTGAGGGAGAGGAATATGAAGATTACTCTGCCGATGCCTATGGAAATGTATTTTTAAAACTATGTGAACTGTATCATCCCAATACGATTTTAGTTGGCGCGACAGTAAACGGCAGGGACTTGGGATCCAAAATCGCTGTAAGCCTCCGTACCGGACTGACAGCGGACTGCACTGCACTCAGCGTTGATGAGGAGACCGGCAATGTTGTCTGGGAGCGTCCTGCTTTCGGCGGCAATTTATATGCACAGATTCTTTGCAGTGAAACCAGACCTCAGATGGGTACCTGCAGGCCTGGGGCATTTAAGAAACCGGAGAAAAATCCGGCTAACGAGCCGATAGTGATCCGCAGGGAAATCCGGACCCCGGACGAAGAAATCCGGACGAAGGTAATTGACTTTATCAAAGCCTGTGAAGATAATGACATCCGGCTTGATGAAGCTGAAATCATCGTTTCCGGCGGCCGCGGCATGAAATCTGCCGAAAATTTTTCCCTGTTAAAGGAGCTGGCCGATATGCTTAACGGTACGGTAGGCTGTTCCCGCGCCGCTGTTGATGCAGGCTGGATGCCGCAGACCAAGCAGGTGGGACAGACAGGTGCTACGGTTTCCCCGAAAATTTATTTTGCCTGCGGTATTTCAGGAGCAGTGCAGCATGTAGCAGGAATGAGTGAATCAGGAACCATCATTGCCATAAACAAAGATGAAACCGCTCCTATTTTCGAGGTTGCGGACTATTGCATCGTGGGCGATTTATTTGAAGTGGTTCCTGCTCTGGTCAAAGAGCTGAAGGCGAGGCAGCAGGGATAATCTGATCATACCTCTGCTCTTCATTTCCAAGGAGAAGGGTTATGCTTGAAGAAATAAAAATAAATCCTGATTTAAAACTTCAGTATTTGAGTAAAGGATACTGGTCGGACCGGACCCTTACGGACTGCTTTCATGAGTCAGTAAAAAAATATCCGGACCGGGAATATGTCGTTGATGACCGTGGAAACCGGTATACATACAGGCAGATGGATGAGGCCGCTTCCAAAGTGGCGGCCTTTCTCCGTTCCCAGGGAATCGGCCCTGGTGATGTGGTTTCCTACCAGATTCCCATCTGGAGCGAATTCGCAGTGATCACCATCGCCTGCTTTAAGGCAGGTGCCGCCGCCCACCCAATCGCCATGTCATACGAGGAAAAGGAACTGGTCCGCTGCCTGAATTTAACGCAGTCAAAAGCTTACTTTGCTCCCACTTATTTTCACAAAACCGATTATGAGGAGATGATTCTATCCGCACTTCCCCATATTAACAGCCTTCGTGCAGTGGTTTTGCTGGATCAGACAAGGGAGAAAAAAAGCAGCTGTTATACCTGGAAGAAAATTCTTCATGACTATGAGCCGTTAAGGAAAGAGGATTGTTTTAAGCAGACAGGGCAGGATATTGCCGCCATTCTTGGAACGTCCGGCACTACCTGCGGTTCCAAGGGCGTGATTTTAACTCACGACAACATCCGTTACAGCGAGGAAACCTTTAACCGTGAGCTGGGACTTACAATGGAAGATATCATGTTTATGCCTGCTCCCCTAAACCATGCAACAGGATTTCATCATGGTATTATCGCGCCCATGCTCACAGGTGCAAAGGTAATTTTGCAGCAGAAATACTGCTGCCGGGAGGCCATTGACATAATGAACCGGGAGGCCTGTACCTATTCCATGGGCGCCACTCCTTTTATCTATGATATTTTAAGGGATCTGGAGACTAACGGAGGTGCCATCCCCTCTCTTAAATTCTATTTATGCGGCGGCGCTCCTGTTCCGGGCTATATGGTACAGAAGGCCTGGGATTACGGGATTCTTCTATGCGAGGTGTATGGCTCTACGGAAAGCGTTCCTCATGTTTTCGTCAGACCCGGTGATGCTTTAAAGCTTAACGGAACCACTTCGGGAAAACCGCTTACGGGAATTGAAATCCGGGTGGTGGACGAAAACGGTGCGGACGTTCCTTTTGGAACTGCCGGAGAAGAACTGTCAAGAGGCCCTAATGTATTTGTGGGATATTTAAAAAACCGCGGGATTACAGATGAAGTCCTTGACGATGACGGCTGGTTTCACAGCGGAGATCTCTGCGTTATGGACGTGGATGAAAATATCCGGATTATCGGACGAAAGAAAGATATGATAGTCCGGGGCGGAGAAAATTTAAATTCCAATGAAATCAACGACAATTTAGAGGGCTGTCCCGGCATTCTGGACCATACAGTCATCGGTATGCCTGACGAACGTCTGGGGGAACGGATCTGCGCTTTTGTAGTTCCCGCAGAGGGTTTTGAAAGCTTATCCCTGTCTGATGTGATCGAATATTTAAAGGAGCAGCGCATATCCAAACGCTTCTGGCCGGAACGTCTCGAATTAATTGACCGGATCCCCCATACAGGAAGCGGAAAGGTAAAAAAATATCTGCTGCGGGAAGAGCTGTTAAAACGGATGAAGGGGTGACTGGCTATGACTCAACAAACATTCGGACCAAGAAGATGCCGTGATACAAGAAAACCTCCGACGGACCAGTGTCCGGAGGTATCCTTTTACCGGTGCGAAACGTGTGGCGGACTGTATCCCGCCACCGGTATACCGCCCCTCAGTAAAACGGAAATCTTATGCTGTGGTTCAAAAGCGGTCCATTTAATACCCGAACCACTGGATCTGGTAAAAGAAAAGATTCACTTAAGTTATCGAATCACCGGCGGCTACAATGATAACGCCGTGGAGGTATTCTGGGAAGCTCTAAAACCGGAATATATGCCGGAATGGATGTATTTAAAAACGTTTACCGGCGGTTATTTAAAATATATCCCCAGGACAAAGCGTCCTCCTCTTGTTTTTTCCCTGGCAGACGCCGATGCCTTTGCCTATTGCGATGAAGATCCATGCCTGGAATGCGTCTTCCGCTGTAAACGTGGATTTGTAATCTATTCCTATTCCAGGGAAACAGGGCTGACAGCGATTCCGCTTGACAAAATGACGGCGCAGTGGCAGTCCGGTGCAAAAGAGAAAGCTTAATCCAGAGTTTTCATAACTGACAGACTATTTAAATATTGGAGGGAACATTATGTTAGCTACGATTGGTCTTATTATTGCCATTGTACTTTTAGTCGTAATGATTATCAAAGGCATCGATATGATAACAGCGACAGTGATCACAGCAGCTATTATTCTGGTCACCAGCGGACTGGATCTTAAGGAAGGGTTTCTGACCACATTTTCCGGCGGTGCCGGCGGCTTTGTGGCCTCCTGGTTTCTGATCCTGGGACTTGGCGGCGTCTTTGGCCAGCTGGTTTTAGAAACAGGTCTTGCAACAAAAATCGCCCAGACACTGACAAAGAAGCTGGGAACGAAAATGGTAGGTCTAGTCATCCTGATCTGTACTTTTTTCATTACTCTGCTTGGTATAAACGGTTATATTATGGTATTTGTCCTTTATCCCATTGCCGACAATCTTTTATATGAAAATAAGATGGACCGGCGGGTGCTTCCCTTCCTTCTTTTGGGTGGCGGTGCTTCTGCCAACGGATTTGCCTATTCCTTAGATATCTGCAATGTACTGCCAAGCAAATATTTAAATACTTCCCTTGGATCAGCGCCTCTTCTTTCCTTTGTATTTACCGCGATCCTTGCCGTTTGTTATTTCCTGTATTTTAATTACGCACAAAAGCAGAGCCTGAAAAGCAATACTCCGGATCAGCTTCTGGCTATGTATAAAACACAGCAGACTTCTGTTTCTGAAGAAGAACTTCCCGGAATCTTCATTTCCGTTCTTCCTTTTGTTCTGGTTTTAGGCTGTGTCGTTGCAACCTCAGGCTGGGGAACATCCCCAAGCATTATGTTCTCCCTGGTAATTGGTATCCTGTTAATTATCTGCACCCAGCTAAAACGGATTAAGAACATGAAAACCTCCATCAAGACTGGTAGCAGCTCCGGTTTAAACTCCATGCTTACGGTTGCTGCGGTTATGGGTCTTTCCAAGGTTTTAGGCGCTTCCCCTGCATTCCAGCAGCTGCAGCAGGCAGTGCTTGCCATGAATATGCCCGCATATTTAAAAGCATTTTTCGGCACAACGGTACTTACCGGACTTACCGGTTCCGCAATCTCAGGTGAAACCATCTTCATGGAGAGCTTTGGAAAAGCATTTGTTGATATGGGAGTCAATGTTGCTGCTCTTCACCGCATTGTGACAGAATCTGCCCTGATCTTAAATAAGCTGCCCAACTCCTCGGTTGCAATCCTCACCATGTCCATCTGCGGATGCAGCTTAAAGGAAAGCTATAAACATATTATTTTAGGAACCATGATTCCGGCTTTTGTTGCGGGACTGGTAATTGCACTTATGGCGACGGCAGGTATTGTATAGCCTGGCTGATACCTCATGGTTTAGAGACAGAGAAACAGCGGTATGCTCTTGTGGGGGCTCACCGCTGTTTTATTATATCAATGCAATTTTATGTTTAATTCTTTTTAATGGTATCTATAAACGTCTGAAAAAACTCCAAAAATCCATCTTCTACCGCGACTGTATCAAGTTCATCTTTAATAAGAAATGGCTCACTGGCCATACTCTCATCCATCGCCTGATAGATATGCTGATCATCTACAATGAGGCATTTATGTTCCTCACATGTACTCCAGGCTGGATTTCATCTGGTACCTGATCAAAGTATAGCCCCGAATCACAGGAAAAGACCGGTTCAACCGTTTCTTCATAGCTGATAATTTGGCAGGATTCCCAGTTCCATATATCAATCTCATATTAACCTCCGTTCCATCTGTCTGCTTACGGTAAGTTCATCTCATGTGCAACAATAAAATCTGCAAACGCCTCCACGGATGAGGAGACAAAATTCTTTCTGCTGAATGTCATATAAATCAGGCGGGTATCCTTCGGAACATCAGTAAGAGGTATGAGTACAAGGTTATCAAATTGTTTTAAAAAGGGAGTACGGGCAACGATAGCTGCCAGATTTGACTCTGAAATCACACCTCCGATGGAAATTTCATCATCATAAGAAAACGTTGCCTCCACCTCATGCTGCTGCAAAAGATTTCGAACTACTTTTCCTATGGGTATGCAGTCACGATATGTAGTAAGATTGTAATTCTTTAATTCACTTAAACACAATTCTGTTCTTCCCGCCAGCGGATGGGCATCGTTAACAATCAAAACCAGCTCCTGTGCCATAATAGGTACAAATAAAAGATCCGGCTCCTCTTCCACCACAGAGCAGAAACCTAAGTCGTATTTCCCAGCCGCAACCCCATGAGCGACCTCAATAGACATCCCCTGAAATATATTAAATTTAGCCTGAGGATTTTTTTTCATGTAGTTCTGAATTGCAGTAGGAAGAAAATCACCTAATAAAGTGGGAATACAGCCTACATCAATGGTACCTCCAAGCTGACCAGAATGCATCTTCATCGTGGCAATTCCACGTTCCAGTTGGTTTAGTGCCTGGGATACATGGATATAAAACTCTTCTCCGTATTTCGTAAGTGTTACATTGCGTCCTTTCTTCTGAAATAACGATATTCCAAGCTCACTTTCCAGTGAAGCGATTGAGTCACTTAACGAGGGTTGAGCAATGTATAGTTCTTTTGCTGCTTTCGTATAATGCTGTAATTCAGCTAATTTTATGAAATAATATAACTGCGGCAAATTCATGCAGATCCCCCTATATTTTGTTTGAAATCCAATAGTTTTGTATATATATATTATACAAAAAACGACAAGATTTGACAACCGTTTCTATAAATTATATTCAGTATTTTTACACTTATTTAGATGATACGATTTTTCCTATACGGGGGGGCACCACTAGCAGTAAATATAACTCTTTTTCAATAAATCAATTATTCGATATTGTATCGGCAAGACCATTTGTTCCTTTAAGTACATCATCTTCCAATATGTACGAAAATTTTACAGGTTCTTCAAACATTGGACTATGAGCAGATTCATTAAAAGTATAAAAGCCTTTCATAGGTGCTTGCAATTTATTAAAATATTCTTTAGTTAAATCGTATGAAATTGTATAGTCATATATACCATGACAAAAATACACTGGAACCTCCACTTTTTGAACCTTCTCATTTAAATCTGTTCCATACATTTGATTCTCTAAATTTTTAATACTTGGAGATGTAAATTTGTAACGCCATAGATTTATTTTTTCCTTCAATGTATATTCTGAACTTACTATTACTGGCAAAAATATACCAGTAATCACAGATTTCATATTACGGGTTGTACCAACACCAAGACTATGCATCATATCATCGCGCATTGACCAATATTCTGTTGGCAAGTTTGTCTTCTCATCTATAGGGGATTTTTCAAGCTTATCAAGCATACTTTTGTTCCCTACCTTCTTATATTGCTCTACTATATATTCATATGACATCCTTTCTGATTCAATTTGGTTTGACATTTGAGACATTGCAATATAGGCTTTATAAAGTTCTGGTTGTTTTGCCACTGCCTGTATTCCAAGAAAAGACCCCCATGAATATCCCATAAGGTAAATCTTATCTTGCACAAACCTATTACGAAGATAATTTGTTATACCTATAGTATCAGATACAAGTTGTTCTGCATTTATTGTATCTACAGGTATATCACTACTATAAGACAATCCCGCACCTCTTTGATCCCAATAACAAACGATAAAATATTTTTCAAGTACTGTTGTATTTTCTTGACTAATAACATAATCTGGCATACCAGGACCTCCATGTACCAGAAGCAGTACTGGCTTAGTTTTATCCATGCCTTTTATAAACATTCCCTGTTCGACACCATTTATATTCACATGAATTTTTTCTGAAATGCTTCCTTCTAGCTCCCTTCCGTTTTCATCTAAAAAAGGTTTAGGTTTTCCGGTACTATGAACAATTAGTACACCTGCACAAACTAATACACAAATTAGAAAAGCAGAAATCATAGTTAACATAATACGCGCTATTCTCCTCATAATTTTCTTAATTAGAAGTGTATTAATTTTTTTATCTACCATCATAAATCTCCCCGCATTTTTCCAACTACTAATAGTTTTTATTAACTCCAAATTATATTTTTAATCTTTGTTTCCCAATCCTTGCTATAATGTACACCTTTCATTGTTGCAATTGAAGCGAGACCATGAACTGTTGCCCACAATGATATTATTCTCTCTACCATTCTTTCTTTTGACATTCCACTTCCTTCAAAAACGCTTAACACAGTCTGCTTTAAAATCTCAAAAGGTGGATAATTCTTAATCTCATTCTCGTCCAAGGAAAGATTTATTTCCATACATGGCTGAGAAAATAAAAAATGAAAATACTGGGGATTATTCTTAAAAAACATCACATAACTCACTCCCATTTGATATATAGCCCTTTCATCATTTCTATTTGGATAACAATTAACTGCTTCTTCAAGTACTTTCATAAACTGATTTGTTACATGCTCCTGCATAGCCTTTAGTAAATCTTCTTTATCTTTAAAATGGCTGTAAGGTGCAGCTTGACTTACTCCACATAACTTGGAAACCTTACGTAATGAAAATTGGTTTTCCCCCTCTATATTAATTAATTCAATACCCGCCTCAATTAATGAATTTTTTAAATCTCCATGATGATATGGTTTATTCTCCATTTTTTCACGCCCTTCATCTTAACATCGTTAATATTATATCACACAATCTTAACGCCGTAAAGATAGATTGTGCCATTTTGGCTTACTTTTCTTTTCTTGGTTGTTATCACAAATCTACATTATCAATATTCTTTTTGAAACAACAGAAAAAGGAGAACCTCCTCCATTTCCACCGGGCTTGGTTCTCCTCCATTACTTAGATACTTTATTTTACATACTATCCTTTATTTATGATACGGTTCCCCATTTATTATCCGATAACTCCGATAAATCTGTTCCAGCAAAATCACCCGCATCAACTGATGGGGGAACGTCATGTTAGAAAAGCTCAGTTTGTAATCAGCCCGCTTTAACACAGCGTCAGCCAGCCCAAGGGAACCGCCGATAATAAAAACAATCTGGCTTACTCCGCCGACTCCAAGAGCCGCTATTTTTTCTGACAGTTTCACCGAATCCGGGGTATCTCCGTCGATGGCCAGAGCGATCACATAGGCCCCTTCTTTTATAGAAAGAAGAATTCTCTCGCCCTCTTTCTCCTTGATCTGCCGTTCCACCGTTACACTGGCATGATCAGGTGTCTTCTCGTCTGCCACCTGAATAATCTCCAGCTTGCAGTAACGGCTCAGTCTCTTGCTGTATTCGGCTATGGCGTCCGTATAAAATTTTTCTTTTATCTTCCCCACAGTCACCAACGTGATTTTCATTCGTATCTCCTCTATCCATTCAGTTCTTTCTTCATCATGGCAATTAAAAAGCCAGTGATATCTCTTGCAGAACGCTTTTGCCCTGTCTTCACTTTCCGAACAACCTTTCCTTCCGGTTTTACATTAATATGATAAACAACCCGCAAGAACTCTTCCGCTTCCTCCCAGGCTTCCCGACTCTCCGGTATTAAATCCAGTCCCATCTGAAATACATGAAACATTCCTTCAAATACGGATATCCGGCATTTTACACCCTCTTTTTTTAACTTTTCTCCCACCATAAGGGTATCACTTAATAAAACCTCATAATTTCCCACCTGCATGAGCACCGGAGGAAATCCGCCAAAATCCCCGAACAGCGGAGAAATATATGGCTCCATCGGATCCGCTTCTCCGATATAGGTGGAATTATAAAGCATGTTGTGGGTTGAATTGCCAAAAAGAGGATCCAGCTCATAATTGATCTGGTAGCTTTCGCCGCTGTTTGTCAAATCCGTCCAGGCAGACATGGTGAGAAAACCTCCCGGAAGAGGCAGATGATTATCCTTTAAATAAAGACCCAGGGCAAGACCTAAACCTCCGCCGGCCGAATCCCCTGCTATTACAATATTTTGGGGGACATACCCTTTCTCCTGCAAAAGCCACTGGTAAGCTGAAACAGCATCCTGCAAAGCAGCCGGATAGGGATCTTCAGGGGCCACCCGGTAATCCGGAGTCAGTACATCTCCTCCATAGCTTATCTTAGAGTACCGGACTGCAAATCTCCGGTAGATATTTTTCATGGGGCCGATATAACCGCCTCCGTGAAGCTGAAGAATCACTCGTCCGGTAACTACTCCCACAGGTCTTAAATACTCCATCTTCAGATTATATTTTTCAATAATCTCATATTCATATCCAGCCGGACATACCCAGGCTGGCTCAACCGGGTTTTTCCTCAGTTCTCCGCTCTGGATAGGCTGCTTAAAAGAAGTCTCCATCACATTCTGCATCATATCTCTCACCAGATTTCCCATCACACTCACCTTTTTTCTTCTCATGTGTCATACCTCCTTTCCAGACAGCTTTTTCTATATATGAAACCGCCTGATCAGTTCATTCTTTACTCTCCGGTCTCCTAAAGCAATGGTTACAGCAAGAATAATCACCGTCACTGTCACTGTTACAAGGGACAGAAGCGGTCTGGTAATCAGTCCCGCAGCCCATAGAATCAGCGGAATAAAGCTGAAAACGGTAACTGCAATCTGATACATGAAATAACTCTGCCAGTTCATTCGGTTTACAAGAATCAAAAATACCACTGCCAGATCAGCAAACAATATGGTACTTGGTATGCCATAGTTTACCGACCAGCCGCTGTACCCTGTTGCATGATCAATACAAAACCATACGATCTCCGCCGCTATGGTCTGCATAACAACTTTCCCTGCCAGATTGGAATGGCGCATAAAGGAATACCTTACTGTCATGACGGAATAAGCCATTAAGACGATTGCAATCACAGACCATATGGAACCGGAAAAAGTTGCGAGGTTAATAATACCAAGAACTACTGCTCCAAGAATCATGATTCCGTAAAAGACATTGGCAATCTTTTTCATTCGTTCCTTATCATACCGGATCTGGGGATACTGCCCCTTATCATCTCTGTGGTCCGGCACCCCATTGCTTTCAAGCTCTGCCGGAATCCCTTCTTTCTTCAGAAAACCAAAAAACGAATCCGCAAGCCTTGTATCCTGAAAAACAGAACTGAAGGTGACATTAACCTCATCTCCGTAAGAGCATACCCCGCATTTCATTGGCTGTCTTCGTGAAACTCCGATCATCATGGTGAAGCGTTCAATCTCTTTTGCATAGTCTTTATCCATTTCAATGGGACCGATGTTTGACAGTGTCATGGTATATGCCCCATTATTCCTCCAGAATATCAGATTCAAAGCAAGCCATTTTATCACCAGAGGGGTAATGCGCAGATACCACTTCTTCTCACTGGAAACATTATAGGAAATGGTCTCCTCCATCTTCTCTTTTGTAATTTTCTCATCCATCTGGGTACTGACTGCATTTAATATTTCCTCAAATGTGTGATTCTCTCCGGAAGATAGAAATTCCACAAGAGTCACAGCAAAAAAATTAGCCATTGTCTCAGAACCAAAAAAATTCCGTAAATTGATGGGAATGCTGATGCCAATGGAATGTTCAGAAGGTTTCTTTTTTAAATATTCCTGATAAATGGACCAGATCAGTGCAGCGGTTAAAAACCGGGTGATGCTCACACCGTAGCGCTTACTCACAGCCTTCATTTCTTTTAAACCGATATAGCCGTGAAGAATGTTCTCCTCATCCAGGGAGAGATATTCTCCGGTAATATGATACGCTTTAGCAGAACTGTATTTCTGTTTTCGGATCTTTTTATAGTGGCGGACATAACTGTCCTCCACATTCATGGAAACATCGGAAGAAATCTTCTGCGTCGCGCTGTGACCAGTTCTTGAATCCTTTACCAGATCAAGATAACGGTAAACCAGTGCCTTTAAGAAATTTACAGCCCCCAGTCCGTCTGTAACAGCATGAAATACTTCCAGATTGATCCGTCTGCCAAAATAGGTGACCCGGAATAGAAAAAGCTGGTTGCTGTGTGGGTCAATATATTTACAGGGATAGGTAGTCTCCCGTTCAATGACCGGCATCCGGCTGTTGTGTTCAAAATAATACCAGAAAAATCCTCTCCTCAGTTTCACACAAAACCCTTCAAACTGGGGGAGAACTTCCTCTAATGCTCTCTGCAAGGTTCCTGGCACCACTTCACACTTAAGCTCAGCACTGATCCGGAACACATTGCTTAAATTTTCATCGGCTATGACAGGAAAAATCTTTGCCGTATTATCAAGCTTTCTCCATCGTTCCCCCTGCGGACTTTTCTTCATCGTATCAGCACTCCTTAATTTAAGAAAAGGCGGATCTCTCCGGTTCCCCGGCAGAAATCCTCCTTTTTTTACTAGACGCGGAAATAATATCCCACGCCCCATTTGGTATGCACATATTTGGGATCGCTGGGGCTGGGCTCAATTTTCTCTCTAAGACGCCTTACATGAACATCTACAGTACGGACATCTCCTGTGTCCATAGCCTTATTCCCCCAAACATAATTAAGCAGCTGTTCTCTGCTGTAAACCTTACTGGGATTGCAGGTCAAAAGCTCCAGAAGATCGAATTCCTTGGCTGTTAAATTGATCTCCTTATCTGCGATAAAGACCCGTCTGGCATCCCGGTCCAGCTTTAAATCACCGGCTGTCACCAGATGGCTGTCTTCTTTGTGATCCCGTCTGGCCTTCTTGGCGTTTCTTCGCATGATTGCCTTAATTCTGGCTTTTACCTCCAGAATATTAAAGGGCTTTGTAATATAATCATCGGCTCCGTACTCCAGCCCGAGAATCTTATCCATATCATTGCCCTTGGCTGTCAGCATGATGATGGGCATCTCGGAAAACTCCCGGATCGCCTGACAAACTTCATATCCATCATACTTTGGAAGCATAACGTCCAAAAGCACTACATCGTATTCCTTCTGCTTTGCCAGATTAATGGCTTCCTCACCGTCATAGGCACAGTCCACTTCCATACCGTCCTGCTCCAGACTGAATCTCATTCCCTTTACAATCAGTTTTTCGTCATCTACTACTAAAACTCTTGCCATTTTGCACCTCTGTTTTCTATTTAAACCGTTATATCGTCTTTTATCTTCTGAAAGGCTGCCTCCTTAATACCTGATATCTTCATAATATCTTCAATCTTCTGAAATCCGCCATGGCTCTCCCGGTAACGAATGATATCATCCGCCTTTGCCTCTCCGACACCTCTTAAGGTCATCAGTTCTTCCTTCCCTGCCGTATTAAGATTCACCTTATGACTGCCTTCCGGTAAATTTCCCAAGACAGATGTTCCCTGATCCAGAAGCCTTTTGGCTTCCTCCTGATCCGGCACCTGAATCTTCATCCCGTCTTTGACCTGTTCTGCCATGTTTAACGTATCGGCAGCTGCATTCTCCGTAAAGCCTCCGGCCTCCGCGACAGCCTGAAAAACACGGCTTCCCTCCTCCAGCTCATAAACTCCCGGAGAAACCACCTCTCCGCATATATGTACATAGCAAATACGTGACGGTTCTTCCGGCACTTCCGGTGATTCCTGGGAATCCGAAGCCGGAGTTTCCTCCATTGATGTAACAGGCGGCTCCTGAATCGAAACAAAAGCTTTTTCTTCCCGGTATATATGATTTCTGTTTAAGCCATAGCAGATGCTGCATATGAATACACATATAGCTATGGCTGCGATCTTAATCCTATGATAGTTCATGGAATCCTCCCTTTACAAAATTTTGCAAAAAAGGATCCCATCCTCAGCCCTTGTACCTATTCTACCTAAAGAAATAAGTAAATACAAGCACTATTTCCAAATTAGTTAAAGATTATAATGCCTATGATGGCTACAACTGCCCCAATCAGTTTTTTCCA
>JAEWPQ010000199.1 GCA_023460575.1 Bacillota bacterium
AGCAAGGGTAGTTTTACCGGCGCCCCCGTGCCCAAGTAAGGCGACGTTACGGATTTGTTTGGTTCCATACACGTTCATAAGCATTCCTCCTGTTCGGTATTTAAGTCTATAACAATATTTTACTAAAAATGTCTTATAATTGCAAGTAAAAGGTACAATTTGCACAAATATTTTTCGACATTATTCTATATTTTGACAAAAGAAAAGAGGGGTTCACCCTCTCTCTTTATCAATTTTACCTATGAATATTATCTTTATACTGAAATACGACTTTTTAGAGTATGTGATGTCGTTTCTCTGCAGCCTGAAGTGCCGCATCAAGAGCAGTAATCCTGGGGACGGAAGTTCTCAAACCAGGCAGCCCGCTGCTGACTTTTTCTTCCACCAAATCACGGAGAATATGGTTTTTCACCAGAAGGCTCCCCCATAACCAGAGGTTAAGTTCCCCCGTTTTCATTTTAGCTGCTGTATCATGAATCAACCCCCATAAGGCATCTGCACACTCCCGGTGAATGCCCAGTGCTGTTTCATCTCCTAATGCTGCCGCCTGACAGGCCAGAATGGAAAATCTGGCTATCTGGGACTTTTCCATAAGATTGGCATTGATATAGTCATCTATTTTCCCCAATGTATCAAGCCCGGTCGACTTTATAAAAAGCGGCGTGAGAATGGGGCTCTTCCCCCGTCCGGACAAATCATTTCCAACTGCCTTTAAAACCTTCAGTCCCAGATCAAAGCCGCTTCCCTCATCGCTTATAATATGATTAAAACCACCCGTCCGGTATATGGACCCATTCTCATCTCTGCCAAAGCAGACAGAGCCTGTGCCGGATACGATTACAAGAGCCGGCAAATCCGTGAGATAAAGAAATACTTCACAGTCATTAATCACCATCAGCTTATCTGATAAAAATCCCATCTCTTCAAAAAAGGATCTGCATTCCTGCTCATGAGACGGGGAATCAATCCCACTTGCCGCCACGCAGATTCCCAGACAGCAGCCAGGGTCCAGATTTAATTCCCTAAGAGCCGGAATCACCAGTCCCCGGTAACGCAGCCTGCTTTTTTCCGCTCCGTCTGTATTAAGGCTGCAGCCAGGCGCCGTAAATTCACCCAGTACTTTTCCTGTGTGATCGCAGACCTTTAATCGTCCGTTAGTTCCCCCCACATCCAGTCCGGCATAATATCCTGTCATAATAAAGCACTCCTTCCAGTTGTCATTTCCATGGCATAAATCCCGCTGTGGTAAACATCTCTTTTCCCTCTAAAAGATACTTCTTTAATGAGGTCTGCAGCGATGTGGTACAGGAAAAATGTTCAAGTGCTTCCATCGTGAAATCAAACCCCATAACCCTCTCCAGTATCTGGGGACGCTGGGTCATGACAGGTATTTTGTTAAATCTCTGCATAAAGCTTATGATTTTGCTGGTTTGAGGCAGGATTTGTTCCAGATGGGGGTCCAGCATCCAGCTGTCACAGATAAGAATATGATTCTCATAATATTTCTTTGCAGTATTAAAAGAAGAATCAATGTTGTCTGAAGATAAATCGGAACCTTCTGGTATATGAACAGCAACCGCCTTCTCTCCCGGTGCAAGCTTAAGCTCCCACTCCTCCCGGATAAATGAGGCGGGCTTATCCGCTTTTACCGTTCCATTTTTCAAATCTGCAGAATATCCTGTCAGAGTCCTGTCTCCAAAATCCAGATAAGTTTTTGTCTGATTCCTGATGCTTCTTCCATTTGTACCGGATATATATCCGTCCTGGTCAATCATAAGATCCGGACAAGCCAGTGCCTGAAACTCACCGGATTGTCTGTTTTTAAAGATCAGAAATGGAAATTCATAAGTCACTTCCTCAAACTGCAGGCTGCCGAATCTTCGCACTCTTCCGGCAAGAGAATGAAATACCCACTCGATCCGGTCAAGCCCCACCTGGCCCTGGTGATATTTGCGGTATGACTGAATCCAGATTTCAACATCCTTTAAGGAATCCCAGACAACCGATTCCGGAACGCCCTGTTTTAGTAATTCTTTTATAAGCTCGGACAGCATCCAGTCAATGTAAATGACCGGGAGCAAAAAATCATCCAGATGAAGGAGCCTGGCATGCCTGATTCCAAACATCACGGCTTCTGCTGCTCCCTTAGGATCTTTTTCCACCAGCAAAAGCTCACGGCATCTGCTGTAATTTCTCATAAAATATTCATTACTCTTATAGGCAGCGGCAGAAAAAGCCACCGCCGCCTGAGTATCTTCATTAAATATATTGTGTTTTGTCATTGTTATTAGTAAATCCCACTTTTAACGGTCCTGCTGTTAAAATACGTTGTTTCTCATTAAATACCGGTCGGAGATTCTCTGCATAGGCCGAAAACTCAGCCAGGGATTTAAAATCCTGATTGCTGCCGCATACACAGAAGTATGCAATATCATCCCCATAGGTTCGGTATTCGCATTCAAACAGCTGGTCATCAACAGGTTCCAAAGCACTGCTGCACCAGAGTGCCGCAAAACCTCCTGCCTTACTGCCGAAAAGCCAATTGCCGGAGATCTTCGTTTCCAAAAACTTCGGTGCAGGGAAATAAGCATGTGTAAAATGAATGGGGTGTTCCTCCGGTATATGATAAACAGCTCCCAGTAAATTTCCCTCCTGAACCAGCGCAGGCATTACCCCATTTCCGTACCAAAACCCCGGTCTCATGGAACTGGAATCACACGTTCCCCCCGGGTGGTTCGTAAAGATATCCGTTTCCTTATCAAGGGCTGCATACCACATGTGCTGCTGATAGCCATATACTCCCGGCTCAAAGCAGGTGGTTCCATGAAACCGTTCGTTCAGTGACTTGGTGTATTCGCAGCCAGCTGTATCCGAATCCGGATCCAGAGTGAGGTTCCTCCAGCGTTTAAATTCCGGGTCCGGTCTGGGGGACTGAACGGAAGTCATGCAGTACTCCGGCGTTTTCTTCAGCCTTATGAGAGCATTTCCTGTGGAATAAGCGATATCTGTCTGGCGCTCCATAAGTTCCTTTAAGCCTTCCGGGAGCTGATAACTGCTGCATGAATAAAAGCCCAGCCAGCCCTCTCCGTATGAATAAGGAACGTCAGGATTGATTAAATTCATCAGCGCCTGGGCTCCCTGCTCAAAGGGATGGACAACTTCTCTGTAAACCCGTCCCATAGGGGCAATAACAACACCGTCATAGGTGTGGCGGCAGAGCATTTCAAGAAGTTTATCCGTAATCTTAACTGCCCGCTGGGAAATGGCTTCCTCGGAAAAATCAATTACGTTTAACAGTGCCGCAAAAGTAACACACATATAGACTGTGCTTAAAAATTCTTCAAATCCATGCTCCTCCACATCAGTCAGCCACGCTTCTACCCTGGCTCTGCCTGTTTGAAAAAGCTCTCTGCCGGTCATGTCAGCCCGGGGAAAATATTCATCCGGATACATCTCTCCTGCATTCATGGCACAGGTATAGAACATAAGGGAATGATTTTCACTCCAGAAGCACATGGCATCAGACCCCTTCTGATCCATCCAGTAGCGCCAGTTCAACAAGACCTCTTTCGCCCGCTTTGCCAGATCTTCATTAACCCCATAATTCTTTAAATACCGGACAAGGCCGCATACCAGAAAATCAGAGCAGTCATATCTGCTTTCAATCTGGTCCAGTGTCTCATAAAGAAGCTCTGTATCCCGTTCCCTGTCTATGCCAAGGGCTTTTCTTGCAAGGATATTGGAAATAGAGAAGCCGAATTTATCCCCTCTGGATAAACTTTCTGCTTGTGCAATCCTGTGGAAAATAGCTTTTTTATTCTCCTCAAAGCCTTTGACTTTGGAATACTCCGGCCTCTGAGCCAGAATATTCTCTACTTTTCTGGTGAGAACTCCATGTTCATTTTTAACACTTACTATAATTACACCCGGTTTATCTTCATCGAGCTTTACCTGATTTTTCCCGCTGATCTCCTGCCATTCCTTACGGCTCTTTACCTGGGCAAAATCAGGGCTTTGACTGTCATAGGCCAGATAAGTTCCTTTTGGTGCATTTTCCCGGAAAGCCATGACAGAATTCTTGATGGAGATGGAGCCAAGCCAGTTTTCGGTCCGGACCAGTTCATCGGTAGCTTCCTCATCAGGCAGCACAACGGAGATATCTTCCATATGATTAAGAATCTGAATACCGAATAACGTTCTTGTATCCCTGACTCCCAGAGTCTGAAGGCTGACATAGATTTCATTGATTCCTTTTTTCAGCCTAAGCTCCATATGTTTCTTTTTAATTGGTTTATAAACCGGCGTATCCATACGGCATACCAGTTCCTTGTTGCACCAGACATCTACAGCTGCATAGGACCATACAACTGCATTCACTGTTATATCCTCTTTTACCTCGATTCCCGTCACCGCATCAAGCTCCACTTTCTGCAGTGTGGAATAAAATGTGCTTTCATCTACAAACCAGTTTCCATAGTGATAATAATACTTCCACGGCATCTGAAGCCTGCTGTTTTCTCCAAGGAGAACAGGGCCATCCGGACAGGATCTTCTTAAGTCAGCTGCTATGGATCTTAAATGCTGTTCATAACGCAGCTGGTTGTCATCTGTTTCATGATTGATAAAATCCGTTTCTTTTGGACCGGATATCAGATAATTGGTAAGAAACCCGGTTCTGTTCAATTTTAATTTTTCCATTGTCTTATCCCTTTGCTGCGCCATCAGTCTGTCTGTTATAAGATGACGTCTGGTGCATATATAAATATTTTTTTGATATGGTATATAGCTATATTAAATGATTTCACAAAAAAATCACATGGCATTTTCAACGTTTCATGTAACTTTTTTTAACATTTCATAGGAATGGCCGTTTTTTTTCACAATATATCTGCATATCATCCCTCTTTTTCCAGTTCAAATTAACCAATAATCATGCCCCAGGTGATAATATACTTTAAAGTGTAAAAGTTTAACGCATAAAAGCGTTGACAACTTCCCTACTATCTATTACAATGGGGATTAATCATTTGTAAGAAAAGAGGAAAAAGGGATATGATTATTATTATGAAACCAAACGCTTCTGCAGAGGCTGTAAGTAAAGTAAAGCACTTCATTGAATCCAACGGCCTGACCGCTCATTTATCAGAGGGAACGGAAGTAACCATAGTCGGTGTTGTAGGAGATAAGACAAAAATTCAGGGTGCGAATATTGAGATGATGGATGGTGTGGATAAAATTGTTGCAGTTACAGAAAGCTATAAGGTAGTCAATAAGAAGTTTCATCCGGAAGATTCTGTAATCACTGTTGGCAATGCAAAAATTGGTCCCGGACACCTTGCCATGATGGCCGGCCCCTGTGCCATTGAAAACCACGACATGCTTTTAGAGACCGCCTATGCAGTTAAAAAAGCCGGTGCCCAGTTTTTAAGAGGCGGTGCTTACAAACCAAGGACTTCCCCCTACGCATTTCAGGGTCTGGAGGAAGAAGGATTACAATACATGAAAGAAGCCAGAGAGGCAACAGGACTGAATGTAATCTGTGAGGTAACCAGTCTGCGCGCACTGGAAACTGCGGTAAAATACGTTGATATGATTCAGATCGGTGCAAGAAACATGCAGAATTTTGAACTTTTAAAAGAAGCAGGTAAGGCAGGAATCCCTGTTCTCTTAAAAAGAGGTCTCTGCGCTACCATAGATGAGTGGTTAAATGCAGCAGAATACATTGCTTCCGAAGGCAATCCCAATATTGTTCTTTGTGAAAGAGGAATCCGCACATATGAAACTGCCACCAGAAACACCCTGGATATCAGTGCAATTCCGGTTATCCGCGCAAAAAGCCACCTTCCTGTTATCGTAGATCCCAGTCACGCAACCGGTGTCCGGGCTTACATCGAACCGATTTCAAAGGCAGCTCTTGCAGTTGGAGCAGACGGCTTAATTGTAGAAGTTCACCCCTGTCCTTCCTGCGCATTATCTGACGGACCCCAGTCTCTCACCTTTGAACAGTTTGAACACTTAACAGAACAGTTACAGCCTTACGCAAAACTATCAGGGAGGGTTTTCAATGAATGATGAAGTCATTGCCTTTATCGGGCTTGGTCTGATCGGGGGATCCATCGCCCGGGGGATCAAGCGTGAAGCACCGGAGACAAAAATAATGGCTTATATGCGGACACGTTCCAGGCTGATGGAAGCCAGAGAGGATGGCATTGTTGATGTAATTCTCGACGGAATTGGAGAAGAACTGTCAGAATGTGATTTCATATTCCTTTGTACACCAGTGGAATATAACGCAGACTATTTAAGTAAGATCCAGCCCTTTTTAAAGCCTGGAGCCATTGTTACCGATGTGGGAAGCACCAAAACCGACATTCATGAGGCGGTGATCCGCCTTGGTATGGAATCCTGGTTCGTCGGCGGCCACCCCATGGCAGGCTCAGAAAAAACGGGCTATGAAAATTCCACGGATCATCTGCTGGAAAATGCTTACTATATCATTACTCCCACGGCCAAATCCACGAAGGAACAGACGGATCGTCTCGTCCATATTGCAGAAATGATCGGTTCCATTCCAATCGTTCTGGATTTTCATGAACACGATTTTGTAACAGCTGCCATCAGCCATCTGCCCCATATTGTTGCCTCCAGTCTGGTTAACCTGGTAAAAGACTCTGACAACCAGCAGGGGCTTATGAAAAGGCTCGCTGCCGGAGGCTTTAAGGATATTACACGAATCGCCTCCTCCTCACCGGAAATGTGGGAACAGATCTGTATGACAAACCACCAGAATCTTTCCCTGATTCTTAAGCGGTATATCGCTTCTTTGAATCAGATTCTGGATCAGTTAAATAAGAAAAACGGCAGCTACATCAACCAGCTGTTTGAAACCTCCAGGGATTACCGGAATTCATTTTCAGAAAAAGCAACCGGCCCCATTGCGCCTGAATACTCCTTTACCGTTGATATGGCGGATGAAGTGGGTGCCATATCAACCCTTTCCGTTATCCTGGCTGCCAAAGGAATCAGTATCCGCAACATCGGAATCAATCACAACCGGGAGCACGGTGAAGGAACCCTTCGAATTGCATTCTACGACAGGGAATCCATGGATGAGGCCTGGAAACAGCTGGAACGCTATCATTATGATTTAATATCCAATTAAGAGAGGTATCCTATGAAATTTACAAAAGCCTCCCCTCTCAGGGGAGAATTGTCCATACCCGGGGATAAGTCCATTTCCCATCGCAGTATTATGTTCGGCTCTCTGGCAAAAGGCACGACGGAGATCACAAATTTTCTTCAGGGTGCCGACTGCCTGTCCACCATTGCCTGTTTTAAAAAGATGGGAATTGCTATTGAAAATAACAAAGACTCTGTGATTGTTCACGGAAACGGCCTTTTCGGGCTGAAAAAACCGGAGACAATCCTGGACTGCGGAAACAGCGGAACCACAACCCGGCTCATATCCGGTCTTTTATCCGCCCAGAACTTTGACGTCACCCTTACCGGTGATGATTCCATAAAAAAACGTCCCATGAAGAGGATTATGGATCCGCTTTCACACATGGGTGCAGACATAAGAAGCCTGGAGGGCAATGGCTGTGCGCCTCTTGCCATTGCAGGAAAGAAGCTTTACGGTATTCATTACACCAGCAGGGTAGCCTCTGCCCAGGTAAAATCCGCCATTCTTCTGGCAGGTCTTTATGCAGAAGGTGAGACGAAGGTGACAGAACCTTATGTATCAAGAAACCATTCTGAAATTATGCTGAAACACTTTGGAGCCGATATAACCACGGAAGGCGCAACTGCCTCCATACGGCCTGCTAAGGAGCTGTATGGCAGCAGAATCGTCGTTCCTGGAGATATCTCCTCTGCGGCCTTTTTCATCGCAGCAGGACTTCTGGTACCAGGCTCTGAAATTCTGATGAAGCATGTGGGGATCAATCCTACCAGAGACGGAATTCTTTCTGTATGCCGGGATATGGGGGCAGACATTACACTGCTCAACAAAAATACGGATTCCGGAGAGCCAACTGCGGACATCCTTGTAAAATCCAGTTCTCTTCGCGGAACAGAGATCGGCGGCGCCATTATCCCCACTTTAATTGATGAACTACCGATCATAGCTGCCATGGCATGCTTTGCAGAAGGTGAAACCATTATAAAAGATGCAGGAGAATTAAAGGTAAAGGAATCCAACCGGATTGAGGTAATGGTACAAAATCTCTCCGCAATGGGAGCTGATGTGACAGAAACAGAGGACGGAATGATCATCCGCGGAGGGAAGCCCCTTCACGGAGCGGTCATTGACAGCAGGCTGGACCACCGGATTGCCATGACCTTTGCTGTTGCAGGATTATGTGCAGATGGTGAAACGGAAATTAAGGGAGCTGAATGTGTTAATATCTCCTACCCCGGTTTCTACCAGGATTTAGAACGTCTGGGAAAATAACAGTTTTCATTCAAAAAAGCAAAAAAACAGCTTTATCACGTGTTTTTTTGCTTTTTTAAGTTTTGTTTATAAAATGGTGACCTGGCACATCTTCATGGCATTTAACGCATTCGTATGGCTTTCCGGCGTAACTCCTGCACAACAGGAAGAATCAACCAGAATCGGAATCTCCGGAAGAAATGCCTTGATTAATAGTGCATTGGATATGACGCAGATATCGGTGCACAGACCAATCAGCTCTATGGACTTATAACTGCCTGACGCTGCGTATTCCCCCACTGCCTTACTGGCAAAGGTATTCTTCTCAAACCGCCTGCCCGGAATCTCTTTTAAAGCATCAGCCAGTTCCCAGCCGTCAGTCCCCTTTACACAGTGAAGGACAGGAAGATTCTTTCCCTCCTGGGTATCCATATAATCATTCTCATGAGTATCCAGAGTAAATATCACATCGTCTCCTGCTGCCTGATATTCTTCAATTTTCTTTTTTACATTGTTAACAATCGCTTCCGCTTCTCCGGTTCCTAATGAACCGTCTATAAAATCCTTCTGCATATCCACAACAACTAACAGTCTGTTCATAAGTTCTCCTTCCTTCACATGTCTTTTTCCTGTTCTATCACAGATTCCGGGAAATAAATAAAGTTTTTTCAATTACCTGTTGACAAAATTCCTTTCACGCATTAATATATTGATTAATAAAAGAAACCGTTGAAAAAGAAGAGTAAGCTTTCCCAGCAGTATTTCAGAGAGCCGCCGGTGGTGTGAGTGCGGTATAGTGCAGATAGCTGAATGGACTTTTGAGGGCAGTCTTGAACCGGATGGAAGTAGGGACTGACGGAATCCACAACCGTTATATGAAGTGGCATATATGTTAGTATATGAAAAGAGGACTTATTTTAAGTCAATTTGAGTGGCACCGCGGATTGTATGATTCGTCTCAAGTATGTGAATAACATACTTGGGACTTTTTTTATGCAATGAAAGCTTTTCTATCAATGAAAATAAATTTTAGGAGGAATTATTTATGAAAAAATCTGTAAAAATCATGTTACTGGCAGCACTTGCTGCTGCTCTCACCGGATGTGCTTCCGGTAAAGCACCGGAAAAGACACCGGAGTCCACTTCTGCAGCATCTGCAAAAAGTGAAGGAACATCAGCCTATACGATCGGAATTGCCCAGTTTGCAGAGCATGGTTCTCTGGATAACTGCAGGGAAGGTTTTTTAAAGGGGCTTGCTGAGGAAGGCCTGGAGGAAGGAAAGAACTTAACAGTTCTTTATGAAAATGCACAGGCAGACGGCGGTACTGCAAGCCAGATTGTAAACAACTTTCTTGCCAAAAAGACCAATCTGATCTGCGCCATTGCAACCCCTATGGCACAGGCGGCTTACGGCGGAGCAAAGAAAGAGAATATTCCTGTTATTTTCACAGCTGTTACAGATCCGGTAGCTGCTGCCCTGGCCAAAGAAGACGGTACCCCGGTAGGTGAAATAACCGGTACCAGTGATAAGCTCCCTGTTGAAAAACAGCTGGAAATGATCCGCAAGATACTTCCTGATGCAAAGAAAATCGGAATTCTCTACAGCACAAGTGAAGTAAACTCAGAAACAGCCATTAAAGAATACAAAGCGGCTGCCGCAAATTACGGATTTGAAATCGTGGAAGGACCAGTTACCTCCACCGCTGATATCTCCCTGGCAACTGACAGCATCTTGGAAAAGGTTGACTGTCTTAACAATTTGACCGATAATACAGTAGTGAGCTCTCTTCCGCTTATACTCGATAAAGCCGGCAAGAAAAACATTCCGGTTTTCGGCAGCGAAGTGGAACAGGTAAAGATCGGCTGTCTTGCAGCAATGGGTCTTGATTATGTGGATTTAGGAAAACAGACCGGTGTCATGGCTGCCAAGGTATTAAAGGGAGAAGCCAAAGCAAGCGATTTAAACTTTGAAGTGATCAAAGATGCTGCCTTTTACGGAAATTCCAAGGTTGCTGAAACACTGGGCATCACATTACCAAAGGATTTAACCGATTCTGCAGCTGAGATCTTTACTGATATTTCAAAAGGAACAAAATAAGAAGAAACATACTGGAGGAAGTTTAATCATGTCAATCATACTTGGCGTTTTGGAAGAAGGTCTGGTTTATGCCATTATGGCGCTGGGCGTATACATCACCTATAAGATTCTGGATTTTCCGGATCTGTCTGTAGATGGTACTTTTCCCCTTGGAGGCGCTGTTACCGTTACACTGATTTTAGCCGGATTCAATCCACTGGCAACTCTGTTTATCGCATTTGCCATAGGAGCTCTGGCCGGATGCATCACCGGTTTTATCCACGTAAAATTAAAGGTGCGGGATCTTCTGTCTGGTATTATTGTCATGACTGCTTTGTACTCCGTTAATTTAAGAGTTGCCGGAAAAGCCAATGTTCCATTTTTCAATGTGAGCACCATTTTTGAAAACAGCCTGGTTAACAGGCTGTTTCCGGCGTCTTTAAGCAATGTTACCATGGTTATTATTCTGGCAGTCATTGTTTTCGTTGTTAAATTCATATTAGACCAGTACTTAAAAACCCGCTCCGGTTATCTGTTAAGAGCTGTGGGTGATAATGAAACACTTGTCACATCCCTTGCAAAGGACCGTGGAATGGTTAAAATCGTTGGTCTTGCCATCGCAAACGGTCTTGCTGCACTGGCTGGTTCCGTATACTGCCAGCAAAAAGGATTTTTCGAAATCAGTATGGGAACAGGAACCATCGTCATAGGACTTGCCAATGTAATTATCGGAACAAAGCTTTTTAAGCGGATTGGTTTTGTCAAATCAACCACTGCTGTCATTATAGGCTCTATCATTTACAAAGCCTGTGTATCTTTCGCAATTTACTTAGGAATGGAAGCTTCTGATTTAAAACTGATTACATCGGTTCTGTTCTTAGCCATTCTGGTACTGAGCAACGGCAGGGAAAAGAAGGTGAAAGCATGATTGAACTGAAAAACATTCATAAATATTACAATCACGGGACTGTCAATGAAATGTGCCTGTTCCGCAATTTTGATTTAACCATAAAGGACCAGCAGTTTGTATCGGTTGTGGGAAGCAACGGATCGGGAAAAACTTCTCTTTTAAACCTGATCTGCGGCAGCATCTCTTTGGACAGCGGAACCATACTCATTAACGGCACCGACATCACCAGCATGCCGGAATACCGCCGCCAGCGGCGCATCGGACGAGTCTATCAGAATCCGGCCATGGGAACCTGCCCTAACATGACCATTCTGGAAAACATGGCACTGGCTGACACGAAAGGAAAACCCTTCAACTTACTTCCCGGAACCAATAAGCAGCGTATTGGCTATTACAAAGAACAGCTTCATACCTTAGGTCTTGGCCTGGAAGACAAACTCCACGTAAAGGTAGGAGTCTTATCCGGAGGCCAGAGACAGGCCATGGCACTTTTAATGTCAACCATGACACCCATCGAATTCCTGATTCTTGATGAACATACAGCGGCCCTTGATCCCAAAACGGCAGAGATCATTATGCAGCTGACAGATAAGATCGTAAAAGAAAAACAGCTGACAACCATCATGGTGACTCATAACCTCCGTTATGCAGTGGACTATGGTAACAGGCTTTTGATGATGCATCAGGGAAATTCAGTTGTGGACTGCGCAGACCAGGAAAAAGACGGTCTGGATATCAACTTCATTCTTGAGAAGTTCAACGAGATCAGTGTAGAGTGCGGAAATTAACAAAGGCAAAGCCTGGATCAGTATTTCATGAATCCAGGCTTTATTCTATTCCTTTTTAGATTTTATCTGTCCTGATCATTAATTTTTCAGGACTTCAAATACACTATTTACATTAATGATTCCATACCCCCAACTCCTATTGGGATAAGTTAACTTTCTGTCTCTTATAGCTCCCCTGACTAAATAGTTCTTTATCTTAATCGTGTCCAGTCCAGGTCTATTTCCCTTAATCACCGCCCATTCGAAAATCATGGCTACGATGCCTGCAGTATGTGCTGCAGCTACACCAGTACCCGTATATGGGACAAATTCTTTATTTTGATTTGGTGCAATATAATTCACACCAGGTGCAGCTAACTCCGGCTTAATTGTTCCATCTCTTGTATACCCTCTGCCTGCGTTTATATACAGGTTATTATTTGCAATATCATATGCTGTAATCGTAATTGGAAGTGCTGCTGTTCCAGGTTCCAATAAAGTCACATTATCGTCCGCATTGATAAAGTAAGTGCCGCTGGTTATCATATTTCCCATAGGCAGCCATATATCAATGTCACAGGGTACATTTGTCAGGTTATATACATTAAACTTCCAGGTACCGGGAGTAATATTCTGAAAGCGAATTAAAATCAGCGGCTCCCCAGTCGGTGTCTGGGCTAGTTGGAAATCAATATATATTCTCGTACCTTCAAAAATAAATGAAATCTCTCTACTAAGTCTTATAGCTGCTGATATTCTTGGAATAAATTCACCACCTGGCGATAAAATATCAATGGCATATATACCAAATGCATCCCCCCAAAATTCCATGGAAAATCCATCTTCATTCTCAGCAACATTAAGTTCAACGCTGCAAAAACCACTGGCATCATTGATATTATTGTGATAATGTCTTCTTAAAATTCCTTCATTTCCAGCCGGCACCACGACTGCTGTATTCGGATAGTCTCCAATAATTGATAAAAGCGTTGGTAAAGGAGCATATCCATTATGCGATCCTTGTGAAGTTCCCATGCCTGTCAAAATAACAATTGGCCTGTTAAGGCTCCTTGCTAACTGAGTACAATATTGTACTCCCCACATAATGTGGTTTTCCTGATAGCAGGGTATATCTTTTGGAACAATAAAAAAGTCTTTTAAGTAATCTTTTGCTTGCCTTAATTTAACAATAATCAAATCACTTTCCGGTGCCACGCCTGCAAATCCTGCTCCCGGCACTTTATTACCTGCCGCCACTCCAGCTAACATCGTTCCATGTCCGATTTCATCTATACTTGGAACGATTTCAAAAGGATCTTCGGAAGCCAGGGCCTGATTAATCTGCTGGTTATTATATTCAGATCCAAAATCTGCTCCAGGAGGAGTAGTTCCGGCTGCAATGGTCTGATCCCATATGGATAAAACTTTTGAAGTTCCATTTGACTTTATAAATACTGGATTCGTATAATCAATACCGGTATCAATAATACCTATCAGCACTCCGCTGCCCTGTAAATCAAACCCCGGCATTCCTCTTAAGCTTAATACACCGGAAGCTCTAAGGCTTTCTTCACTGGTCAGTCCATACAACTTTGGTATTGCTGTATACCCAAAGAGACTAATTGCCTTTTGCGTTATCTGAGATACCGGTACATGTATAATAGCAAAGGCTTCGTTCATATAACGTATATAAGCATCCTTGTAACTGTTTAGAAGTGCCGGATTGTTTAAGTAAAATACAATCAGATCAGCATAATCTTCGTTATCTAAACGCATCCTTCTCTCTCCTCTCATATCTCTTATGGTTATCCCCTTTTAACTCCCGGATCGTAAACTTCTGAACACATTGTAAATATCAAGAATGCCGTACCCCCATTCACGGTTCGGATATGTCAGACTGCTATTACGTCTGGCTCCTCTTTCGAGTAAAATCTTCATTTCAATCGAATTCATAAATGGAATATTACCTCTGACTACCCCCCACTCTAATAACATGGCTGCAACGCCTGTAGCATGTGCAGCTGCAACACTGGTTCCGCTAAATACAGCAAAACCCTGATTCAGGGTTGGGCCAACAATATTCATACCTGGGGCTGCAATATGAGGGGTAATGACCCCTATGCTTGAATAACCTCTGCTTGCTTTCAGATATAAGCTTCCATCTTCCGGATTATATGCTGTCACTGTAATTGGCACAGGGTTATTTGCATAGGCTGATACGGTAATGTTTGGATCGGATTCAAGAAAATATGTATTATCCGAGATAAAACCTTCCATCGGCAGCCATATATTAAAACCAATTCTTACATCCCCTTTCTCGTAAATCCTAAATTCCCAGATTCCCGGAGCTGGTTTTAAAAATCGGAAGAAAATCAACTGACTACCGGTTTGTGTTTCTGATACCTGAAAATCAATATAAATTATGGTTTCTTCAAAAATAAAACTGACCTCCTGAAACTCATCTCTTCTTCTTTCTATTTGCTGTACCAATTCTCCTGAGGGGGATATAATATCAACCGAATAAAAATTAGGATGTTCCCCCCATAGCTGCATAGTAAAATTGCCCTCATTCTTACCCACTCTCAGTTCCACCGTATCAAAACCGGAGGATTCATCTATCATGCCAAAATAGTGCCTCCTTGCATTCCCTTCATTCCCGGCTGCTATGATACATGCGATCTGTGGAGTTGCTGCGACTAAAGCATTATAATTATTAAAGGTTCCTCTTCCATCATGGGGGCCTTCTGAGGCTCCAAATCCGACACATATGGCCATTGGTCTTGATAGCTTTGCATATACACTGGTTAAATATTGCAGTGCAAAAGCAAAATCATTTTCCTGATAAGCGACCGCATCCATTGGAATACATAAGTACTCCTTAAGATACCGCTTTGCCTCTTTCAATTTTACGATGACAAATTCCGCCTCTGTGGCGATACCATAAAAATTATTCTCAGGGGATTCCTTTCCTCCGGCGACTCCCGCGAGCATAGTACCATGACCGATCGTATCCATAGTCGGTACTATCTCAAAGGGATCATCACTTAGCAAAGCCTGGTTTATCTGTTCTCTTGTATACTCCGTTCCATATAGAAAGCCTTCCGGCGGACTGCCGCTTTGTATCGTCTGATCCCAGATCGATACAATTCTGGTCGTACCATCTGCATTCCGAAACACTGGATTCGTATAGTCAATCCCTGTATCATAAATGCCTATCAAAACTCCGTTCCCATAAAGATTAAAGACCGGAAAATTGCGTAACATCGATATTCCTGACGCCTCAAGACTATTCAGGCTTAATAAGCCCACGATGGAAGGGATTGCACTATATCCAAGATCAGCAATGGATCGCTTTGTAAAGTATTGTACAGGAAAAGTAACTAAGGATATTTGAAAATGAATGGGAATAGCAACTGCCTCAGGAATTTTATCCAAAATACTTTGGACCTTTCCAGTTTCTACAACTAAATCAGCATAGTCTTCACTAACAATTCGATTTCTATAATCTTCTGCCATGATAACCAACTATTTATCTGTTACATTTATATATGGAAATACTTAAAAATGTATGTCAGAATAACTTTCGTAAATTCACCAAAAAAGGAGTCATTGCACTATAAGTGATTGATATCACTTATAGTGCAATGACTCCCGCCTGTCTGTCAGACTTATTGTGTCATCGGCTCATTTCACTCTGAGGTCCCTTATCATTGTGTTCCCGAATTACAGTATTAACCTCACTTAAATCAGAGGTAGGAAGATCACCTGGTATGGTGTTTTTTAAAGCTGCAGTGGCATTGCCATACTGAACAGCCTTCATGCAGTCCCCGCCAGTGCTTAAAAGGCCATAAAGCGCACCTGCTATATAGGCATCTCCGCTTCCGATCCGATCCACTACATCAATATTATGGTAAGGTTCTTCCTCATAATATTCGTTTCTCGCAGCATCGTAAATAATAGAACCGAATGTATGGCTCTTCGGACTATGTACGATTCTCTGCGTAGAAGCCACGATGGAGATGGGGTAATCCTTAGTAAAACTCTTCATCATATCTTTGACTGTTCCTTCTTTCTTAAAGGTCAGTCTTGCCGTATCTTCTGAACAAAAGAAAATATCCACATAAGGTAGTATCTGCTCGATGCAGGCCCTTGCTTCCTCTCCTGTCCATAAATTTCCACGGAAATTTACATCAAAAGAAATGATAGTGCCGCTTTCTTTGAATTTGCGTATCATATCAATGGCGGTTTTTCTTGTATTCTCACACAAAGCGAGAGTTATGCCGGTGGTATGAAAGCAGGTAGTTGCTTTATACATATCTTCCGGAAAAGAGGCTTCACTGATATTATAGAAAGAACTGTTCTTTCTGTCATAGATCACCTTGGGCTTTCTGGGATATGCACCATATTCGTAATAATAAAGTCCAAGTCTGGCATTGGAGCTATTATCATACACAAAATAATCATCACTGATTCCATAAGACCGCACTTTGTTCTTTACAAAATTTCCCATGTCATTGGCTGGAAGCTGTGTTACCACACCGGTATGAAGCCCTAAAAGAGCCGCACCTACCGCAACGTTTAACTCTGCTCCGCCAACCTGTTTTTGAAAGGAATCTCCCCGGACCAGTCTTTCCACTCCATCCGGAGACAGACGCAAAAGCAATTCTCCCAGGCTTAATAAATCAAATGGTCTGTCACTCATCTTGATCGTTCCTCCATAGATTTTAAAAAAAGGGGGTCATTGCGTAATGACCCCCGATGTCTTACCCCGTTCAGTTAGAGGCAGTCATATCTACTGCCGAAAACAGTTCAGCCTGATTATCTCTGAACACGTCCTGATCCGTCACCACCAGCAAGGCTGTCAACATCTTCTCTGGATACAAGGTTGAAGTCGCCAGGAATGGTGTGCTTTAATGCGGAAGCAGCTACTGCATATTCCAGCGCAGCCTTGAAATCTTTCTTATCAGCCATACCGCAGATTACGCCTGCTGCGAAGGAATCTCCGCCGCCTACACGGTCTACGATTGGTGTGATGTGATACTTTCTGGAATGATAGAATTCGCGGGTAGTACCATCCATAATGCATGCAGACCAGCCATTATCGGAAGCGGAATGGCTTTCACGTAAAGAGCTGATTACATACTTGAAGTTGAACTTGTCAACCATCTGATTGAAGATATCTACATATCCCTGTAATTCCAGTTCTCCGGAAGTTACATCAGTGT
>JAEWPQ010000200.1 GCA_023460575.1 Bacillota bacterium
TCCGTAGACAACGTTGAAGTTGTAAGAAAGGGTAAAGTAAGAAGAGCAAAACTGAATTACTTAAGAGACAGAGTTGGTAAGGCTGCTAAGGTCAAAGAACTGGTTAAATAATTCCGGAACATTTGAGGGGGACAATGTAAATTGTCCCTTTCTTTAGTAGGTGGGGTGTCATAGATGGATTTTTATCATAGTGAAGATAATAACAGGCTCCGCCATTTTGTCAACTGGATTGTTGACATCGTTGTAGTGATTGCATTTGCATGGTTTCTGGTCTATGCTTATGGAACTCAGATCGTTGTTGCAGGGCATTCCATGCTACCCCTTTTAGCGTCCGGTGATGTGGTTTTAATGGATCGCCTGTCCTATGATTTTGGGAAGCCGGACCGGTTTGATGTGGTCGTGTTTCAAAGAGAAGACCAGAAGATGAATGTAAAGCGCATTGTTGGACTGCCGGGAGAGACGGTGCAGATCAAAAACGATGAGATCTATATCAATGGCGAGAAACTGGAAGAACCGGCAGGACTTGGCCGGATATCCCTGGCAGGACTGGCTGAAAAGCCCATGAAGCTGGGAGAAGAGGAATATTTTTTGTTAGGAGATAACCGGGACAGCAGTGAAGACAGCCGTTTTTCCAATATCGGGAATGTAAGCGGCAGTCAGATCAAAGGAAAAATATGGTTACGAATGCTGCCCCTTGTAAAGTTGGAATTAATTCGTTCGAAATAGAGGAATGTTATGAATATACAATGGTACCCGGGTCATATGACCAAAGCAAAAAGGGCAATGAAGGAAGATATCAAATTAATTGATTTGATTATCGAACTGGTAGATGCAAGAGTGCCTTTAAGCAGCCGTAATCCGGATATAGATGATCTGGGAGCGGGGAAAGCCCGCCTGATACTGCTGAATAAATCGGATCTTGCAGATGAACGGTGTAATAATGCATGGGCAGCTTATTTTGTAGAAAAAGGCTGTCATGTTGTAAAAGTGAATTCCAAAAGCGGTGCAGGTTTAAAATCCATTAACAGTGTTGTTTTGGAAGCCTGTAAGGAAAAGATTGAACGGGACCGGAGAAGGGGAATCTTAAACCGTCCGGTACGTGCCATGGTAGTTGGAATTCCCAATGTGGGAAAGTCTACATTTATTAATTCTTTTGCAGGGAAAGCCTGCGCAAAGACAGGAAATAAGCCGGGTGTCACAAAGGGAAATCAGTGGATCCGTCTTAATAAAAGCCTGGAACTCCTTGATACACCGGGAATATTGTGGCCAAGATTCGAAGATCAGACGGTAGGCATCCGTCTTGCCCTCATCGGTTCCATTAACGATGAGATCTTAAATAAAGAGGAACTGGCCATGGAACTGATCCGTTTCCTAATGAAAGCCTATCCCCATGTTTTATCCGAACGCTATGAGTTTTCGGCAGAAGATCCCCTGGAAGGTCTTATGCAGATCGCCAAGGCCAGAGCCTGTCTTGCAAGAGGAGGAGAACTGGATTTAAACAGAGCGGCTAATCTGCTGATTGAGGACTTCAGAAGCGGAAAACTGGGACGTCTGACCCTGGAGACTCCAAAGCAATCATAATAATACATCAATGGGCCGGCTCATTTACAGGAGCAGGTCCTTATTTAATTAAATTACTGGAGAAAAAGATGAGAAAATTAACAGAAGAGAAGCGTCTGGAAGAACTGAAGCGGTTAGAAGTGATGAAGGAATTTGAATTCAAATATGATGCTCACGTACTTGTCTGCGGGATTGACGAGGCAGGAAGGGGACCTTTGGCAGGACCTGTAGTTGCAGGAGCGGTCATATTGCCGAGAGATTGTGAAATTCTCTTTTTAAATGATTCTAAAAAGCTGTCTGAAAAGCGCAGGGAAGTTTTATTCGAGGAAATACAGGAGAAGGCACTTGCAGTGGGACTGGGCGTAGTAGGCCCGGACAGGATTGACGAAATCAATATATTGCAGGCAACCTATGAAGCCATGAGAACTGCGGTAGGGAAACTGGGAATGATGCCTGAAATCCTGTTAAATGATGCAGTTACCATACCAGAGCTTGACATTCCCCAGATCCCGATAGTGAAAGGGGATGGAAAAAGTGTGTCAATCGCAGCTGCCAGTATCATGGCAAAAGTGACAAGAGATCATATGATGGAAGAGTATGATAAACTATTTCCCCAGTATGGTTTTGCAAAACACAAGGGATATGGAACAGGAGCCCATATTGCAGCCCTGAAAGAACATGGACCATGTCCCATTCATAGACGGAGTTTCATTAAGAATTTCGTGTCTGGGGAGATTCATGAATAACAGAGAGACCGGAAGCCGGTTTGAAGGGATAGCTGCAGATTATCTGGAACATGCCGGCTATGAAATTCTGGAGCGGAATTACCGGGACCGGTCAGGAGAAATCGACTTAATAGCAAAAGATGGAATATATTATGTGTTTATAGAGGTAAAATACCGGGAGAATGCAAAAAAGGGAGACCCTGCAGAAGCGGTGGATGGCAGAAAACAGCTGAAAATCAGGAATACTGCAAGGCGCTATTTATACAGACACCGGCTGGGAGAGTCCATCGCCTGCAGATTTGATGTGGTGGCGATCTTAGGACAGGAAATCCGGCTGATTCGGGATGCATTTTAAAAGGAGGTGCTGGAATGAGTGATATATGGAAACGTAAGGGAAAAGAACAGGGAATGGATTACATTGAGACAGATCTGGTACCTTATTTATCCTTTCGAATATTGGAAAAAACAGGACTGGTTACCCAGGGATTTTCCACAAAAATGGGTGGTGTCAGCCAGGGTAAATTTGCAACCCTTAATTTTACATTTACCAGAGGAGACAATCCGGATCATGTAATGGAGAATTACAAAAGAATGGGTGCCGCTATTGGCGTTGACGAGAAACGGATGGTTTTATCTTATCAGACACATACCACCAATGTCCGACTGGTTACAGGGGAGGATTCCGGCAAGGGAATTGTAAAGGAAAGAGATTACGCAGATGTTGACGGGCTTATCACCAATGTTCCAGGAATTACTCTGGTCACCTTTTATGCGGACTGTGTTCCCCTTTATTTCTTAGATCCGGTGCACAAAGCAATCGGACTAAGCCATTCGGGCTGGAGAGGCACGGTAAAGCGTATGGGAGCAGTCACGGCCGAAAAAATGAAGGAAGCATACAAAACAAAAGCAGAAGATTTAATTGCCTGTATCGGTCCCAGTATCTGCGGGGACTGCTATGAAGTAGGGAAAGAGGTTGCTTTGGAATTTAAAAAGGCTTTTGCAAAAAAAGACTGGGATAAGATTCTGCGGGAAAAGGATGATGGCAAGTTCATGCTGGATTTATGGAAAGCCAATGAAATCATACTGACAGAAGCCGGAGTGAGACCGGAGAACATACAGATAACGGATATCTGCACCCACTGCAATTCCGATTATATGTTTTCCCACCGCACCTGCGGGAATGAAAGGGGTAACCTGGCAGCATTTCTGGGGTTAAAAGAATAGGACAGTAAAAATCCGGAAGAACCCGTTCGTTCTTCCGGACTTTTACTGCATGAGGCAAGTGGCTTATGCTTTGTATTTTTTCAGCAGCTGCTGAATTTTATCCGTTGAGGATAGTGCTGTGCTGATGGAAACATCGTGGTTTAAGGAATTAACAATTGCAGCGATATACTTGCTGATGTCGGCTTCTACATACCACTCTCTGTTAAACAGCTCTTGGGGGCGATAATTTAAGTTGGTAGTTACAACTCTGTCGATGTATCCTTTGCTGTAAAAATCATCAAATTTCTCCAGGCCATTGGTGAACAGTCCGAATGTACAGCATACAATTACCTTGTCCGCTTTGCGTTCCTTCAATTCCCTGGCAGTATCTAACATACTTTCCCCGGAAGAAATCATATCATCCACGATCAGCACTGTTTTGCCTTCCACAGAAGCACCAAGAAACTCATGAGCTACGATGGGGTTGCGTCCGCCTACAATCTTGGAATAATCTCTTCTCTTGTAGAACATACCCATATCTACACTTAAGTTATTGGCAAGGTATACGGCACGGTCCATGGCACCTTCATCGGGGCTTATAACCATCATGTGTTCTTTGTCAATCTTTAAATCAGGATATTGTCTTAAAACTGCTTTTGTAAACTGGTAAGTCGGCATGAAATTGTCAAAGCCGCTTAAAGGGATGGCATTCTGCACTCTGGGGTCATGGGCATCAAAAGTAATAATATTGCTTACTCCCATATTCACCAGTTCTTCCAATGCCATTGCACAGTCAAGGGATTCCCGTTTGGTTCTCTTGTGCTGTCGGCTTTCATATAGAAATGGCATAATTACGTTGACCCTGTGGGCGGTAGCTGTACTTGCACCGAGAATGCGCTTTAAATCCTGAAAATGATCGTCAGGAGACATGTGGTTTGTATATCCGTTCACAGTATAGGATATGCTGTAATTAGTGACATCCACCATTGCGAAAACATCGGTACCCCGGACAGATTCCTTGACGATTCCTTTCGCTTCGCCACTTCCAAAGCGAGGACACTCGCAGCTTAAAAGATAAGAGTCGATATCGTAACCGCGGTAGTGAAGATCTGCCTCACGGCGCTTTAACTCCTCGATATCGTTTCTGCGAAAACCGACAATATGGTCATTTACCTTCCTGGCCAGTTC
>JAEWPQ010000201.1 GCA_023460575.1 Bacillota bacterium
CTGCTTGACAGTAAGGTGGGCTCCAGAGGCGGTGAGATTGATTATTCTCTTCTATTAGACGGTCTGATGGCAGAACGGGAGCAGGGGATTACCATTGATGTGGCTTACCGGTATTTTACAACGGAAAGAAGAAGCTTTATTGTGGCGGATACGCCGGGGCATGAAGAATATACAAGAAATATGGCGGTAGGGGCTTCCTTCGCCCAGTTAGCAGTCATTCTCGTGGATGCGAAGCAGGGTGTTCTGGTACAGACAAGGCGTCATTTAAGGATCTGTTCCCTCATGGGAATCCGTCATTTTATCTTTGCAGTCAACAAGATGGATCTGGCAGATTACAGCCAGGAACGTTTTGAAGAGATCAGCCGGAGTATTGCAGATCTGACAGAGAAATTGTCTTTAAAGCATGTGACCATAATTCCTGTCAGCGCCACAGAAGGGGATAATGTAACGGTAAAATCAGATCATATGCTCTGGTATCAGGGAGAAACGCTGCTTTCCAGTCTGGAGCAGACAGAAGTCGCCGAGGAGGATGGAAGCGGTTTTTATATGCCTGTTCAGAGAGTGTGCCGTCCGGACCATGAATTCCGCGGTTTTCAGGGACAGGTGGAATCAGGAACCGTCTCAGTCGGTCAAAGCCTTACAATTCTTCCCGGAAATGAGACAGCTAAGGTAAAAAGCATTCTGGTGGGAGACCGGTCATCTGACCAGGCAGCTGCAGGTCAGGCAGTTACCATACAGCTTGACAGAGAGGTGGATGTGAGCCGGGGAAGTGTTCTTACGGACCAGGATCAGCTGCCGGTTAGCAAAGAAGTGAAGGCTTCCATCCTATGGATGGACGAAGCACCCCTTAAGGAGGGAAATGATTATCTGCTGAAGCTGGGAACAAGAATGCTGCCGGCTGTGGTAAAACGCATTGATTACCGTGTGGATATTAATACAGGTGAACATTTACCCGCACGGGAGATCGGTAAGAATGAGATTGCTTCCTGTCTGCTTGAATTTTCCCAAAGGCTTCCGGTTGATGAATTTAAAAGAAACAAAACTCTTGGGGAACTGATTTTGATTGACAGGATCAGCCATATGACATCAGCCTGCGGAGTGGTGGAGCATGTGGAGGGCCAGGAAGAAAAGCCCTATTTTGAAAACGGCGGACTACGGGCAGGCGGATATATTTTTGAAGAGTTCTATTTTAATCTGGAAAATGCTTTCCTTTCCAGACAGAAGACAAAAGAGACTACGTACCGCCAGGGTGACTTCGTCCCTGTTTCGGGAGACAGTTTCCAATATCCGGACTTTTTTGATGTAATATCTTTGGAAGATTCCGTGGCAGTTCTTGTGCGAAACCGAACAATCCTGGATATCATAAGCCTTGAGGATTATGCTTATTCCGGGTTGCCGATTCTGGATGAAAGAGGCTTTGCTTTAAAAATTGGTTCCAAAGAAGATCTGTTAAACTGTCTGGAAGAATATAAAAATATGGCTGGTAATAAAATTGCTTTCCATAATAAATGGTCTAAGTTTGAAACATACAGACGGATTGTATGTAATGAAAATTACTGGATTATTTAAAACCTGTAAAGGCAGAAGCGGCAGAATCAAATCCCATTGCCTGGGGAACATTTATCAAAACTTAATAAAAAAACAGCTTTCCGTGTGCTATTATTGCAGCTGGGAAGCTGTTTTTTATAGGAAGAGATAATTTGTTTATTACATACTTTTCAGATAGTTTTATTGGTAAAATATACAAAATATACGCAGTATACTTGATACTGCGTAGTGAATATTGATGAAAAAATGACATATTTTTATTATACAACACCCTAAATTAATTGTCAAATAATAGTATATTATGTAGAAATATGTATATTGTTATAAATTAAACATTGTTTTTAAGCTTAAAATTGCCTGCTTTATTTAAATCACCAGTTAAGCCGTCAAAATTTACGTCAGTTAATATATTTAATAAAATAAGTATGCTATATGCTGTTAAGTATAATAGAGTGTTTATTTTTATGCAGAGGTACAAATCCTTATACCGTCATTTTTCAGCGTCAATATGAAAAAACATAGATAAATCAAAGCCTTTTTTTAACATGCGCAGTATCAAGTATACTGCGAATATTATCGGCGTGTATTTTATGCAACACTTTTACAACAGCATTTCCAGTATCCTGCTAAAAAGCAGGAGAGCTGAGAGTACTGCACGCCCAGCAATATGTTAAATAAAAAGGAGATAACTATGTCGGAGCATGCTTCAGAAAAAAACGTGAGAAAGAATCACAAATTTGGTTTTAAAAGTCTTCTGACTAAAATACTTTTTTTCGTCGGAATCCCTGTCATTCTGTCCTTTTGTATTGTGGGTGCGGTCATCTTGTTTCTGGTAAAATCCAGTGTGGAAGAAATGACTGAAAAAGAGTTGATTGCAAAATCACAGGTGGCGGCTGAGGAGATGGAAGGATACTTTAATCAATATAAACACAAAGCCGGCCAGCTGTCAGATACGGTGATGTTTCAAAAATTCTTTCAGGATTTAAAGCCAGGTACAGTCATTACATCGGAATCAGGATTTGATGATATCAAACAGACCATGGTCCGGTCTTATGAGAAAGATAAGGATTCTATTGTGGCTTTCTGGATTGCAGACATAGATTCCAGCCAGCTGGCCCAGTCAGACGGCTTTGTGTCTGATCAGACTTATCATGTCACAGAACGTCCGTGGTATCAGCGCCTGGTAGATTCGGGAAGTACAATTATGACAGAGCCTTTTGAGGATTTCGCAACAAAGGCCCAGATTGTAAGTATTATAGCCCCTGTTTTTGGAACAGATGGCAAAGAAATCATAGGAGCCGTAGGAATTGACTTTTCTTTGGATGGACTAGTAAAAACCATTGGCTCATACCAGCTTGGAGATACCGGATTTTACATACTTACATCAAAAGAAGGACAGGTTATTTACCATCCGGACAAGGAGATGGTAAATAAAAAAATTGCCGATTTGGATATGTCACAGAACATGAAAGATGCTCTTACCTCCTCTTCGGAAGGATTCCTTTCCTTTACCTCAAAACAGTCAGATGCTGAGGGGTATGTGCGTAAGGTGGGAGATACGGGCTGGACTGTAGCTGCCGGACTTCCGGTGAATGAATTTTATCAGGGTTACAGGGCAATTACAGTCTCTATGATTGGGGTATTTGGGATTGCAGTGCTGGTGGTAGTTGTCATGATTCTGCTAATTTCCAAAATGATCGTTGCACCAATTAAGAAGCTGACCAAAACAGCTGACTTGATCGCTGACGGCAGGCTGGATATTTCGGCAGATGTAAGCTCCAGTGATGAGACCGGGCAGATGGCGTTTGCATTAAACCGCACGGTAGTCCAGTTAAACCGGTATATCGAATATATCCGCGAGATAACCCAGGTGCTTGAAGTGATGGCGGACGGAAATATGCAGATAGAGCTTCATCAGGATTATAAAGGGGAGTTTGCGCCTGTAAAAGATGCACTTTTAACCATTTCCCAGTCGCTAAACCACACTTTGAAGTTAATACAGGCAAGTGCAGATGAGGTGGGGATCGGAGCGGATCAGGTATCCCAGGGAGCTCAGACTCTGGCTTCAGGTTCGGCGGAACAGGCAGCCACCATTGAAGAATTAAGTGCTTCCATTGAAGGAATGTCAGAGCAGGCGGAATTGAATCTGGAGAAAGTGAAAAAAGCAGCAGAGTCTGTCATTCAATCAGCACAGGGACTTTCAAAGAGCAATGAATTTATGGAACAGCTAAGAACAGCCATGAAAGATATCAGCAGTTCCTCCGATAAAATAAACAGCATTACAAAAGTAATTGAAGATATCGCCTTCCAGACGAATATCCTTGCCTTAAATGCGGCAGTGGAAGCTGCCAGAGCAGGTGAAGCCGGGAAGGGATTTGCAGTAGTTGCTGACGAGGTCCGCAGTCTGGCTGAAAAATCAGCACAGGCAGCAGGACAGACTGTAGCCATCATTGTGCACTCTTCAGATACCGTTTCGAGAGGAGAAAAGCTGGTTGGTATTACGTCTGAGACCTTAAATGAGGTTGCGGTGAGCTCTGGTTTTGTTGAACAGGTCATTGGTGAAATCGAAGCTGCATCAAGATCACAGGCAGAATCGGCAAAACAGATGGCACTGGGACTTAACCAGGTATCAGCAGTGGTGCAGTCCAATGCGGCTACTGCACAGGAAAGTTCTGCTTCCAGCGAAGAACTGGCCGCTCAGGCCCAGACGCTTAGGGATGAAGTCGGGAAGTTTAAGCTTAGCTGAAACACACAGGCAAGAGTGTAGCCAGCAGTGCAAATTTTTATCAATAAATCAGTGCAAATTTTGTAAAACCTTTTTGACACATGACGAAAAAAGGAATATACTGGGGATATATGAAAAAAAGGGGAGTAATCTCCTTTTTTTTCTCCGGAAATCACAGGACAGAGAAGAATTTGGTTTTCGGATTTTATTACGGAGGAGGCACTAGGATTTATGAAGTACTTAAAAAATAAGCTTATACTTTTTATTTCATTATTATTGGTTTCTACAGTAACGTTTTTAACAGCAATATCATCATTTTTCTATTATCAGAGTTCTCTGACAGAAGCAAAGAAAAGCTCTTCTTATCTGGCAGCATCGTATCAGCAGGGGATTGACTCAGTGCTTGACATCTACCGGAACCAGGTTAAGATCACAGCATCAAAGAGTTTTCTTACAGATGGTAAAACCTCTGCTGCAGAACAGAAGCGCCTTCTGGAAGAAGAAGCTCAGGCTTCCGGTTTTGAGTATATTGCGATTGCCGATTCCAAGGGGGGCAATGATATGGGAGACCAGATAGCTGATCAGGAATTTTTCAAGCAGGCTGTCAGCGGAGTAACCTATATTTCCAGTCCGTTCATTAAGGGAGATAATAATTTAATGTTCTATATCGGTGCACCCATTGGCAGCACCGGAAAAGTACTTTATGGTCTGCTTCCTTACAAAGCGTTCAGTGATGAGCTTACAAAGATTAAAATTGGAGAAAGCGGATACGCATTTGTAGTAAATAAAGAGGGAAGGACCGTCATTCATCCCGACGTCGAGAATGTAATCAATCCGAAAAATTATCTCGAACTTGCAAAACAGGATTCATCCTATAAACCAACGGCTAAGATTTTTCAGGAGATGATGGCAGGAAAGACAGATACGGGCTTCAGCTATTACAAGGGAGTCCGCCGCCTGGTGGGATACATTCCTCTGGACGGCCCGGAGGGCTGGTCTGTTGCAGTAACTACGCCATTGACACAGATTGAAGGAAATGTCCGCTTCACGCTTTTTATGTGCGTGTTTACCGGTCTGGTTCTCCTCGCAGCTTCCAATTTAATTATAAGAGCATTTGCACAGCGGATTACAAAGCCGATTATTGAAGTGACACAGCGTATTGAGCGTCTGGCACATGGAGATTTGCAGGAGGATGTGGAGCTTACCAAAGGAAAAGATGAGAGTGCCCGTCTGGTTCTTGCACTTCACAATACCATCAAAGAGTTAAGGTCTTACATTATGGATATTTCCCATGTGTTAGATGCTGTGGCAAATAATGATTTGACAGTGACAAGTTCCGTGGTGTACATGGGTGATTTTATTCCCATTCAGACTGCTCTTGAGAAGATTTTGTCTTCTCTCAACAAGACGCTGTATAACATTGCCTGCTCTGCAGACCAGGTAGGTGCAAGCTCTTCCCAGGTCGCTTTGGGAGGACAGAATCTGGCCGCCAATTCAACGGAACAGTCGGCTACCACGGAGAGTTTAAGCTTATCCCTGGAGACGGTATCCACCCATATTAAGGATAATGCCGAGTATTCCCTTACCATAAAGAATATGACGGAGGCCGCTATCCTTGAGACCAGACAGGGAGATGAGGAGATGAAAAAGCTGCTGGAATCCATGGCTAGCATTGATTCTTCTTCCAAGAAGATTCAGGAGATCATTCATATTATTGATGATATTGCTTTCCAGACCAATATTCTGGCATTAAATGCAGCCATTGAAGCAGCCCGTGCAGGAGAGGCAGGAAAAGGTTTCTCCGTTGTTGCCGATGAAGTGAGAGAACTGGCTGGAAAAAGTGCTGATGCAGCAAAACAGACAACGGATTTGATACACAGCACAATGGAATCTGTTGCACAGGGAAAACAAAACACCGAATCAACTGCCCAGGTATTTAATAAGATCGTGGAGCAGACCAATACCATCGATACCCTTGTGTCCAAGGTATCCCAGTCATTAAAGAGCCAGGCAGACAGTGTTGCCCAGTTGGAAGACGGTATGCAAAAGATTTCCATGGTTACCCAGGCAAACTCAGCAACAGCAGAAGAAAGCGCCGCCACCAGCGAAGAACTGTTAAGTCAGATGCAGATGTTAAAAGAACAGATTATGGAATTCCGGCTTTCTAATGCGTCCGATCAGCTTTAATAATAGATTATAAATGTTATTGAGAAAAAATAACCGGCAGGGCGTGTTGACGCCCTGCATTTTTTGTATGATAATAACATTGTTATATAACGGTGTTATAAAGGAGAATAAATGGGTACTCAGGGAAATGATACACGCCTCGCTATCCTGGAAGCGGGGAAACAGGAGTTTTTAAAATACGGGTACGAAGGGGCTTCATTAAGGCGGATTGCCAGAGCGGCATGTGTAACAACCGGAGCGATTTACGGTTATTTTCCGGGCAAGGAGGCGCTTTTTGAGGAACTGACCGGAGATGCTGCAGACGGGCTGATGGAAGGATACAGAAAGATGCATGTGGATTTTTCCGCTCTGCCTCCCGAAAAACAGGCAGCAGCCCTTGATGTGGTCTCAGACGAAAACATTCCATGGATGGTGGATTATGTTTATGACCGGTTTGATTTATTTAAACTGATTTTTTGTAAAAGCAGCAAAGAATACTGTGACAGCTACTTAAGCCAGCTGACTGAAATTGAAGAAGCCTCGACCTGGGAATTTGTTAAGGCGATGAAGGAATTGGGGCATGAGGTCATGGATATTGACAGCACCATCATTCATATTTTGTCCCGTTCGTTTTTTCAGCAGCTCTGGGAGTTTGTAGCACATGACGTTCCCAGGGAAAAGGCCCTGTCTTACGGGCTGGTACTTGGAACATTCCAGCATGCGGGCTGGAAAAAAATTATGGGGCTTTAATGCTCCATATTATTTTGAATATTGATTAGTCATAGCTAACTAATGGCTGATCAGGATATGCCTAAGGAGGAAAAAAAGGTGGAAGAAAAAAAGAATCTGATGACAGAGCTTCCGGATACCGGGAAGGTCACACTTCTGACGTTTGCAGGAAATTACAAATATTTAACGTGGCTCGGCTGCCTTCTGTCCGGAATCAGTGCTGTTGTTGGACTGTTTCCGTATGTATTTATGTGGAAGGCGGTGAAAGCAGCAGTAACAGCCTGGCCGGATATCAGCGCAGCGGGTGGGATGATTACTTATGGATGGTATGCTGTGGCAGCTGCGCTTGGCAGTATGCTCATTTATTTCGGTGCTCTTATGTGCACTCATTTATCTGCATTCCGTACAGCCAGGAATATGAAGACAGTTGCCCTTCATCATTTAACAAAGCTTCCTGTAGGATACGTGAAACGGGCGGGTAGCGGAAAACTGCGTCGGATCATTGATGACGGGGCAGGACAGACGGAAACATATCTGGCCCACCAGCTTCCCGATTTAACGGGGGCGATGGTAACCCCGGCCGCGGTGTTACTGCTCCTTTTGTTTTTTGACTGGAGGTTTGGCTTAATCAGTCTTCTGCCCATGGCAGCCGGACTCTTTGTCTTAACCCGGGTAATGATGGGAAACATGGAAAATGCCATGACACAGTACCAGAACGCCTTAGAGGATATGAACAATGAGGCTGTGGAATATGTGAGGGGGATCCCGGTTGTGAAAACATTTCAGCAAAGTATTTTTTCCTTTAAAAATTTTCATGAAGCCATTCTCCGCTATAAAAACTGGGCCGTTACCTATACCGTTTCTTTGCGGATTCCCATGTGTGCCTATACCGTAAGCATCAATGGAATTTTCGCTTTTCTCATTCCGGCAGGGGTTGTTCTGACTGCGGATTTAGGATATGGTGCCTCTTACCTTAAGGTTGTTCTGGATATTCTCTTCTATGTACTGTTCACACCTGTCTGTGTTACCATGATGGATAAAATCATGTGGACCAGTGAGAATACCTTAAAAGCAAAAGATGCCTTAAACCGGGTAATGGCCATTGTAAAAGAGCCGCCGTTAAAAGAGCCGGATCAACCGAAAATTCCCGGAAATTCTTCTGTGGAATTTAAAAATGTTACCTTTTCCTATGAAAGTGGAAAGGAGCCTGCCTTACGGAATGTGTCGTTTCTAATCCCCCAGGGAGCCACTGTGGCAATTGTAGGTCCATCGGGAGGCGGAAAGACGACAGCAGCCAGCCTTATCCCCCGCTTTTATGACGTAGATGATGGCAGTATCTGTGTTGGAGGCGTGGATATCAGGGAAATGAATACGGAAAAACTGATGGAGAATATCAGTTTTGTATTTCAGGACAGCCATCTCTTTAAAGATACCATCCTTAATAATATCCGGGCTGCAAGACCACAAGCATCGAGAGAGGAAGTAGAGCAGGCGGTAAAAGCAGCCTGCTGTCAGGACATTATTGACAAATTCCCCGATGGGTATGAGACTGTGGTGGGAACCAGGGGTGTCTACTTATCAGGAGGAGAATGCCAGCGAATTGCCATAGCCAGAGCCGTGCTTAAAAATGCCCCTATCGTTCTTCTTGATGAAGCAACGGCATTTGCGGATCCTGACAATGAATATCAGATTCAGAAAGCCTTTGAAACCCTGGTAAAAGGAAAGACAGTACTGATGATTGCCCACCGCCTTTCCACTGTCCGGGGGGCAGACCGGATTTTAGTCATGAACCAGGGGAGGATAGAAGAGGAAGGAAGTCATGAGGAACTGATTCACAGACAGGGGCTGTATGCCGCTATGTGGAGGGATTATCAGACCTCAGTTTCATGGAAAGTAGGTGAAAAGCATGAGTAAGTATTTACAGAGACGGTTTGCGCTCAGTGAGCAGGGAGGAAAAGATCTTGCCAGAGCAGTTTTAGCCTGTGCAGCGGCGAATGTGGGACTTATTTTTCCCATGGGACTTTTAATTCTTTTTCTTGAGAAGCTGCTGATGCCTGTCACAGGAGAAAAAGGAACGGAAATGGGACTTTTGGGGTTTATTGGAATGAGCGTGCTCTTTCTCCTCCTTATTTTTGTTCTTCAATATATCCAGTATAACAAAACGTTCCTGGCCTCCTATCAGGAAAGTGCCAATTTACGTATCCGGCTGGCGGAGAAATTAAGAAAAATCCCCCTTTCTTTTTTTGGCAAACGTGATTTAGCAGATTTAACAACCACCATTATGGCAGACTGTGCCTGGATGGAGACTGCATTCTCCCATTTTATTCCGGAGCTCATCGGTGCGCTTCTTTCCACCGCTTTTGTGGGACTGGGAATGTTTTTTCTGGACTGGAAGATGGCAGTGGCGCTTTTGTGGGTGATACCCGCGGCATTTATGCTTTCAGCAGGTACCAGGCCAGTCATTGACCGGCTGGAGCGGAGGGAAAAATGTAAGAAGCTGGCGGCCTCCGATGGAATCCAGGAGTGTATTGAAAATATTCAGGATATCAAGGCAAACAATCAGAGAGAGTCTTATTTAAAGGAATTAGATTCCAAAATCATTGCAGTGGAAAAGGGCACCGTCAAAATGGAAACCTTAAATGGCAGCTTAGTGACGGCATCCCAGATGGTATTACGTCTTGGAATGGCAACAACGGTTCTTTCTGGTGCGTTTCTCATGACGGAGAGGAAGCTGGATCTCATGGTATTTCTCATTTTTATGGTTGCGGCTACCCGCATCTATGGTCCGCTCACAGGCAGCTTAAATAATTTATCAGCTGTTTATTCCACACTGCTGCAGGTTGAGCGGATGAGGGCCATTGAGGAGGAACCGGTACAGGATGGAGCAGAGACAAAAGAGCTGAATGGATACGATATCGTTTATGATCATGTGGGATTTTCCTACCATCAGAACGAGACTGTTTTAGAGGAGGTGTCCTTTTGCGCCAGACAGGGCCAGGTTACCGCACTGGTAGGTCCCTCAGGCGGAGGAAAAAGTACAGCAGCCAGACTGGCAGCCCGTTTCTGGGATGTGGAAAAAGGAAGAGTCACAATTGGAGGCGCAGATGTAAAGGAGATTGATCCCGAACACCTTTTAAAGCACATCTCTGTGGTATTTCAGGATGTCATGCTCTTTAATAACACAGTCATGGAAAATATCCGGATCGGAAGAAAGGATGCATCAGACAAAGAGGTGATGAAAGCGGCAGAAGCTGCCCAGTGTATGGATTTTATCAGCCGTCTGCCGGAAGGCTTTCAGACCAGGATCGGTGAGAATGGGTCAGCACTTTCCGGAGGAGAGCGGCAGAGGCTCTCCATTGCAAGAGCTTTATTAAAGGATGCGCCTGTCATTATTCTTGATGAAGCAACCGCTTCTCTTGATGTGGAAAACGAATCTCTGATACAGAGTGCCATATCAAATCTGATACGCAGTAAAACCGTTCTCATTATCGCCCACCGGATGAGAACGGTTGCCCAGGCGGATAAAATCGTGGTTTTAAAAGACGGAAAAGTGGCGGAAGAGGGGAGCCCTGAAGCTCTTTATAAGAATGGAGGGATCTACCGCCATATGACTGACTTACAGAATCAGAGCCAGAACTGGTCAATCGGATAGCGGAGGATTTTGTTGTAAGATTGTGGAATTTATGGTATAATTACCATGCAGTTTTACAGCAGTCAGAAGAAAAAGGAGGGTATTCACATGAAGTTTTTAAAGTGTAATCATTGCGGAAATATTGTAGCGGTTGTAGAAGAAAAAGGCGGCACCATTACCTGTTGCGGAGACAACATGCAGGAGATGAAAGCTAATACCACAGATGCGGCGACTGAAAAACATGTTCCGATTATTGAAATCGATGGTCAGAGCGTTACTGTTACGGTTGGTTCTGTAGAACATCCTATGCTTCCTGAACATTTCATTGGCTGGATTGTATTAGAGACAAAGATGGGTAACCAGAGAAAGATCTTAAGCCCGGGTGACAAACCGGTGGCAAAATTCATGATGTGCGAAGGCGATGAGGTCCTGGCAGCCTATGAGTACTGCAATCTTCACGGATTGTGGAAAGCAGAGAAATAAATAGAATTAAAAAGCTCACAGACCTTTGGTGTGTGGGCTTTTTGGCGATATCCAAGGAAACAGACAGCAATAAGACAGGAGAACATCTTTCATGAATAAGAAGGAAGCAAGTGAGTTAAAAAAGCTTTTTACGCCAGCCAACTGCGCCATCAGCCGGATCTGCGGCTGTTATGTAGACGCAGAAAAGAATAAACGGACAGAGTTAAAGGAGGCCTTTCTCTCTCTTCCGGAAGAGGAGGCCTTTAAATATTTCACCATTTTTAAAAGCGCCCTCTCAGGTACGCTTGGAAAGAATCTGGTGAATATGGAATTTCCCCTCCATACAGAGGAAGAGGGAGGTACCCAGAATTTCCTGTTAAAGCTGAGAGACAGCCAGTTAAAGGATGACAGCCTGATTGAGGAGTTTTACGATAAAGTCATTGCAAGCTATGATTACGGTGAGAACTATTACATAATTCTGATTCACTGCGCCTATGATATACCGGCAAGATCTTCAGACGGGCTTGAGATGTACGACGCCTCTGATTTTGTCTACGAATTTATCCAGTGTACCATCTGCCCGGTAAAGCTGTCAAAGGCAGGACTCTGTTATAATTCCCAGGCTAATGTAATCGAGAACAGGAACAGGGACTGGATCGTGGAGGCTCCGGAAACAGGCTTTTTATTTCCGGCATTTACGGACCGCAACACGGACATTCACGGACTTGTTTATTATTCCAAGAATCCGGAACTGCTGCCGGAGCGTCTCATTGATGAGCTCTTAGGCTGTGTGATTCCTATGACTGCAAAGAGCCAGAAGGAGACATTTCAGACGATGATTGAGGAAACTCTGGGAGAAAACTGTGATTTTGAGACAGTAAAGAACATTCATGAAACCATCAATGAGATGCTGGAAGAAACAAAGGATGAACCGGCTCCCTTTACGATTGATAAATATCAGATGAAGAAGCTTTTGGAAAACAACGGCGCATCTGAAGAGAAGCTTGAGGAGTTAGAACAGCGTTTTATAAAGGAAGAACAGGAAAAGAATCCGGGATTCCTTGCCTCCAATATCGTAAACGCAAGAAGCTTTGAAATCAAAACCACGGATGTGAGCATAAAGGTGGCTCCGGATAAAACCTACCTGGTGGAGAACCGGATGATTGAGGGGCGCCCCTGTATTGTTATCGGGATAAGCGAACATGTGGAGATTAACGGGATAACAGTAAGACCCATTGCTGCACAACCCTCCTATAAAGAAGAGGCGGATGAATAACTTTCTTTGCCTGCCAGAATTCGGACCAGACGGGAGCATTATTTCTGAAAGAAATATACAACTGTCTGGCCCAGGAGAAAAAGGCTGTAACCAGTTATTTTGCCGTACAGCTTTTGATTATGTTTTTTATCTGATCTAAATGATTTAAAATATAGGAATAAAATCTTGTTTTTCGGTTGACGCCTGTCACCAGTTCATTTAACTTAAGTCGTTCCTCAGTCGATTTGTGAGCCACATTTGCCATGTTTTCTGTAATATTTTTCACTGCCTCTAAATTGGTGCTTTGAGATTCCTTTACATGAGTAACTTTAACCCCTACATGATTTTCAGCATCTACAATTCCGTCGATCAGTTTTTCAGATTCGTCAACCATAGATTTTGCTTCTTCAACAACCTTTCCTCCGTCACTGGATTTCTCAATCAGTTTTTCGAAGGTTTCCGTCATGTTTTTAAGTGACTCAATGATATCGTCAGCATTTTTCTGGGATTCATCAGAAAGCTTTTTTATTTCATTTGATACAACGGCAAATCCCACACCTGCTGAGCCGGCTCTGGCAGCTTCTATGGATGCGTTAAAAGACAATAGCCTGGTCTGCTGGGCAACGCTGGTTATCATATTGGTAAATCCGGTTATCTCATTATATTGAAGCTTCAGCAATTCGAACAGGCTGTAGAAATCTTTAAATACATTTGAAACCTCATCCATCTTTCCTGACATACGAAAGTAAGCATTCCGCGTATCCTCAATTGCCTCCGCGGATAATTTTAAACTGCCGGATACGGCATCTACCGAATCATTTGTTATATTTATGCTGTCATCAAGACGTTTCAGCTGCATTTCAACCTTGTGTATTTCATTCAGTGTAAATTCAGTCCCTGCCAGAAGCTCATTTAATCCGTGAGTTAAGTTTCCCTCTTCTTTTAGGAGACCATTCATGTTTCGGCCAGCATCAAATGCCAAATCACCAATTAATTCCTGTATATCTTCGGTTTTATTTTGAGTATCGTTTAATGTTTTCTTTTCATACCCATATTTAAACATAGCAGCCTCCTATTCTATTGCCAGCAGTATCATGGTCTGGTTCACGTGTCGCTGATAAAATTGTTCGCCATAACTGATAAATCCGGTCGTATTCTGGCATGCACCGGTCAGGTTCTGATCAATTACCGGCCACAGACCTTCCTGCTGGAATTTGAGACATCTCAATATGCAGTTAATTGCCAATAGAAACTGAGGCTTAAAGGGAATTTCCTTCAGCGTTTCCTTAATGACCTCTTCAGGCGATAACGGTTCTAAAATCTTCACAAAAGAATTGGGCATGATCTGACTGTAAAAAGACAGTGACTGATTCCCGTTTATCTTTTGGGGTGATGCAATATAGATTTCTGAATCGTATTCAATACCTAACGGGTGGTTCATGAAATGATTATTTAAATCCCTTTCATTAACTCCAAGATTTTTTGCATATTCTGTACTTGCAGGAATGCCGTTAAAGGATCTTACAATTCTGTTCATAGGGTCAGCATCGGTTACCAGCATTTCTTTACCGGATGGCCTGTAAATGTTCTCCTTTGCTAAATAAGTTCTTCTTTTACAGTCAAAGAACAAACCCACGCTATGTACCTTTTCCCTTCCGATATAAACAGGAGTTTCTGTAAAAGATAAATCGTCTCCGGCGGAACCTCCGATCACCTTAAAATCCTTGTCCATAAAATAGAGGGATGTGATTATCTTCTCCTCAATTTTAGACAGACCTTCACATAACAACAGTAAAAATGCGTTTGGGTTATTCTTTACTTTCTGATAGGCCTGTTTCATGTCTTTTATGCTCAGGGCAGGAACCGGATCAATCGGTACAATTTCGGCCATCTGTGGATCGTATTCGAATCCTGAAATAATACCGTTTTGATAACCCTGGGAACAATATTCACCTGCTGCTGAACATAAGACGGTGGATTGCTTGACTAGTTGTGATAATTCATGCACAGCGGAAGGTGCACAAAATAATACAAAAGCGGCATTGCTATTGTTCACAGCATCAAGAGCAGTGCGGCTGTCTTTGAAATAAACTGATTTCATTCGTTTCTCCTTTTTGTTGGTTGGAACGACTGCTTTCTTTATAAGTTTTTATTCCATGCACCGATGTCTAAAGTAGTCGAATATGATGTTACATTTTGGCGAATAACGATGTTATTTCCGTATATTATATAATAAATGACAAAAATTTACCATAGTTTTACATAAAATTATTAGATGTATTGCGGTACAGGGAGGGGAGATGCAGATCAAAATATTTTGCCTATCTGCTTTCCCTATGCTATACTGTAAGAAAACTACAGTGAGGAATGAAATGTGGCTGAGAGAACATTTGGCTGGGTACAGGAAGC
>JAEWPQ010000202.1 GCA_023460575.1 Bacillota bacterium
GAACTCTGCTGGGGCATTGGAAATTATGGTAACCATCAATATACCATACAATATACGATTGAGGGATTAGTCAAAGATTATGGCGATTACGCCGGATTTTATCATCAGTTTATATCAGAGCTTTCAAGCGCTCCGGGATCAGCCTATATTAAGATCCGGATGCCTGATACACAATTAACAGCAGACAACGCGCGGATCTGGGGTTATGGTTTTAAAGGAGAAGTGGAAATCAACAGCGATGGCAGTCTTACTGTCTTTTCTTCAGAAGCTTTGGGAAAAAGTGATTATGCGAATGTACTCTGCCGCTTTGACAGAAGCTTATTTCCGGCAGCACAAAAAGCAGATATGTCTTTTGAAAAATTGCAGAAAAAAGCAGATAACGATAATTCAGATACAGCTATGTATATTATCTTTGCCATTTTAGGGGCGGCTATTATTATGGCCATCATTCCCATTGCATTCTTTTATTCCCGATACAAGCTGGCAGACGGAACAGTTATGCGGCTTCCTGCAATGAAACAGATAAACGCCAGCTGGTCCATCCCTTTTGACGGCAGCATACCCGCTGTATATTCCGCCATGAAGCTGCTCCGCAAGGGGATTACCTTAGAAAATCTTATGGGTGCATATCTCATCCGCTGGCAGGAGAAAGGGTATATCCGCATGGAAAAGCGTGAAAATACGAATGACAGAAAAATTAAGGAAGAAGAAGCCATTGTATTTACACAGACTCAGCCGCAAGGACCCTCCGTGGAGTATACACTGTACATGATTTTATTCAGTGAATCCGATGAAAGCAACATTCTTTGGACCTCTGACCTTGGAAAACGGTCAGAAGAGTTTTATAAGAAGCTCACTGCATGGGAAAGCAGAGTGAAACTGGAAGGGGATAATGAATTAATGGACTTGAATGCTGCAGCAGACTTAAAAAGCTCTCTTCGATTCACTGCCTCTGGTTTTGAGCAGGCTGTCCGTATACTTGGATTTCAAAAATATCTGATGGATATGGAAGGACAAAGTAACGGTCAGACATCTCAGGGCGCACTGTGGGGAGATTATCTTGTGTTTGCCGCACTGTTCCAAATTGGAGAGCGGGTTCTTCAAAGTATGAAAGCCCTTGATCCGGAACATTTTGACTCCTTCGCAGGCACATACGGCTGCAATTCCTACAGTATGTTCTATTTAATGACCATGACACACCATATTTCAAACGCTGCATCTCCGGCTTCAAATATAGCAGGAACCGGCGGGGGAGTCAGTTCAGGAGGTGGCGGAGGTTTCTCCGGCGGTGGCGGCGGAGGGAGCCGGTAACAGGAACTATTTAAAAATGATGCCGCCCGGACCTGCTGGTATTTGGGCGGCATCATCTATATTAATACGATATTTACATTTTTATTACCGGAAGCCATATCTCAAATTTGAAATCAGCTGCTCCTCTGTTCCCCTTATATGGGAAGCATTCAATATCCACCGTTTCAGCATACTGATATCCAGATACAGGCAGCCATTCACTAAAAATACGCTTCCATGCATCTTCCACTGCTTTATTCACCGGACCTTCAATCTGGAAAACAGCCCAGGTTGATTCAGTTATAACAAAGCTGTCCATGCCCTCCGGTGGCTCTTTATCAGTAATGCAGGCAATGGTATAGTCCACTTTTTCCTCACTCATCACTTCTATGAAACCGTGAACGCCTTTTGGATCACCACTTGATAAAGCCATTAATTCTTCATAAGTCCCATTTTCAAAAACTTCCTTCCAGAATTTGTCCACAGCACCCGGATCATCCTCCGGTGCATGAAAATGCTTTTTTATACCTGCAATTCGAAACGCTTCTTTCTTCTCAATCCTGTAATTCATCTCAGCATCTCCTTTAATAGAAATATGAAAGGTAATACGAGGATAAGCTTTTAAAGATTTCCCGGTATTGCGTGCCACAGAGGGAATTACTCCATGAACATTCAAAAATGCACGGGAAAAAGAATCCGGGGATTCATAACCATATTTAACAGCAAGGTCAATGACTTTAACATTGGTGCTTTGCAATTCAAATGCAGCTAATGTCATCCGTCTGCGCCGAATGTATTCTGACAAGTGTATGTCAGCAATATACGAAAACATTCGTTGAAAACAGCTGATTGAACAACAAGCCAGCTTTGCCACTGTGGAGTAATCAATCTCTCCATCCAAATTGCTTTCAATATAGTCAATTGCATGATTCATTCCTTTTAAATAGTCCATCCTGTCTCCTTTCTGAGCTAAGTATAACAGGATTGTAATACCCCAACCCGATATAATGCGTTTGTTTTAGTCGGTTTCCGGCTGTTTTTCCTGTGCATCTTCACCTTGCTCTGACTTAATCACTGGCTTATCTGCCTGTGGGGCAGCGGACGGCTCAGAAATATGCTGCAGGGATACGCCCAGTTTATCCAATGTGATGAATTTCAGCAGGGTATCCATGACGGTGCCGCTCCCGCCGGAGCTGCCTCCTGAACCGTTATCTCCACTTCCCATCTGAACAACAGTTTTGGGAACGATATCCACGGTTGCATTTTTAACAGCATCCGCCAATTTATCAGTGACCTCCTGAATGACACGGTATTCGGCACCGCCGTAAGCTTTGACCTGTGCCTCAATGGCCTGTGCCTTTGCCAGACCGACATTCGATTCTTTTGAAGCCTCCGCTTCACCCTCCAGCTTGATTTTGGAAGCATTGGCCTTTGCAAGAGCAATGATCTGGTTGGATTCCTGTTCTGCACGGCTTGCAAGAGCCGCACCATTGTTACCCTCAATTTCAATCTGAATCTTGGATTTCGTAAGGAAACTCTGCTGTTCCGCAATCGCCTGGGCTTCACGCAGGGATTTCTCACTTTCCGCTGCTGACTGCTGCTTCTGGTAGGTGACCTTTTTTTCTTCGGCAATCTGCCGTTCCCGAAGCTGCATCAGAATGTTCTCAATCTGGGTATCGGCTACTGTCGTTTTAGGCGTACCAATTAAAACCTCCTCCAGTTGAAGATTATATTTTTGAAACTTCTCCTTCATTTCAAGAACAGCCCGTTCACGAATGGCGCTTCGCTCCTGTATCAGTTCGATGAGCGTCTTTGTCTGGGCCACATCTTTGAAATATGCACTAACCAGTGGATCAAGAGACTGGTTTACCAGCATTCCGATATCACCAAAGCGCTGAATGACCCATGGTGCCTGCTTATAGTCAATATGCATGACTACGGACAGCGGAAGGGATGGCTCAAAGGCATCCTTGGTGATAATATCCACTTCCGTTAGGTTCTCATCATACTTATGATCACCGGTTTCAGTTTTGTTCCACTTTAAGATGATATTAGTTGTGGGAACAAGTACCACCTTGCCCGCATCGGTATTGAACGCATATTTTCCGGGCATCAGAGGTTTTTCCAGTACGCCCTTGGAGCCAACGCTTACAAGTTCACCATGCTTATAGTTTTCTCCTGAGGTATCCACTCCCTCACTGCCAAAGAAAGAAACCACAACGCCTACAAATCCAATAGGCACAACTGTTTTGGGACGGAATTCAACCGTGGCAAAAAGACGATTGATGTAATAGGTACCATCCGTCAAAACCTGAATCTGTTTGCCCCGTCTTCCGCCAAGTTCCAGAAATTTCTCCGGATCCTGAAAACTGGCATGTTCTTCGCCTACATCCGGAGCAATAATCTCGCCTTGCGAAATAGGCGTTCCGTCGTGCACTGTAACAATTCCCATCATGTCACTGGACTCATTGCCCCCTCTGCCCATGATCACAACAGGGGAGAATCCCTCCCGTTCAGCCAGAGTTTTCTGCATGCTGATTAATTCGCTGCGCTCCTGCTTTAAGTTGCTGGAGATGGATTTGATCGCGCTGGGCGTGATCACAATGAACTGTGCCAGATTAATGGCGTAGGTACCCTCTCTTAAAATCCCCCTCTGCGGACCGCGCTGTCCGCCATTTTTTAAAAATCCGGCAACATCCTGAAAATTGTTTGCTTCAGGAACAATCCGTCCCAGCGTCTGCACTGGAGAAAGCGGAGCACCGTCACGGGCAAATAAATAGGCTATTTGTCCCTGGGGAATCGTGATAAGCGGGTACTTATGTATTTTATACATCAGTACGGATTTGAAATGGATACCACCCCTCAAAAGTCCAGGTGCATATCCCGCTTCTCCGTTAAGTGCAATAATGGAATCTTTAAGTGAACCCTTAAGACTCCACCATTTTTCTACTACAGCTACTTCGTTTGAGTTGATGATTCTTAATCCAAGTATCTTAAAGATTAACAGATAAAGCAATACAATTATTCCTACAGAATATCCCGCCATCATCAGCCATTCTTCCATAAAAAATCCTCCAATCTGCTATTATTGATAATACATGCTCCATGATATCTGCCTCAGGGAACTAAGCTTATATTAACATATAAATCTGTGGTCTTAAAGATAACTTTTATTAATTAATTTTAAAGACTCCGCATATCATTGCATCACAGGTCATTCACTGAGTGTCACCGTCCCCGCCGATCCGTCCACCGTTACCATTTGCCCGCTCCGGATAGTCCGTGTGGCAGTGTGCGTCGCCATGACGGCGGGGATTCCATATTCCCGCGCTACAATGCTTGAATGGCTGAGAGGACCGCCAATGTCCGTTACAATGGCGCTTGCCAAAGAAAATAATGGTGTCCATGCGGGAGTTGTAGTAACGGCAACCAATACACTTCCAGGCTCAAAGCTATCAAAATCTGCCGGGCTGCCCAGCACACAGGCGGGAGCCGTCACAATACCTGCACTGGTTCCAATACCCTTCAACAAAATTTTTCCATCTTTCAGTTTCTGTGGTGCATGTAATATGGTTTTTTCATTTTTCTCCGGCAAAATGGAAGGCGGCACATAACCCCTGTACTTTTTGAGTTCCTCCTTTCGGGCAGGTATTGCTCCGCTCATATCAGACAGAGGCATATTTTTATCCAGCTGAACTATGAGTACTTCCAATTCCATTTTTTTGAGCCAGTAAATATCATCCGGTTGTGAAATAGCTCCCCCGCGTATAAAGCGTACTGAAATTTCCTGAAACATACGGCGAATCAGCGGATGCCCCATTCCCATTAAATAAATAGCGTTTTCACGCATGGGGGCAGTTTCCTGTGCCCAATGGAGCAGCTTCAAAAACAGCTTTTTACGGGAGCCATCTATCTGTTTTAAAATCTCTTCTTCTGCCTGTTCCCTTTGCTTTACAAATGTAGCCTGGCGTAAAAAAGGGCTTTCCCCCTTTCCTTCGACAAACGTTTTTATGGATTCCAGAGCAGGTGTAAGCGTTTCCTGCGGTGTGGAATACGCAAAATCAAATTCATAAGCGGTGCGGCCAAATTCTTTGAAATACTGATTGATTCGGTTTTTCCATTCTATCCATATTTCCGGAGTAACTCCGGCAGGCACAGCCGTGGACATGAAATCTTTCCCCATTTTTATTGCCGGATTGTTTTTCAGATAAAGACTGAGGTTTTCATTTCTTTTTGCCCATTCCGATATATCCCACAGATTCTTATCCGATTGCAGAGCAATGGTATCAAACCCAGAGAGGAAAACGGAAATATTTGTGATACCGGCGCGGCGGGCCGCTCCCTGAAATAATTTTGTAAATAATGTTTCGCTGACAGAGGCAGCCGGCAATGTAAGCTGAATCCTTGTGAAATAAATACAGGCGGCGTAAAATACGCACTGAATACCCTCCATCAATTGATGGGCGTTCAGCGTATGAAGAGGTTTTTCTTCCCATTCTCGAATCACAACCTCAAATTCTTCCCGCGCCGCTTCCCAGCGTGCTACGCTGTTGGTGAGTGCCCTGCGCAGGGAGCGGGGAGAAAGGGATTTGACGGCAATTAAGAGCGGCTTTGATTTGGCGGAAAGATAGACATATCCATTAATGATCGTGTATGCACCTTTATCGGGCAGCAGCTTTTTTGCACTTTTATCAAACATATCTTCCCATAACAGTGCCGATGCGCGGTTTACGATTTCAAGACCAAGCGTGGCAAACAAGGGTGTAACAGGATTTGGCAGGTGTTCCGCCAGGCTTCCCTTAGTATAAATCACATCCTTTTCCGGCAGCGTCCATTCAGGGGGCAGTACCGTAATGGGGCGGGCCTGAACAATATACAGTTTATCATTTTCCAACGCCCACTCTACAACCATAGGCATTTGATAATACGTTTCAATTTTCTTTCCAAGCTGAGTCAGCCTGCTGATCTGGTCCCGGGTAAGCGCATGTTTCTTCCTTAACCGTTTAAGAGTCTGGATTTCTTCCGTTCCGTCTGAGGTGCGAACTGTCATAATCTCTTTGTCTGCCGTTTCATAGGATATAATTCGATGGTTCTTCTTATCCACAACAATCGTATCGGGTGAAACGAAGCTGGAAACCACTGCTTCACCAAGCCCCCAGGCTGCATTAATAATCAATTCGCTGTGTCTGCCATTGATGGGGTTTCTTGTAAACATCACACCGGACGCATCGGATAAGACAAGCTTTTGTACTACAACAGCGAGTGCTACAAGCTCCTGCTTTATACCTTTCTTCACACGATAAGCAATCGCCCGGGCCGTCCACAGAGAAGACCAGCACCGCTTAACAGCGTCAAGAACCTCGCTTTCACCTTGTATGTTAAGATATGTATCCTGTTGTCCTGCAAAAGAAGCGTCAGGCAAATCTTCGGCTGTCGCGGAAGAACGGACAGCCACTGCAATGCTCCCTAATCCGGCATAAGCGGTTTTAATTGCATCAGACACTGCCTGCGGCATTATTCCATTATGAAAAAGCAGCCCAATATGAGCAGATACATCCTCAACCTGGCTGGTATTGTTAAGATCAATACCAGCCAGCAGCCTGTTAATATGAGGCTGAATATGATTCAAGTCAACAAAATTCCGATAGGAAACTGTCGTAACATGAAAGCCGTCCGGTACAGGAATTCCAGCTGTCAGGAGTTTTGATAAAGACATACCTTTTCCCCCAACTACTTCAAGGGCTGCCTGTTTATGCTCCAGAGGCAGAATATAATCATTCATGATCATTCACCTCCGTTCATGATTCCGTGCAGAAATATATTCATTGTTTCATCAAGCATTATTTCCGGACTGGCTGACGGCCGGGATGTGTATACAATTGCCATAACGGAATTAATCAGTAAACGTGTTAAAAGACCGGCATCCGTTTTGCGAAAAATGCCTGCGCTCTCTCCGTTTTCAATCACGGATTTTATAATATCCTGATATTTATAATGCATAGCTTTCAACCGCTTTCGATATTCCTCTTCCAAGTGGTCAGATTCTGTATTCACCCACATCAGCACAGTCCTATACTGCTTTGGTACTTCAAGATGATTTCTCATGATTTTTCTAAGGCACTGCTCCGGCGAGGCTTCATCAGCAATAATTTTTTGAAACTTTTGAATGGTTTCTTCTATTATTTTCTCAACGGCGTATACAATGATCTCGTCTTTTGTTTTAAAAAAATCATAGAGACTGGACTTTCCCATATTTGCTAAAACTGCAATTTCCCGCATTGATGTTTTCTGGAATCCATTTTCAGCTACGAGGCGCAAAGTAACACCGACAATTTCTTTCCGGCGCGCTTCCTGCTGTTCGGGTGTAAGCATAATTCCTTTTGGCATGTGACAGTACCTCCTTATAGCGACCGGCGGTCGTTTCTTGTGGTTTTATTATATAGCGACTAACGGTCGCTTGTAAAGAATTATTTTCATAACACAATACCCAATCATATTAAAAATCTGCGGCGTTCTCACTGTAGACGTTGAGGGCTTCCCGGATAGTTTTAAAATCGAGGCGGCAAAAAGGTCTTAACAGGGAATGGTGTCCAGTTAAGACCTTCGTGTTTACTAATTTAAAATCTTTTTTATCATTTTACCCATATACGATTTTCAACCGCATTCCCATGTCCGAAATAAATAATTAATCTGCCCATATCTGAAATTCTTTTTGCACTCTTTTGCATCTGTTCCCGATTTTCATACAATAACGATATCCCCGGATAGAAAAAATTCATTAATGCATCTCCTGCCAGTAAATATTGGTCTCCCAGTTTAATTCCAATGGATCCCTGAGTATGACCAGGCAGCTCAATCACCTCTCCATCAATTCCATAGTTCAGGAGTTTGTCACCCTCCTTTAAAATTACGTCTGGCACAAATGTCTGTATTTTTGCGTATTTTGCACTCATGACTGAGAAAAATTTTATTATATTACCAGGAAATCCATTTGATTTCATCTCACGGGACAGATTATTATGTATCAAAACAATATCCTTTTCATGCATGGCAATGGGGACCTGCAGTTTTTTTGCAAGATATGCTGCATTTTGAATATGATCGATATGACCGTGGGTAAGTACTATAAGTTTTACGTTTTTTCCTTTGCATACATCTAATATTTTCCGCTCATTTCCTTTTAAACCTGTATCTACAAGGATTGACGAATCCGCTTCCGAAACAAGATAACAATTTGATCCTGCTTTAATTTGTACAATATGATACATTTCAGTTTACTCCCTTCACCTCAACTGCGAAACCAACTATTTTAACATGGTAAGAAACCATGTAAGGTACATTCTAATAACGGAAAACGTCTGTTTTTTTCACGTTTAATTGCAAGGAGAAATCTTTAGCAGCACAGGATCTCCTTAATTATCATGTCATCTCCTTCTAAAATTTCCATATCCCTGCTTTTGCAGCCAGGACAGCATAAATCACTGTAAACGGCATTAAATACCCTGCCGCACCCTTTGCATTTAACAATACCCGGAATGACGATAAGCTCCAGCTTCGTTTTTTCCATAAAAGTCTTATAGGAAGCGGCCGGCCAGCACTGCTCCAAATATCTGGGAACAATACCGGAAAGTTCTCCAACCTCGATGACAAGTTTGCTGACTTCTGTTACGTTCTGCTCTTTTACGATACGCTCAATGGTATGGACCATAGAGTTTAGTACACCAAGCTCATGCATGTTACCTCTCCTCTTCTATTCAGCTTCTATTGACAACGCTTTCTTTGAGAGTTGTGGCAGCAATCTTTCCAGTACGTACAATTGCATTTGTTGCGATCTTGACAGGAAGCTTTTCATAGGTATTGGGAACCGTATCATAAGTACGTTCCAGACTGATCGCATCAAATTTACATTTGGTGGTACATAAACCGCAGCCAATACACTTGTAGCTGTCAATTTCTACCGTACCGCATCCAAGGCAGCGTTCCGTCTCTTTCTTTAACTGTTCCTCAGTAAAGGTCATTCGTTCATCCTGGAAAGTGCCTTTTTTCTCTGGAGAATGGCCCGGTCTCTGACGGGGCGTCATGTCAAAATCCTGAATACCGATGGCAATGTTGTTCTTGTCAAAAGCATGATATTCACGGCGGTCACGGCCAAATACCAGAGACTGTCCTGGCTGTACATAACGGTGAATGGAAATCGCACCTTCTTTTCCCGATGCAATAGCATGGATTGCAAATTTAGGACCGGTAAAGCAGTCTCCGCCTACGAAAACGTCAGGCTCTGAAGTCTGTAATGTTAGGCTGTCTGCTTTTGCAGTACCTCCGCGGCCCTGCTCGACTCTGCTGTCTGCAAGAAGACCGCCCCATTCAATGGACTGACCAATGGAAAGCAGTACAGAATCAGCTTCCACTATGATCGTATCATTTTCATCGTACGCTGGTGCAAAACGTTGGTCTGCATCAAATACGCTGGTGCAGCGCTTAAATTCCACGCCGGTCACCTTTCCGTCTTCCGTCAGGATTCGTTTGGGACCCCAGCCATTATGGAAGGAAACGTTATCTTCTTCAGCCTCAGCAATCTCATCTGGTAATGCAGGCATTTCACTAAGACTCTCCAGACAGTAAAGATTAATTTTATCTGCCCCCTGTCTTGCAGCAGTACGGGCAACGTCAATGGCCACATTTCCACCGCCGATCACTACTACATTACCGGAAAGCTCTGCCTTTCTTCCAAGGTTCACATTGCGAAGGAAATCTATTCCTGAAATAACACCCCCGGTTTCTTCCCCTTCAATGCCAAGACGTCTGCCTCCCTGTGCGCCTATTGCCAGATAAAAGGCTTCATATCCTTCTTCCCGGAGTTTATTAAGCGTAATATCTTTTCCAACTTCAATTCCGGTTTTAAAGGTAACGCCCATCTCCCGAAGGACGTCTATTTCAGCATTCAGAACCTCTTTTTCCAGGCGGAAGGAAGGAATGCCAAGAGTAAGCATACCACCCAGTTTCTCTTCTTTTTCAAAAACAGTTACCTGATAACCGTCAATCGCCAGGTAATACGCACAGGAAAGACCGGAAGGACCGGAACCCACCACAGCAATTTTATTTCCAAGATTATAACGCATAGGAGGGATATAGCGGACAGTTGCATCCAGCTCTTTATCCGCAATAAATCTTTTGATTTCATCGATGGAAACCGGTTCATCAATGTCTCCGCGGGTGCACTCACTTTCACAGCCATGAGGGCAGATCCGACCACAGACAGCAGGAAAAGGGTTTTCTTTTTTTATCAATTCTAACGCTTCACGGTAACGGCCGGAAGCAGCAAGCTTTATGTAGCCCTGTACGGATATATGTGCGGGACAGGCTGTTTTACAGGGAGATGTTCCTTCTTTGGCAACATCTTTACGGTTTACCCGGTAATCCACATTCCAGTTGCTTTCTTTCCAGATATGGTCGCGGGCGGTAGGTTCTGCCTTTATGGTGACAGGTGTTTTGGAACAGAGCTTTTGTCCAAGTGTTAACGCATTCACCGGGCAGTTTTCCACACACTGTCCGCAGGCCACACAGTTTTCCTTTTTTACTTTGGCTGTAAAATTGGACCGTATGGAATCAGGAGTATTAAAAAGTGTTGCAAGGCGGAGGGAAAAACAGGAACAGCCACAGCAGTTACAGATTGCCGCTGATTCACCAAGACCGTCGGTATGGGGCATTTCATGCATCAGTCCGTTATTTTCTGCAAACTTAATAATCTCTTTTGCTTCTTCTCGGGTAATCTGGCGCCCTCTGCCTGTCTTTATATAATATTCGGCACCTTCCCCCATCTGGATGCAGATGTCTTTTTCCAGATGACCGCAGCCCTCATCAATGACACGGCGCGACTGACGGCAGGAGCAGTCAGATACGGAGAATGTATCATATTTATCCAGGTAATAGGAAAGATGTTCCCAGGGTTTCGTGCCGGGAATATCCCTGATGGCCTCTTCTACAGGAATAACACGCATCATGGCCATACCCTGCGGAAATTTAGCAGCCATGGGTGCAAGACGCAGTCTGGTATATTCTTCAAATGCTTTTCCGATTTCAGGATGCTCGTTTAACTGTTCCCGGTTATTTACCATCATTTCCAGCATACCGGGGGCAAAGATATTCACAAAAAAACGTTCTTTGTGATCTTCTTTATCTTTCCATACTTTGACTACACCGGTGTAAGCCAGCTGCTCTAAGAGGACCTTCGTCTCTTTTTTACTTTTTCCGAAGCGTTTTGCCACATATTCAAAGGTACGCGGCTTGCGCAGCCCGATTATCATGGCAATATCAGCCATGTCATCGGTTACGACGCAGTCCAGTGCATAGTATTCGGGAGAATATTCATCAATTTTATTCATGACTCCTGCAATACCGCCTACCATTTTAGCCAGCTTTACTATTTTAGGTCTTAATTCACTCATTGTTCCCTCTCCCGCGCCTGTTTCGCGCGTTTAGAATTTATCAGATATCTTTTAAGATCGTTTCTTTTTGTTATTCACGCCAGGCTTTTACTGCATTGCCAAGCCAGTCGGTCCATTCCTTTATCCCTTCCTCTTTCAGTGCACTGATGGGAATAATAACTGCGTTTGGATTACGGAGACGTATATTTGCTTTGCATTTTTCCAGATCAAAATTAAAGTATGGCAATACATCCATCTTGTTGATCAGAACCACATCACAGATAGAAAACATCAGCGGGTATTTCAGGGGCTTATCGTCTCCTTCCGGTACAGAGAGAATCATGGCATTTTTTACAGCACCGGTATCAAATTCGGCAGGGCAGACTAAGTTGCCCACATTTTCCAATATAACAAGGTCAAGGCCCGCCGGATCAAGCCCCTCCAGTCCCTGACGTGTCATTTCCGCATCCAGATGGCACATACCGCCTGTATGAAGCTGAATGGCTTTTGCACCTGTCTGGGAAATGGTACGGGCATCCACATCAGAATCAATATCTGCCTCCATAACACCGATATGCAGTTCATCTTTTAAGGCATTAATTGTACGGACGAGAGTGGTTGTCTTACCTGCTCCGGGACTCGACATCAGATTAAGAAGAAATACCTTCTTATCCTTTAATTCTTCCCGAAGCTTTTCAGCCTGTATGTTGTTGTCAGCAAAGACACTTGTTTTTATCTCAAGAATTTTAAAATCTTTCATGCGCTGCGCTCCTTCCTTAACATTCTGGTTCAGTCTAATAGTATTATTATAAAATATTCTCTGTGTACTGGCAATAATGCAAAAAATAACTGTCATTATCCCATAATTTTTTATTGAATTTTAGTAAGAATATATGATAAAATAGTATCAATCTCTGGTATGACCAGAGCCAGAACAAGGGGGAAAAATGGAATTTCAGAAACTTAGCGCTTTAAGCTTAAAAGAAATGTTTATTCGTCAGATTCGTGACATGATTTTATCCGGACAAATGCCGGTTGGAAGCAGACTGCCTTCTGAAAGGGACATAGCAAGGCAGATGCAGGTGAGCCGCGCAGTCGTTAACAGCGGGTTTGCTGAACTTGAAAAGCAGGGGTTTCTGGAAGTGCATCCGAGGCAGGGGGTATTCGTGGCAGATTACGGCAGGAACGGTAACATTAATACCTTAAATGCCATTATGGAATATCACGGAGATACGCTTGGGCAGTCCGAAATTCACTCAATCATAGAAGTGCGGCGGGCGTTGGAACACCTGGCAACCGATTCGATTATAAAAAACTCATCAAATGAAGATATTCTGGGATTGGAGGGATTATTAGAGGAGGTTGCTGCTGCAAAAAACATAGATAATACAGTTCTTGCCACCTTTTCTTTTCATCACAAACTTTCCGTTATAAGCGGAAACAGTATTATACCGTTGATCTACATATCATTTAAACCTGTTGTAACACAGCTTTGGAAGCGATTTTGTATACGATACGGAAAAGAGGCGTTATACGACAGCGTGCTTTGTTTATATAAATGTATCAAAGAACGTGATGCCGGGGCAGCGAGGAGATGTACCGATAAACAGTTGGATGACGCACTAGAGGGCGGACATCAGATTTATTAGGGGACGTGTAATTGTATTTGTATTCTACCGTGGAGTATCATTCTTTAACTGTTTATCAATATCTTGTCCACCATCTGTACGCACATAAGCAATACTTTTTATTTGATATGTGGTTTATATTTAAATGTTTAAAAGCAGTAAAAATACGCATTTAAAACAGCTAGCAATACAAAAGGCAGGATCGTAATGATACCTGCCTTTTATCATATTCTAAAGAGTGTTATTGTTAAAGCTGTTATTAATTATTATGATAATGTTATCATTGAAGTTATCTCTGAAGTTATCGCTGAAATTATCGTTAAAGTTACCGTTAAAATCATCATCAGATTCCACTTCATTCGCTTCTCTGAATAAACGTTCGCACCATTCACGGTTTTCATCACGTTCAGAAAAGGAATTACGTCTACAGCAAACACATCTACAGCAACACATAAATATGACTCCCTTCTTAATAGGATACACTATATATTATGCTGAAGTTAGACAAGTTGTTAAAATCGTTCCTTTTTCGTTTTAATAACAACTGATGGTATCGTTTTGAAATGAAACAGAAAGAAACTCATTAAACCCATCCATGTTATGCTGCCCGATTTCTATTCATATATTTACTTTTTCAGCCTGTTTTTTAAATCAATGATTTTGTTCTCAATTATCCCGATTATTTCCTCAAAAACAGCATCATCTTTCCCTGTGGGATCATCTAATCCCCAGTCCTCTCTCATTTTACAGGGAATAACAGGGCAATTGACATTGCAGCCCATAGTAATTACTACATCCGGACCCGGTATATTTTGAATTAACTTACTCTTCTGCGTTGCTTCCATATCAATCCCATATATCTTTTTCATTAATCTGACCGCGTCCTGATTGATCTGATCTTTTAACTCAGTTCCTGCCGAATGACTTTCAAATACATCGCTGGCGAGATGCTTTCCCAGCGCTTCAGCTATCTGACTCCGGCAGGAATTATGAACACAAACGAAGGCAACTTTCGGTTTATTATCTTTTTTCTTTTCACTCATTGTTATCACCTCTTTTTTTTTCAGCAAATACAGACTCTCATCTTTTATTTCGTCCGGTCTCCAGCTTATCACTGCAAAATTTCCATTTGCATGCTCAGCCACCTGATTAATCCATTCAATTTCATTACTGGCTTTTGCTGACAGCAATTTATTCGTCGTACCGATTTCTCCATCCACAATAATAACTGGTAACCCTTCCACGCCTTTTTTACTGACAAAATCATTTACTGTTTTATTGACCACAAATTCCTGAGGGGCATTTGTAAGATTAAACCGGTCAACATGCACTCCGTTGTTCTTTATTTAAAACCAATGAGCTGTCTTATTTGCTATCTTAACAAGGATTAACATAATCGGTACCTCAGTCAAAACACCGACTACAGTAGCAAGAGCTGCCGGAGAATCCATTCCGAACAGGGCAATCGCAACTGCAACTGCAAGTTCAAAGAAATTAGAAGCGCCTATCATACCTGCCGGAGCAGCTATATTATGAGGAAGTTTAAACGCCTTTGCTGCCAGATACGCAATGAAGAAAATTAAAAATGTCTGTATGGTCAGCGGCACTGCTATCAGTAATATGTGAAGTGGATTATTTAAAATTACATCACCCTGGAAGGAAAATAAAAGTATAAGCATCAATAATAAGCCGGCAATCGTTACCTGATCAAACTTAGGCAGAAACTGGTTTTCAAAATATTCTCTTCCTTTTTTCTTACTGACATACATTCTTGTCAGCACACCTGCAGTTAAGGGTACCACAACAAATAAAACAACTGATAAAACCAGAGTATCCCAGGGAACGGATACCTTACTCACTCCCAGTAAAAATTTAACTATAGGTACGAAAGCAATCAGAATAATTAAGTCATTGGTTGCTACCTGCACAACTGTATAGGCGGGATTTCCTTTCGTCAGCTGGCTCCATACAAAAACCATCGCAGTACAAGGTGCTGCTCCTAATAAAACGGCACCTGCTAAATATTCTTTTCCCAGATCTGCAGGTATCAATCCTTTAAATACGACATAGAAAAAGAAAGAAGCGATTCCAAACATAGTGAAGGGCTTAATCAGCCAGTTTGTAATCCAGGTTACATACAATCCTTTGGGATTTTTCCCCACATGTTTTACACTTTCAAAATCCACCTTCATCATCATTGGGTAAATCATAACCCAGATCAATATTGCCGTAGGAATAGAAACATTAGCATATTCAAACTGACTGAAAAACCCAGGAACTGCCGGCAGAAACTTTCCGATCAATACACCAGTAATCATGCATAATGCTACCCATATGGTTAAATATCTTTGAAAAAAACCAATTTCTGCTGATTTCTCTTTATTCATTACGACTCTCCTTAATGTGTTATTTTTGAATTTGCACAGACATCAACGTTTTTATACTTTTCGCATTGTTTATGATCTGTCTCATAGGTTGGCAATTCAACGATCTTTTGCTGCAGATACTTCCACAGGTTTTTATGTTCCTTCTTAAAACTATCGTTTATGCCAAAATATGCCCATTGTGCTTTTTTATAGCAATATAAAATCCCACAGTTTCTGAGTATTGTCAGATGCCTGGAAGCGTTTGACTGTGTCATATCCAGACAAACTTCAATCTCACAGACACACATTTCTCTTTCCATCAGCAAAGTCAGAATTCGCAGCCTGCTCTCTTCAGAAAGTGCTTTAAAAATATCAACCATAGTTCCCCTCCCTCCTCTTTAAATACTTATATGAGCATATATGCATATTCTATGCGCCGGATAATTATATGTTTCAAGAATACGCTGTTTAAGCATGATTAATCGCAATGTTTATCCGTTTTAGGGTATTTACAGATACAGTTTTCCTGTTCTGTAGTCATGTTACACCAGTAATTTTTTATAAGCTCAATTAACTGTGTATTATTGCTGTAATGCATCCAGGATCCTTCTTTACGGCTAATTACAAGTCCGCATTCTGTAAGTATCCTCATATGATAAGATAATGTGGGCTGTGTGATCTCAAAACATTCCAGTATATCACATGCGCAAAGCTCACCGCAGGATAACATCTCTATGATTTTCAACCTTGTAGCATCGCCTAATGCTTTAAATACCGGTGCATAGTCTGTATGCAGATCCATTCTGTTTCTCTCCATTCATATACTTCCATTCATGCATAGATATTTATCTATATCTTTATTATAAAAGCATATTGATATTTGTCAATATACTTTATGTAAATTCTCTCTGATAATTCCAGACTGTAAAGTCCAGTATCCATTTTCTTCGGATCTTCTGATTAACTCTTCCAAAAGTGCTGTACCAACTTTCTGGCCTTGAGACTGCTTACAGATATAGATGCTTACTTCTGCTACTCCTGAATAAACGCACCGCCCGGAAACCGGAGATAAAGCTGCCCAGCCCAAAATCTTATCACCGCTTCTGACTACCAGCCGGCAGTTCTTACAGTGACCTTTATCCCACTCTTCCCAGCCTGGTGCCTCGCTTTGAAACGTAGCAATTTTAGTACGTAATCCTCTTCCACCAGATTATTGATGGTCCGGCTCATTGTACTTTTATCCAATCCCAATAAGCGGGACAGATCAACTAATGAAATTTTTTCTTTACGGCTGATTTTAACAATCGCATGGCACTGTGTTAAACTAACACCGCAACAGGAAGCGTGGCTTTTTTCCAGAATTCCTAAATCCCTGACCAGTATATTTGCAACAGTTATTTTTATAATTTTATTCTACAATGTATTGACTTTACTTCATATAAAGCATATACTATGTTACATCAAATTATTTTGATGTGAGGTAAAAATATGGAACTCAGTCCTGAAAAAAACGCGAAAGTATTCAAAGCCTTTTGTGATGAAAAACGGCTTATGATTTTAGAACTGCTGCGAAGCGGTGAAAAATGTGCCTGTGTTTTGATTGATAAGATGGATATTGGTCAGTCCGCCCTTTCCTATCACATGAAGATTTTATGCGATTCCGGAATTGTGGAAAGCAGACAGGAAGGAAAATGGACACATTATAAAATCAGTGAACAGGGAAGCAGAGATGCCATGCTCCTTTTAGAAGCAATAACCACTCCCAATCCGGCTGCAGAGGATAACGGCCGTAGTAAATAACAGCCATCAGGTGAAAGATGGCTCTTATTTAAAGCGTAACATCAATTTTTTTTGATATGAATGTCTGATTAAGAAAGAGAGGTACTTTTCTAATGAACCCCCTTCAAACAATGTGGCTGTTTTTTCAAAACCAGGTACTTGGTATGAAATGGCTCAATGATTTCATTGGCAGACTGCTTTTGGCCCTTGGCATTGACATTTCCGGGCAGATTGGCGGCAGTATACAGTTTTTTATCTATGATGTTTTGAAAATCACCGTACTGCTCTGTGTGCTGATTTTCATCATTTCATACATTCAAAGCTACTTTCCCCCTGAACGCAGTAAGAAAATTATGGGCCGGTTTCATGGTGTATGGGCAAACATTATGGCAGCACTGCTTGGCACCGTGACACCTTTTTGCTCCTGTTCTTCCATTCCGCTGTTTATTGGCTTTACCAGTGCAGGACTGCCCCTGGGTGTGACCTTTTCTTTCCTTATTTCCTCTCCCATGGTAGATCTTGGTTCCCTTGTACTGCTGATGAGCATATTTGGAACAAAGGTGGCGCTTGTCTACGTGATCATCGGACTGATTCTTGCAGTTCTGGGAGGTACTCTGATTGAAAAACTGCACATGGACAGTTATGTGGAGGATTTTATCCGGTCAGCGGGCAGAGTGGATATTGATTCGCCCAGCCTGACCAGAAAAGAACGTATGATTTACGCCAGGGATCAGGTAGCAGCCACCTTCAAAAAGGTATTGCCCTATATTTTAATCGGTGTAGGTATCGGAGCAATCATTCACAACTGGATTCCTGAAAGCTGGATTGAGATGGTGCTGGGCAGCCGTAACCCGTTTGGGGTTATACTGGCAGCTTTGCTGGGCGTTCCCATGTATGCGGATATTTTCGGAACAATACCGGTAGCAGAGGCACTTCTTTATAAGGGAGCACAGCTTGGTACCGTTCTCTCCTTTATGATGGCGGTAACGACCTTAAGCCTTCCCTCCATTATCATGCTGCGTAAAGCCGTTAAGCCCAGACTACTTGGTCTTTTCGTGGCAATCTGCACCATTGGCATCATTATCATTGGTTACCTGTTTAATATTTTGCAGAATTTTCTTGTGTAAGTAAAAATTTATAGGAGGATAAAATTATGGCACTGTTTGGTTTTGGTAAGAAAAAAGAAGAGGAAAAGGAAATAAGCTCCGGATGCTGCTGTAATGGCAGCTGCAGCAGCGATACAAATGCTGAATCTGATGAAACAAAGATCAGCGGCACTTCGGTTAAGGTGCTTGGCTCAGGCTGCGCAAAATGCAACCAGCTGGAAGCAGCAACCCGGGAAGCACTAAAAGAACTGGGTATGGACAGTACCATTGATCATGTGACAGATTTCACACAGATTGCTGCTTACGGTGTTATGTCCACGCCGGCCCTTGTGGTAGACGGCAAGGTGGTTTCCTTCGGTAAAGTACTGAATAAGGAAGAAGTTGTTAAAATCCTGAAAAATTTGAGATAGACTTCATTATGACAATAAATCGCAGGCAGCTTGAATGCATGAAAGCTGCCTGCGATTTTAATTTGTATCATCTATATCTGATATCACTCCCCTGAAAGTGATTACTGAAAATCAAATAACCGGTCCAGAAGTTCAACCGGACCTGTAGGAGGCTGACTCATCGTGCCCAATATAGCTGCATTAGGCACCAATACCATAGTGGTTGTCTGATAGCCCTTTTCTTTAATCTTAACGCAATCGAATTCTACCAGCAGCTCCCCTGCCTTCACATGATCTCCCTGCTTTACTAACGCGTGAAAGCCATCACCTTCCAGCTGTACGGTATCTATACCGATATGAAGTAAAACTTCCATTCCATCCCCGGTTGTCATTCCAATTGCATGTCCCGTAGGAAATACAGAGGCAATTTCTCCATCCACCGGAGCATATAACTTTCCTTCTTTTGGATTAATTCCCACACCTGGTCCCATTACTTCTTCAGCAAATACCGGATCACTTACCTCTGAAAGAGGTATTACGGATCCCTTCAAAGGGCTGTAGATTGTTTTCGGCTCACAGATTATACTTTTTGAAGAAGGAGTGTCTGATTCGTTTTTCTCTTTATTACCAAATAAATTATCTAAAAATCCCATTCTATTCAGTCCTTTATATGTTTAGTCCATGGATTCCCACCGGGTCTTTAATACGAAAGCTGCACTCTTAGGCTGCCTGACCCGATTGAAAATCCCCTTTTTGTTTCCATTTACACGCATGATTCCCTCTGTAGTCTGGAAATCAGCAAAATTCCAAACCAGCTCGCCCTGTATAAAATCAAACTGGTCAAATATTTCAAAATTCATATTCAGATATTCGTCCTGATACTCCTGGCTCCACATAATACTTGGCAGTTTATGCTCTGCTGCCAGGGTATCCGTACCAAATTCAGTAAATACAAACGGAATATTCAAATTTTTATCTTTCCATTTATTCATCTCAATCAGGAAGGCTTCCCTTGCATCAACTAGCTCCGGACCTCCTTTAATATACCACCCGTAATACCGGTTTAAACAGATAAAATCACAAAGCTGATAGCATTGGCAGATTTCCGGCTGACTGTTCTTTTCAAATGCTCCCGTCATCGGACGCTTCTGGGGATCCAAAGTCCTTGCAAAATCAAAAACCTTTGTAAAATAATCTTTCGACTGTTCGCTGGTGGTTTCCGGTTCATTAAACAGACTCCATGCAATTACACTGGGATGGTTTTTATCTCTTACGATCATCTCTTCCACTGCCTGAAGATGGGCCTTTAACAAATTAGGTACCGTAGGTGTTTCAAAGAATCTTGTAAACTTACCTGTACCTGCATCTGCAAAGTTTCTGGTGGATCTCATCATTCCCACAGCAGGAACCTCATCAATGATCAAAAAGCCTTCTTCATCTGCAAACTGATACCACTCTTCTGCATAAGGATAATGGCTGGTTCGAAAGCAATTGGCACCAATCCATTTCATGCATTCAAAGTCTCTCTTTAATACCCCCCAGTTAAAGCCTCTTCCAATTACTTCAAAATCTTCATGTTTTCCGAATCCCTTCAGATAAACAGCTTTGCCATTAATCTGAATTTCTTTTCCTTCTATCTTTACAGTGCGGATACCGATTTTAGAAGAATACTCGTCAATCAGCGTCTCCCCATCCCAGATACGCATGACTGCCTGATAAAGATAGGCTTTTCCTACGTTCCATAAATGGGCTTTTGGAACAATCACGCTTCCCTGCATGCCTGTGCTTTTAACCACCTGCTGTTTTTCTTCGTCAAATATCTCAAAGGAAACCTCATGATTACCATTTGTCCTGATCTCATAATGAATAACCGCATCTTCTCCGTTTAACTCATATTCCACACTGAAATCTTCGATGGATTCCATGGGCTTTGAGACAAGCCATACGCTTCTCTGGATACCGGAATAGTTAAAAAAATCAAACTAAGGCCTGGCCAGTTTTCTTCCGTCACTGAGCACTGCAGTGGCTCCACAGGGAAGACTCTCTTCATTTAATTCGTTGTTGGCCTTTACGATAAAGGTATTTACCTCACCAAATTTCACATGATCCGTCACTCTGGCAATCACAGGCAGAAATCCGCCCTCATGGGTTGTTGTCAGACTACCATTGCAATAGATGCTTGCACGGTGGGTAATGCTGCCGAATCGGATCTCCAGCTCCTGTTTCTCCCATTCCCGTGGTACAAATACTTCCGTCTCATACCAGAAATCTCCGCAAAAATCCCGTTCCTCTTTCGTAGTAAAAAAATCCGAAAAACTGGCGGGAACCGGCATGGAGATTGGGTCTGGCAACTTATGCTGCCAGCCCTCCTGCAGTCCTTTTTCTTCCGGATCAAACCGGAATTTCCACATACCATCCAACAGCTGCGCCATTCTTGCCTGATTGCTGCATGGGTATAATTCTGAAAAATTCAGCATCTTTCACTCTCCTGTTATCTTTTTATGCTGTCTTAATTCGCCATTTTTTATTATACTTCATCTTTATAGAGAAAGAAATAAGTTAATAAAAATACTACTACAAAAGAAAATGTTATTGATACAACGATAGCCGGACCTGCCATAGCAAAAAGGGCTGGAATCGTTAAAAGGTTGACTGGAACCTGCGCTGTACGGATGCATCCTGTAACTGCTGCAATAATACCGCTGACCCCGTTAATGATACACATTCCAATGAATATTTTACGGTTTTTCATTAAAACGCCGTAGATACCTGGCTCTGTTATACCACCAATTATAGCTGAGACGGAAGCAGAGCCGGATACTAACTTCATATCTTTATTTCTTGTCTTTAAGAATACTGCCAGACATGCTGCTGCAATACCAAAGTTAGCACCAAATGTAGTTGGTGAGATGTAATCATATCCTAATACGGAATAGTTATTCATAATGATAGGTACAAATCCCCAGTGCAGACCAAACACAATAAACAGCGGCCATAAAGCGCCCATAGCAAATCCTGCAACTGCTGGAGAGAAAGTAAATACTGCCTGAATTCCTCCGGCAATACCTTTGCTCACAATATCAGTAACCGGTCCGATCACAATCAAAGCGACAGGGAAAACAATAGCAAAATCCACCACCGGAATGACAATGCTCTGAATAATCTTAGGAATAACTTTCATCAACCCTTTTTCCAGTTTCGACTGCGCGTAAACAGTTAAGAGAATCGGCAGTACAGAACTTGGATAGCTGATCAGTTTTACAGGAATTGAGAAAAATGTAACAGCAACTTCCTTATTACCGAACAGAGCCGTCATGGAAGGATAACACATAGCGCAGGCGATTGCCATCGAAATAAACGGCTTTGCTCCAAATTTCTGTGCTGCACAATATGCCAGAAAAACAGGCAGGAAATAAAAAATACCGTCTGATGCAGCATAAAGTATAGTATAAGTGGTAGAAGTTTTATCAAGCAGGGACAGGGTTGTGAATAATACGAGAAAACCCTTTAAAAGTCCTGCACCGGCAAATGCTCCCATAAAGGGCATAAAGATACCGGATATAAGATCTGTCATCTTCTCCATAAAACTGTTCTTTTTGTTTCCTGATGCTGAATTGCCTGCTTCCGCTGGTTCACTCTGATTTTTGTCCCCAATGGAAGTGCTCAGTAAAATCTGGTCATACACATCTTCTACATCACTTCCGATTACAACCTGATACTGTCCCCCAGCCTGCATTACCTTAATAACACCCTGCATATTTTTCAGTGTTTCCGTATCTGCCTTGCTTTCGTCTTTTAACTTAAAACGAAGCCGTGTGATACAATGGGTCAGGGAATTTATATTTTCTTCCCCGCCAACATGTTCTACAATATCTTTGGCTAATTTTGAATAATCTGCCATTATGATACCTCCCTGATAATTTTTTATCAAAAAAGCCTGGTTATCCCCTGTCAAAAGAGAATAACCAGGCTTTGCTGAACTTAATCATAACACTGCCGAAATCTAACTGTTTTTTAATTGTGACAGGTGAACTGCCAGATATATTAATTCATCATGCCCCGCTTTGTAATGATATTTATCTTCAATGTATTGACACACCTTCTGGCTGCAGCGATATTCATCGGGGTAGTTTCGCAGCAGTTCCTCTAACATGCGCGCCCCGCCATGCTCTTTATAATAATACTTTTTCATGACACGCTGCGCAAAGAACTTCAAATGGGTCATATACCGGTAATAGGGAAGTGAATCTTCCGTAACCTGAAAATTCAGTTCTGACATAATCAGATCATTCAGTTCACTCACCATGACAATCATTTTTTTCGCATTTCCGCTTATCTGGTTATGCCGTGCTGTTACAAAGTGCATGGCCACAAATCCAGCCTCATCGTTGGATAACCGGTACCCGAATCTGGACTCGATTAAATCAAGCATCTTTTGTCCAACCTTATATTCGTCCGGATAAAACCGTATAATATCATGAAGTATGGAATTCGGTACAACAAGTCCCTGCTGAAAATTTTCTACTGCATGATAAATATGATCCACCAGGGAAATGTGAATGGTTTCATTGAGAGTCATATCAAAAACCTGGACTGCAAAATCAATTACATCCTCTGCAACCATGATGTATTCCTGGGGCACAGTATCAAGTATTTCCCGGAACTGACTTTTATGGTTTTTATCTTTCAGAATAAATTGTTTTTCAACCCGCTCCTGATCGATGGTATCGCCGATACGGCTTTTAAATCCAAGTCCGCTTCCAAGCAGCAGGACATCCTGTCCATTTTCATCGTTTGATATCACAGCATTTGTATTTAATATCTGCTTAATAACCATTTTCATAAAAGTATCCTCGATCTCAATGTGTAAAAAACATAACGCTACAGATGGATTAAAAACAAAAAAACAAGCATGCACCAAATAAAACAGATGCAGACTTGCCTAATTTAATAGTAACACTCCTGTAAACTACGTAAAGCTTATCACAGGAGTGCAGCAAAGACAATCGGTATTTTAACCAATATTGATTCATATATTTTGTACACTTTCACTGTCTTTTAACCGTTTTTTCTATTTTTTTTATAGCTTAATCGCTTTATCTGCAGCCATATTTTGCCCCGAGTATAATTTTTGCGAGGTCCACGGCTGATCCTCATCTGACCAGAACGCATCCTCCTGCAAAAGCCCCAGAGCCAGAAATACCGTTGTACATAAATACAAACTGCCAGTATTGATATACCGCTCTCCCAAATCCGGCTGATAGCCGCAGACACCGGTTTTCAACCAGCCATTTTCATCAAAAATGTAAGGTCCCTCCATGATCCGTTTGATCACTGCAGTCAGGGCACAGCGCACCTGAGCAGGGGTAAGTTCCTCTGGAAGGCTGTGGCACAGGGCCATCTGAGATAAAGTCTGAAATGCTCCAAACCGGTAGCATACGGAACGTCCTATAATCGGATATGTCCCCTCAGGAGAAATCAATCTCTCCAAAATTGCCGCATACCGCTTTGAACGCTGCCAGACTACAGGCAGCATCTCATGTTCCATATCTTTAAAACAATTCATAATATCCAGCAGCATGGGCTGAATGACAAAGCTGTTATAATAGTCAAAATGAAATACTTCGCCGTCTCCGTAAAGTCCATCTCCCTTATACCAGCCAAGCATTTTGCAGACATAGTTACGAATCCGGTCCTTATCATAATCTCCTCCCAGAAGATAAAGACCTGTTTCCACCATGGCGCTGAATAAAACCCAGTTATTATTTAACGGCTGGATCCTTCTGGTGATCATCAGACACCGGATCAGCTGCTCCTTTGTTTTTACTTCCATATTGCGGACAAGACTGTTTTGTGCTCTTACCAGGGCACTGCATAAAAACGCCGCATCCACCAGTGGTTGTCTTTCATCTTCTTCTCCGCCGAATATCATATAGTCTTTTGCTTTCGGATCGGTTGCGTTGGCCAGTGCCTTATGAAAAAGCTTCCGGCAGGATTCCTGCATCTTTTTTTCTTCTCCGGTTAGGTTTTCCAGTTCCAGCCATGGGCTGATCCCATAAGCTGTACGCCCAAACGCCTCCAGCAATGCATTTTTATGGCAACTGGGTTTTGTATTTGGCAAGCGTATCTTTAAACTGTCATTTGCCAGATTTTCAAATACCGGCAGAGCGATTTTAAGCATTGTATTCAGCCAGTATGATCTTACCTCGGTCTTCATCGGCATATCATGTTCCTTTCTTTTACCAGATAAATAAATCTTTATCTGCTAATTTTAAAATAGCCTCTATAAAATAATAATCAGCATAAATCATCGGGAAATTGTGTCTTGTATCATGATACGCTGCAGAACAGTTCTCCAAAAGATTATCCATGTCAGGATTCCAGTTACAACGGTTTTCATCCAGTGTTTTTAAAAGACGAATGGCTGAATTAAGGTAAACAAGCTGCTCAGATTCTTTGACATATTTCGAAAGCTCAATCATTGCGCAGGCAGAACAGGCCGCCGCTGTAGAATCTTCCCAGCTGCAGGTCTGTGGCTGGGCGAAATCCACAGGGATCAGGCCGCTGTCCGGGATATTGGCAATAAAATAATTTGCAATGACCTTAGCAGTATTTAAATAAGATACTTTTTGCGTATGCCTGTAACTTAGAACAAACCCATAAATCCCCCATGCCTGTCCTCTTGTCCAGGAAGATCCATCTTCGTATCCCTGACCTCCGCGTGATTTTATCATTTCTCCGGTTTCCGGATTAAATTCAACAATATGGTTGACCGAACCATCCGGCCTTACAAAACAGGCCTGTGCCATATCCGCATGGTTAACCGCTATATGCCGAAATCTGGGGTCTTCGGTTTCCTTCCAGGCCCAGTATAACAGCGGCAGATTCATCATGCAGTCAATAATAGCCCACCCAAGGTGTTTTTCACCTCCCCATTCATTCCATGCACGAAGGAAATGTCCGGCAGGATTGTAACGTCCCGCCAGAAGTTCTGCCGCCAGAAGTCCTCTGTTTCGAGACTCCTGGCTTCCCGTGATACGGTAATTGGCCACTGCCGTAGGAAGCCATTTAAACCCATTATCGTGATCCAGTTTTTCCGGCATCAGAAAATTCTTATCCATCTTCTGCTCTGTTTTTACTGCAATATCTTTATACAGATTATTTCCGGTAACCTGATACATCTGCCACATGATTCCAGCCCAGAAACCATTGGTCCACCAGTAAATCTTCTCATGGGAGTAATCATTGAAAACTCCGTTTTCCGCTGTATATGGTATCTTGTTCTGATTGCGTTCTGCTACAAAAAACATTTTTGATTTAATTTTTTCCAGAGTTTCATCCACCCATAATTCCTGGCTCACTGATAATTTCATATATCCCCCTTTCTTTCACCCGATCCTCTTATATAACAAAAAAACAAGTATGCACCAAAAACAGATGCAGACTTGCCTAATTTAATAGTAACACTCCTGTGAATTATCTAAAGCTTATCACAGGAGTGTCAAAGAAATCAACTACTATTTGTAAACTTTTACAGACTTTCCCCATTGGTTTCGATAACATTTTTGTACCAGTCAAAGGATTTTTTCTTATATCTGTTTAATGTACCAGTTCCGTCATCATTTCGGTCAACATAGATAAAACCATACCGTTTCTTTAATTCCGCAGTGGAAGCACTGACTAAATCGATGCACCCCCAGCTGGTATAGCCCATAACCGGGACTCCGTCTTCTACTGCTTCCCCTACCTGAATTAAATGATCTCTCAGATAATTAATCCGGTAATCATCAAGGACTGTCTTTGTTCCATCCGGCTGCGTTACAAGCTCATCGATTGCTCCCAATCCGTTTTCCACAATAAACAGAGGTTTCTGCCACCGGTCATAAAACTGATTGAGCACATAGCGGAGTCCCTGGGGATCGATTGCCCAGCCCCATTCACTTTGCTTTAAATAAGGATTTGTCACACCGCCCATGAGATTTCCTTCACCTGCCTGTGCCGCGGAATGGTCGGCGGCTTCACAAATACTCATGTAATAGCTGAATGATACGAAATCCACAGTATGATCCTTTAACAGCTCTTCATCTCCATCTTCCATCTGAATCTGAATATTATTTTCCCTGAAGTACCGTTTCATATAACCAGGATACTGTCCTCTGACATGCATATCGCCAAAAAATGTATTCATATGATCTGATTTCATGGCTGCAATTACATCATCAGGATTAGAGGTGAGGGCATACATTGGCATGCTTAAAATCATACAGCCGATTTTGCAGCCGGGCATCATCTCATGGCCGATTTTCGTAGCCAGTGCACTGGCCACCAGCTCATGGTGAATGGCCTGATAAAGATCCTGTTTCTTTAACATGCTTTTATCCGTATAGATTCCACCGCTTAAAAACGGTTCATGAAGCACGGAGTTTATCTCGTTAAATGTCAGCCAGTATTTCACCTTTCCACCGAAGCGCTTAAAAATAGTTATGACATACCGCTCATAAAAGCTGATCATATCCCGGTTTATCCAGCCATCGTACTGAACGGACAAGTTTAATGGTGTCTCATAATGAGAAATCGTTACCAGAGGTTCAATTCCATGTTTCAGTAACTCATCAAATAAATCATCGTAAAACTGAAGTCCCTTTTCATTGGGTTCTTTATCATCTCCATTTGGGAATATCCGGCTCCAGGCAATTGAGGTACGGAATACTTTAAAACCCATTTCCGCAAAAAGCTTAATATCGTCCTTATATCGATGGTAAAAATCAATTCCTACCAGCTTCATATTATCTGGAGTTGGTTCTTTTGTTACCGGTCCTTTAATACCACGAGGGGTCACATCCTGGGTACTTAACCCCTTTCCGTCTTCATTATACGCTCCTTCACACTGGTTCGCAGCCACTGCTCCTCCCCAAAGAAATCCGTCTGGAAATTTCATATAATCGTTGTCCTCCTTTTATTCTTAATGAGATGTCGACTATAATAACAGATTTTTATGAAATAAACAACTCACAAAAAAATTGAAGTATCATTAAATCATGTATATAATAAAGGTGGAAATCCAAAAGGGGGGTAAATTGATGTTTCAGATAGGTGAATTTTCAAAGCTGACGCAAATAACAATTCGTATGCTCCGATATTATGATGAGGCAGGGCTCCTAAAACCTGCCGAAATCGACCCTTGGACGGGATATCGTATGTATTCTGTGGAACAAATACCGGTTCTAAACAAAATCATCTATCTTCGTGACAGCGGTTTTACTGTTTCAGAAATTGCCGCAGCTCTAAGTATCAAGGACGACTATTCTCTTGTGTCACAGCTTGACAGGAAACAGCTGGAGGTGGAACAGGCAATCAGGACTGAACAGGAGAAATTAAATAAAATAGAGCTTGCAAAAAGCGAACTGTTAAACAAAAAAAGCCAAATGCATTATAACATTACAATTAAATCCATACCAGGTTATCCGGTTCTTTCCTTACGCCGTACGATACCCGACTATTACGCAGAGGGCCGTTTATGGCAGGAGTTATCCGGTTTTGCAGCTGAACATCAAATACTAATATCAAAAAATACTTTTTCAATCTATTATGATACCGAATACAGGGAAAAAGATGTAGACGTTGAGTTATGCGCACCTGTAAAAAAACAGGGTAAAAATATAGATGACTTTACATTTAAAAACGTTGAGCCCGTACCAATGATGGCTTGCACAATGGTATACGGAGCCTTTTCAAATATTGCTGACGGCTATCGTGCATTTGCACAATGGCTGCAGGAAAACAGTCAATATGAAATGTCCGTCCCAACAAGACAAATCGTACACCGCGGGCCATGGAATGAAAGCAGTTCCGAAAATTATCTGATAGAGATACAGATACCATTAGAAATTAAATAGCCCATTCCTCTATTTATCCTCTTGACTCTCACATGGTGTGAGGGGTTATGCTCTGCTTGAAATCAAGAAAATGGAGGAAAATCACATGAGTAATTTTACAGTAAAACCGATTGGAACGGTTCGTAACAACGAAGACGGTGCATTTATTGAAGTAAATGAACACTATATTCCAGCTCTGCAGGCATTGGAAGGATTCAGCAACATTAATATCTTCTGGTGGTTCAGCGATTTTGATGATGATCAATCCCGCTCAACACTGCAGGAAGATCAGCCCTATAAAGATGGCCCCGAAGTAATAGGGGTTTTTGCCACAAGATCACCGCTGCGACCTAATCCGATTGCTTTGACCACAGTAGATGTGATCCACATCGATTATGAAAGAGGGATCATTCAAATTCCTTTTATCGATGCTAACGATAATACCCCAGTGATTGACATTAAACCCTATACACCAAGCTTTGACAGAGTGGAAACTCCTGGTGTACCTGCATGGTGCAGCCATTGGCCTAAAAGTACAGAAGAATCCGGCTGTTTTGCATGGGAAGAAGTATTCACTTTTTAAGGGGCGCTTATAAGCTTTTCAGCAAGTAAAATCAAGAAAACTGATATTCTATCCCTTATAATTCTTTTAGAGCGATTGAAACGAGGTGAACAGAAAAATGTACGAATGGCACAAGCAGATTCAGATAATTGTTGATGAAATCGATGAATCGATCAGACAGTCTCATGATGAATCACTAACGCTGCGCTTTCTTTCCCGCAAGCTTGGTTATTCTGAATTTCATACTACCAGAAAATTCAAGGAAATATCAGGTATGCAGTTTAGAGATTATTTGCGGCTAAGAAGGTTAGCCTTTGCGTTAAAAGAGGTACGGGACAGTGAGAAAAGCTTTTTGGACATTGCTTTTGATTATGGTTTTTCATCACACGAAGCCTTTACCAGAGCTTTTAAGAATACCTACGGTGTAACTCCCAGTGAATATAGAAAAAAGCCCAGGCCTGTCGTTCTTCGTACAAAAATAAACCCGTTTGACCGCTACTTTTTAGGATTAGGAGAGATTGGCATGATGAAATCTGCAGATGATGTTAAAATTTATTTTGTCACCATTCCAGCACACAAATTTTTACACATTAAAAACTATGAAAGCAACGGGTATTGGGATTTTTGGCAAAAGCAAAATCTTATTCCCGGGCAGGACTGCGATACAATCTGTGGTTTACTAGATAGTATCAAGGGCAAATTGGATGACGATGGCGGGAGCCAGCCAAACAGCGGAAGTGGTCAGATTATGGCATATATAAATGATCCGGACGGCAGACTCTGTGATTGGGGAATTCCACGGACAGAATGTTATGGTGTACGCCTTCCTGTTGATTATAAAGGCGAAGTACCACCGCAAATGCTTTTGATCGATGTCCCGGAAGCAGAATATATCGTTTTTGAACATGGACCTTTCGATTATGAGCAGGAAAATCGAAGTGTGGAGGAAACGATTGAAAAGGCAATGGCAGGCTTTGATTTTACAGACACCAGCTACTGCTATGATACATCTCCCGGCAGAGTTCTTTACTTCTATCATTATCCGGAGAAGTTCTGGAAATATGTCAGACCAGTGAGGAAATTATGATCTTCTGCCAGCCATGAAAGGAACACAATAAGTTGCATAAGCACACGCGGCAAATGTTTGCCGCGTGTGCCAAATCTGTAAAATTGTCAAGAATTGGGGATTTTAATTTTATACTCTTGCAAATCGCTAATATCCTGGTAGAAGATATAATTACCCTCTGTTCGAAAATCCAGTACCGTTTTATCCAATACCTTCTTTAATGAATTATTCTGAAGATTTAATATATATAGTTTTTTCTGATCGAAACGATTTAAAAATAGCACTCTAGTATCATCCAGATAAAACTTTGTAGTAATTATCTCCGGAACTATTCCATTTGTTTCATCTTCAGTATCATAATATGAAAGTTGGTATCTATCTCCAATATAATATATGCGTTTGCCATTATACGCAATATTTGCATTTGTAGGAATATCTAATATCTTAGTCTTACCAGTTACTCGATTCACTTGTCGAACATCACTGCCGATGATATAAATATTTTTTTTATTCAAAAAAAAGGAACCTATATTTTGTAGCACTACATCTTTATTATTCAGTCTAATAGTACCCATTAATAGTTTTTTTTCAAGATTAGTATTTCGTTCAAAAATCACTTTTTCATTAAAATTTCTAGTATCTACTTCAATAATGGCTGCTCTATCCACATAATCCTTTAACTCTGATTTATTAATATGATATTTTATATAATATATATAGTTGCCGTTTCCATAAAGTGTTCTTTCCATTTTTGTTGATGACTGCATTGGTGTTTTTACAAGATCATGGATTTCACCTGTTTCCAAGTTTTTATACACCAATCGTGTATTATTTAAATCCGAATCATCCACATAGAAATGATACTGATCATTTTGAAAAGACATATGTGAGCTGTAGTTATATACATCATAATGTGATTGTTGTTTGCAACCTGTTATGCCAATTGTTACAAGAAAAAGTACACTGGATAAAATAAAAGTTTCAGGCAAGTTTTTTCTTTTCGGTCTTTGCCATTCGTTTGAACGCAATTTTAATATCATAAAAATCATGAAAATAACTAAACAAAATAATGCAAAAAATGAAATCAGCATACAACTAACAGGAATTTCTTTAAATATCTCCTGAATCTCATCTGTGAACCTATCTGTCTTATATTGACTTCCTCTAAAAAAACCAGTTGCAATCATAAATCCTAATGGACCTGTATAAACGTACTTTATTGCAGAAATATCTAATCCGATATACGGAAGAAAAATCACTGCAACACTTGTAAATAAAGTTAATGCATATTTCTTCATACAAACAGATAAAAACATAATTAATACCGAAAAACTTATATAGCCAAATAGTTTAAATAAACATATATAAATATAAGTATGTATCAACGTTAACTTTTTTGTTGATGTAGAAAAAAAAGAAAGGCTTTGTAAAGGATAATTACCATTTTGTAAACCATATTTTATATCATAAAACAAATAAGTGAGTCCAAAAGAAATTATGCATATAATGATTATTGAAATAAAGACCAGCAATATTTTACAGACTGCATGAGTTCGTCCTCCCTTTTTCATTGTTAATGTCAAAGAATCCATGGAATTTTCGAATTCCTGACAAAAGATGGGAGTCACCAAAAGAAGTATCAGTATTACGGCAAAATAGTCGAGATTTTCGGAACCTAATAGGGCATTCCAGCCATTTGTATTTAAAAAATAACGCTCATCTGGTTTTTCTCGTATATAAATGTATTGCTCAAATATGGCATCAAAGCCTGCCTGATTTTTTAAAATTTCTTCGAGTTTACTACGTTCCTGGATGAACGCACGTTCAGTGAGATTTCCATTATAATAGCTGTCATACAATTTATCTGTATCAACCTTAGCCTCATTGAGCAGATGTGATTCTTCCTGTAGAAACTGTTCTGTTTGAGAGGATAAATGCCCTCTGACTTTTTCCAGATAAAAAGAATACTGTGTTAAATTATCCTCGACATGAGAATTGACTGGTTTATCCAGCGCGTATAAAATAATAAAATGCATAAGGATAAACAGGCCTATAAATATCAAGCCTTTCTGAAAGATATACATTTTTTTAACTTCATAAAATAAAGTCTGCATAATTATCTACCTTCGTTCCCCTATCACATTTTTCTTTGCTGCTTTATGAATCAGGATAGTTAAAATTATGCCTAACATAGCTGCAAAACCACTCGCTGCAAAGTAGTCAAGTATAGGAATACCAAAAAAATTAATAAATTCCACGTTACTGAACAGCTCATTGTTTTCAACAAGAATAAACGGGTTAATAATTTTGACTATAACATGTCCGGAGCCTGCTAATGTTTCATTTAAAATGACAAGTATACTAACAAAAATAAAATTCCAAACGAATGGGATTAAAGCATTTTTGCTTTTTAAAGAAATTAGCAAAAATGTTAATCCAATGACTAACATTCCAACAGTCTTAATAAGTGCTGATAGAATAGAATATTGACCTAATGTTAAGTTTACAGATGCATTCTCGTAACTCTTAAGTGCATACAGAGGGGAGTTTGTTGCATCAAATGAATGAAAAATAAGACCAAAAGAAATAAAATCAAGTACCCAAAACCATAGACATATAAATGATACGAACAACAGTGAGGCTAAAAGTTTTGCTGCAATCGTTTTTTTCCCGCCCGCTTCAGTTGTAAGCAACAGCATATCCATATCAGATTCTTTTTCTACTACAAAAACACCTACTAATCCATACAAACATAAAAGCAGGACTAGTAAAGACGAAAAATCATAATCTAAATAATTTTGGTACATTTCCGTATAAGAAAAATTAGTAATAACTCTGTCAGAAAACAGTTTAGCTATTTTTTTATTTTCGTTTAACTTATATTCATTACCCAGATCATGAAAAAAAATAATATTTTCCTGTGCTCTTCTAACAATATCATTTGCTGTAGATTGATACATATAAGCATATTCCATAGGCTGTATATAATACCATGTTAACAGATAATAATCACTGTAAACGTTTCCTGTATATGTATTAGGATTATCCATTCTTCTACTTGCTGTCAGATCAGCTGTCTGCTTTTCAATTGGTTTATAGATCGAAAGTAATTTTTCAATTTTTTCAAGTGTAATCTGACCTTTATATTGGTCATATAACTGCCAATAGACATCACGCCATTTTGAAGAGTCTGTATTGGCTATAAGTGAATTAGTCTTATAAACACTGGATATCTTCATCACATCAAAAATAGAGAAAATTAACAAGGCAATAATAAGGAATCGCTTATAAAAATGCTTTTTCATTTCATAGTTAATTAGCTTTATCATATCTATTCCTCAGCATTATAATAGAGAAAAACATCCTCAAGGTTAGGGGATACACGAATGGCATTGGTATCTGGCTTCTGGTCATCGATTACTCTTAACTGAACATTGCCATTTTCCCTATACATATTACTAATTTTCATATGTGCATTGTCTTCTCTAATCATCTTATCGGTTGTTGATACAAGCCAGACCTTTCCATCAATTTCATTCATGAGTGCTTCGGGTGAATTTTGTTTGATTAAGTGTCCCTCTTTCAGTAAGATAACCTGATTTGCTATAAACTCAACATCTGATACAATGTGTGTTGCTAATAAAACAATTCTATTCTCAGAAAACTTCGTGATAAGATTTCTAAATCTGATTCTTTCCTGGGGATCAAGACCCGCCGTAGGTTCATCAAGTATCAGAATATCTGGATTATTTAACATAGCCTGGGCAATACCAACTCTCTGCCGCATCCCCCCTGAAAGAGCGCCAATTTTTTGATAAGCTACATCACCCAGATTCACAATTTCAATTAGATTCTTAGATCTTTTTGCAGCTTCCTCTTTTGGTATTTCTTTTAATGCACTTATATATAGCAGAAAATCATAAACCTTAAAATCTTTATAAAAGCGAGGATACTGTGGTAAATAACCAATGTGTGTCAAAAAGTTTATTCCCATATTCTTAACACTGGTTCCATTCACAAATATATCACCACGATCACAATTAAGAATTCCAACAAAAATATTAATCAGGGTAGTTTTACCAGCTCCATTGGCTCCTAAAAGGCCATAGACACCATTGTTAAGACTTGCAGTAAAATTATCTAAAGCTTGCTTATTTTTATATTTTTTGGAAATATTATGAAATTCAATATACATTAACTTGTCCTCCAATTAGAAACTCTATTCGTTTATAGTGAAGAACAAGCAAAGGGTTGATATATCCTCCTGTCTGTTTCCCAGTATAACAATGCAAGTTTTCAGTTCATCAATAATACGAATCTCAGGCTCCCGTTCCATATAAAAACTGTCCTTAACAATCACTTTTTCCATAACCATTAATCCAGTATTCACGCTATAAACCCGTACCGTAACATTATCCTTGTTAACAACGGATGTTGCAAAATATTGACCTTTTTCTGAACCAAAGATGCTACCGCTCTCTTTCTGAGTTTTTGTATTAATTGTGTCAGGTTTCATTGTTGACAAATCTAATTTTAATAGTTTACCTGAAGGAGCCATAAAATCATCTGCCATAAGTATAAAATCGTTAAAAGCGAGAAATTGTTTTACAGTGTAGTCTTTGCGCTTATCTAATAGTAGATTTGAACCATCAATATTAATAGTCCCATATGTATTATATGCATTTTTTCCATTAACTGCCGGAACATCAAAACTCTGTGCCATAAATGCAAGTGCGCTGCCACTTTTCACAAAAGCAACTTTATCAAACCATGCTAAACCACAACGCTTTTCCTCATTATCATCGCTAAGATCTATTAAAGTAGTTTTTGTCTTACTAGAAATGTTATAAATATATAATCCTTTGTTTGTTGCAAATGCAATATTCTTTCCATCTTTTGATACAGCCACTTGCTGAGGCGAAGTGATAAGTTCATTCCCGGCAGCAAACATAGAACTACTAATTTGTGCTGTTTTCTTCAATAAATTATCATAGATAATAATTAAGATATCATCCTCTTGAGAGTTTGCTGACAAACCATTACTATTATCTGCGTTAATCTTTCCAATTGCTGCAATACCATTATCTATTTTATAAAATTCTGATTCGGAGAAGTTTTCTATGTCCGTTTTATATAAGATGCTGCTAGTAACCAGGTCGTAGATATAAAGTTTATCTGCCTGTATGAGAACCTGACTTTGAGCATCATAAAAAATATTTCGTATTTTTCCTTGTATTTTGCTTGTCTCGATACCTTCAACAACCTCGTTATGAACTCCCGATTTCGATACCACAGGTTCTTTGGAAATGGTTATTGCACCGCTGTCTTTTCCACTGCAGCCCGATACTAGTAACATAACAAGCACGGAAAGAAGTAATTTACGCATCTATTGCTCTCCTTTTTTATACAGTAAAATTGATTGTGTCTTTCTCGGCTCAAAAATTTCATCTGGATAGTCCTTTTCATTCTGAGGCACTGATATTGCATAGAATGTACTAAAATCTCCTAATTGTTCCAAATCGATCTCAGCATCAATTATTGTAACCATCCCTTTTTCAATAACAGTATCCAGGTTTACTCCGTTGGAGTTTGATAAGGGTTGATGATTAATATAAAAAGTTGTTCTATATTTTAATCCAGGGTGACCACACAATTTGTACGTAACGTGTAGTTTACCATTACTATTCACCTGGTAATTATCCGATCTGATATCACCATCAATGTAAATTAAATCAAAAATTTCCCGATTAAAGGTATCTGTATCAATATCTCTTAATCCACTATTGCTTAAAGCATCCAAAAGACTATTTGTTACTGCTTCATTTGTTAGATATGCAGTTTCATTAATCATATTTGGCAAGGTGTCTGGCAATACAGGATCTGTCTCTATAGATAGAGGATAAGAAGCTGGCAGCAGAGCATGATAGCCTCCATAAGAAGTAGTTTCCTTCATATCAGGCTGAAAACCCGCATTATAGATGCTTGCTACAGTTATATTCACTAAATCACCTTTCTTGCCGGCAGCAGGTACAAAAAAGAAACTAAACGGAAGATCTGTATTGTCTTCCTTCAAAGAAAACATATGCATATATTCATATGGAGCATCTTTACTATTCACTTTATACGGTTGTGGTACCCCATCTACAAAAAGCAGAAAACCAACATTTTTTGCCTGACCGGAAGCATTTACATAATAGTTCAGTTGAACATCCTGACCATTGTAAACCCATGGCAGCAGTTTCTCATTTTCATCAACTTTCGGCGAAATCGGGCCATGGGAAATCGCCCCCATAACTGTAGTATTTGAGTCATTTGACTCAAATGGATTTTCAACGTCTTGAGAATCATATATGGCAGGCTGCTCTGGCAATTCACTTTTTATAGAACAACCTGTAGATAAAGTTAATGACAACATAAATAACACTATCACAGTAATTCTTTTCATACTACCTCCATACAAATCAGGCGAATACTTCTTCTTAATATTTACTATTTGAATAACAACAGGTATTCTTCCCTTTAATTTGTGATAAAGGCATCCGAAAGTATTTATTCCTCTCGGATGCCTTGTATTAGTTGAGATTATGCCTGCGTATATGTATATACGGCAGCTGCACCATATGTGCTGCCTCCTTGTACACCATGAGCACCATAAAGGGCATATGCATTAGAAGGAATATATCTCCAGGATCCACTAAAGTATGTTTCCCCCCTTGAACTATTGATATTTTGCTGCTTTTCAATAGTTTTACCGTTCTTATCCTGAATAGTTCCGCCAATTGTCAAGTAAGCTCTGTCGTTGTTCTTTGAAACAGATGTAACATATGATCCAGAACTGCTCAATTTACCATAAAGAGTACCGTAACCGTTAACTGATTTGGAACTGCTTCCTGCAAAAGCAGTAATCGGAAGACATGTCACCATAGCCGCAGCAACTAAAACACAAGCAATTTTCTTACCTTTAAACATACTTATACCTCCTTTTAATATGAACGTTTAATTAGATTAATTAGAAACGATTGTGTAACCTTATAACTAGTCCATTGTAATCACCTTCTTTCTCATATGTGAATATTATTGAAAAACAGAAATGCATATCTGTTTTTTCACAATGTTACAAAAAAAGCCTGTTTACAACTGTCCCACTATCGATTTTATGTTATATGAAATGCTGTTATTAAATGAGATTGTATTTTATTACTATGTCATTATTATAATACTATACTAAGTTTTGTCAAGATTTAAATTTAAATTTAAATCAAATCCACACCAGGGCATTCTACTGGTGACAGAGGAACAGAAAGCTCTGAAGAATTTACAAAACAAAATCGCGAATTTTGTGATATGATTATAGAAGATGATAAGCTATAAATCTAAAATAAATTACTTGTCATTAAGACGTGAGTATCAATTGTATGAGGTAAAAAGGATGAAAAAAAGAACTGTTTTTGTATGTATCTGTCTATCCGCCGGATTCCTGTTAAGCGGGTGTGCCAAAGGAGTTGACAGAGTGACCCAAAGTGTAGAGACAACCGTAGAGAATACCACCATTGAAGCTATACCATCAACCAGTGAAACTGCAAAAGAAACGGAAACCGGTCAAATCAAAGCGAATGTCCAATTATATGAAGGAACCTATTTTGATGAAGGTGTTTACAAATATGTGGATATTCCAACGACAGAATCCCCGTTTGTATATTGTGAAATCATGATCAGTAATATTACTGATACCTCTTTTGATTTCTCAATTTCAGAAACGGTTATGGCTACCGATGAAAGTACGGTTATTTTCCCAACCAGTACCGCTTTTTTCACCGGAGACGGTACCGAAGCCACTTATACTGGAAAAGACCAAACCTTACATTTTGAATTTCCTCATGATCAGGATCTCTATCCCATCATCCGTGATATGAAGGTCACCGGTTTTCCTAAATTAGAAGGCAATAATTATATTAACAACAGCATCCCCGGACATGAAGCCGGATAATCACACTTCTGTATGAAAATGGCTGAGGCAGTAAGGAATTGACATCTTACTGCCGCAGCCATTTCCATACGAATCACATGGGAAAATGTTTCGGTGCATAATTATGTATATTATAAACCTGTCTTAAACTATAATTGGTTATTTCACTGATTTCTTCCCATGTATATCCGGAGATATATTTTAACAGAAGTATATTTTTTTCTATTTCAGAGTCCATCCGGCTCACATTTTTCACGATTATACTGCATATCTGATTCTTTTCCCCCAACTGCTTTCTTAAACAGGAGAAAACATCTGTCATTTCCACACCCGCCTGGTCTGTGCCGGAATCCCCAGACAGAACAGACAGCCATTGATTCTGCTCCTTTTCAAGACTGACCAATAATTTTTCCAATGTTTTTATTGAAAAAGTAAGTGACTGATATGATTGTAAGAACGCTTTTTTCTCCTCTTTTTTTTCCATTTTACCATTCATCGATTAATCCTCCTTAAAGGTATTTACTAAGAAAAAAGACAAATGGCAGCTATTTGTAAACTATAATCCACTTAAACCTCTGTGCTGCACTTTAAAACCATTGCATTGTATTACATGCCGCACTGGCTGTAGCATTGAGTTTAGAAAATGTGGATCCAATTTTCTGTAATTAAATTATTTTTAACAGGAGGTTTTTAAAATGGGGAAAATTGAAATTGCCATACAATGGATGATTAATCTGGCTAACGACGACACACATGGTTATGATCAGACACAAAGATGGGGACCTGATTACGATTGTTCTTCCGCTGTCATTACAGCATGGGAAAATGCAGGTGTACCCGTTAAAAGCAATGGAGCCGGAGCTACCGGTACAATGTACAGTCCTTTTCTTAACTGTGGGTTTTCTGACGTCACCTCCCAGATCACACTCAGTTCCGGTAAGGGATTAGAATATGGTGATGTACTGCTCAGAACAGGAACCAGTGGGCATACTGCCATGTATATTGGCAGCAGTAAAATTGTACATGCCAGCAAGAATGAAAACGGAACCAGCACCGGAGGAAAAACAGGCGATCAGACCGGAAATGAAATTTGTACCCGTACTTACTATAACAGCCCTTGGACTTATGTTCTCCGGTATACAGGAGGCGGCAGCGGACCAACCGGAGACAGCATCATCAGGAGTTTTCAAACCTGGCTTAATAACAACTATTCCGCTGGCTTAACCCCGGATGGAATTTATGGTACAAACACGAAGAAGGCTGCTACAAAAGCTTATCAAAGAGTCCTTGGAGTAACTGCTGACGGCATTTTCGGTGCAGACTCAAAGGCGGCAGTGAAAACCTTAAAATCCGGCAGTCAGGGAAATGATGTTCATCTCCTGCAGGGAATGCTCTATTGCCGGGGATTTAATCCCAATGGAACAGATGGAATCTTTGGTTCCGGAACAACATCAGCTGTAAAGAAATTTCAGTCCAGCAAAGGATTAACTGCAGACGGTATTGCAGGTGCCAATACGATGTATGCACTCTATAATTAGTGCTGACTGTCACTTTTCAGCTGTACCCATCTGACGGATTAACAAATAAAGACTCTATAAAGAGGAGAAGGAATATGAAAGATAAATGTAAAATTATTATTAAAAAACTACTGTTATTTACTCTAATGGTAACTATGGTATCAGGAAATTATATACTTCCGGCTTCTGCAGCAGGTATTTCACTGACAGAGAGCGGAGGCTGGTTCGAAAGTGCTTATATCAAATGGAAGCCTGTCAGCAGTGCTGTCTCCTACAAGGTGTATATTAAACCATCGGCAGCGGACGATTCAGCTTATGTGCAGATTGATAATGAGTTAATAAGAAAGTATTCCACCTATTGGAGAGCTGATGCGGTAGGCCTTGCAGCCGGCCAATATGTCATGAAAGCAGAAGCCATACTCCCCAATAACACGAAAGAAAGCATTGTTTCCGGTGCTGTCACCGTGAGTGCAAACGCCAGATCCGGATTTGCTTTTTCCGGTGATTCTCTATATAAATCCGGATCTGGCGCATACAGGGAAAATGGAATACTAAAAGATAATGCACAGGTGGTTTATGTGACTTCTGATACAGCAAAAACCGTAACACTTGATGTTACGGTAAACAGTTCCGGCAAAAAACAAACCGGTACCGGTATTGGTGAAATTTTAAAGTTACGTCAGAAAGGATATGACACAACTCCGCTTGCTATCCGTTTTATCGGTAAGGTTACGGACAACAACATGGCCGGAGAGCTTAACAGCAATGGATACCTTGAAGTAAAAGGCAAAGCTTCCTACAAAGAAATGAATATGACTTTAGAAGGCATTGGCGATGATGCAACCGCTTATGGCTGGGGATTCTTAATCAGAAATTGCGGAAACTTAGAAATCAGGAACTTAGGTGTCATGCTGTTTCCTGACGATGGAATTTCACTTGATACGGCTAACTGTAATGTTTGGGTTCATAATAATGACATCTTTTACGGAAGTGCCGGATCCGATGCCGATCAGGTGAAAGGCGATGGTTCTGCTGATGTTAAGAGCGGATCCACTTATGTGACCCTTTCCTATAATCATTTCTGGGATTCCGGTAAATGTTCTCTTTGCGGAATGAAAGATACTGCAGAATTTTTCGTATCCTATCATCATAACTGGTACGATCATTCCGATTCCCGCCATCCCAGAATCAGGGCCGCCTCCGTACATATTTACAATAATTTCTTTGACGGAAATGCAAAATACGGCGTTGGTGTTACAAAAGGAAGTTCTGCATTTGTAGAAGCAAACTATTTCAGACATTGCAAATACCCTATGATGAGTTCCTTACAAGGTACGGATGCTTTGGGCGAAGGTACGTTTTCCGGTGAAGATGGCGGTATGATCAAAGCCTTTAACAATATGACAGAAAATACCTCCAGCCTGATCTATTCAAACTCCAATGACGGAACAACAAAAAAAGATGCAGTGTCCTTTGACGCTTATTTAGCATCTGCAAGAAATGAAACCGTTCCGGATTTTTATAAAACCATAGCAGGAGGTTCCGTCTATAACAATTTTGATACCAGAAAAGACATCGGTGTCAGCCTCACCGATATTGATCATGTGAATAACGTGGAACAAATTGTTACAACAAGTGCCGGACGTTTCAACCAGGGCGACTTTACCTGGAAATTTGATAACGCAGTCGACGATACTTCTTATGATGTGAATGCAGCATTAATGTCTAAAATAAGAAACTATACAACAGAACTTATATCAGTCGGAGGGAAATAACTGCACTTTACTGTATCTCCCGATACATAATTGAACGCGGCAAACAGGACATTTGCCGCGTTCAATTACCAATGATTTTTAATTTTGCATTTCTTTTCTCCTGGACATTATGGATACTACAATCAACAAAATGCCGCCTCCTCCTATACAAAGAAAATATGAATGCAGCCAGTCAAAATCAAGCAATAATCCTGATACGATAACAGCACACGGAGTAATTGCACTGGATAACATGCTGGATAATCCCATTACTCTTCCTCTGTGAGAGTCATCCGATGATGTTTGTAAAATTACATTTATTGGGATATTACTTGATACAATGGCACCTCCAAACATAAAGTTCAAAACTGCAAAGAATAGAAACGAAACATTTTTCTTTAAATATAACTCTCCATAAACAGTTACAAGTCCCATAAGAACCATTAGCAGGGACATCACAGATATTGCACGAATCAGTAACTGCTTACTTTTTTCTACTTTAAATTTACTTGACATAATCAATGAAGTCGTTAATGCTCCTAAAGAAGTCATGCTTTGAATCACCCCATATTGTCTGGAGGATAACATAAGAGTATTATTTATTATATATGGTACTGGAACGGTAAATCCAAATTGGAATAAAAAATTCATTGAAATCATAAAAATTAATATTGTAAAAATGAACGAATTATTTTTACTATATGTATAGCTTTCTGTTATGTCTTCTATAATTTTCTTGAAATTTATACAATCTTTAATTTTTGCTGATTCTTTTTTATTTTCTGCAAATACAATATGATATTCTAATATAGAAGCGATAAAAAAAGATATTGCATTAACCAATAAAAAAAGCTGTATGTCGATCTTAAGAATGATCAATCCACCAATCCAGGGCGCAGATATTCTTGAAAAGGATGAGATACTCTGACTTAAGGAATTTAATTTCGGTAACAATTCTTTATCCACGACATTGGGAAGTGCTGACTGCAGAGCTATTAAATTAAAAACTGCTAAAACAGCCAAAATGAACATTAAGAAGTAAATATAAAATATACTCATTCCTGTAGATCTGCTTATCAGGTATATCAACATTAAAAACATACCGCTCAGTGCATCTGTGACCACTATTATTTTTTTTCTTTCAAAAAGATCGGATATTACACCTGCAAAGGGTGAACATAGGAATTGTGGTAACATTCCCAATGCTAAACTTACTCCAAAAAGAAGCCCCGACTGAGTCTCTTTTAATATATAATAACTAATTGCAAATGAATATAATTGAGATCCAAATACAGTAACAAACTGTCCTAACAATAGGCGAAACATATTTTTATTCAAAAAACCGCTCCTCTGTCATTCAACTTACTTTATCATTAGATTAAGCCTTCCAATATTTATCAACAATTTCTGTCATTTTATCTAACTGCCTCTCCATTTCAGTAACAAATTTAAACTGATTTTTAGCACGAATCAGATTATGATACTTTTTATGAATCTTAAAGTATTGATCACCTTCCAGATAATCAGTCAAAAAACGAACACCACATTCCAAGGTCATAATTATGGCCGCCAAAGGAAGCCATTTAATTTCCTGCAGAGTTAAATTTCGTCCCATTGCTTCAAGGAATCCTTTTGTATATGCTTCAAACTTTTTGAAATCCACTTTCAAATCTTCCAAATTCTCGCCGTCTTCTGCAATTGTACTTCCACACGAACGGATTGCATCCCCATAATCATATAATGCGCTTCCAGGCATTACTGTATCTAAATCGATCACACATCTGCCTGTTCCTCTCACATCATCCAGCAGGACATTATTAATCTTCGTGTCATTATGTGTAACCCGAAGAGGAATCGCGCCGCTTTCCAAACCACGAACCAGCGTCGACGCTATATCTTCTCTGGACAGTGCAAATTGAATTTCTTCCCTACATTGGTCAGCCCTTTGCAGCAGATCTTCCTGAACCGTATTTTTCAGATTTTCGAAACGCCAAACGGTATTGTGAAAGCCTTCAATTGTCTCAATTAAACTTTCTGCCGGGTATTCACGAAGCAAATGCTGAAACTGACCAAATGCTTTCCCTGCTTCGTATAACATATTTGCGTCTTCTGCAAAGGTGTGACCGGCTGCATTTTTCACGAAAACATAGGCTCTCCAGAAATTGCCTTCCTCATCCTGGAAATAACTTTTATCACCTTTTGTTTTTGTTAAAGTCAGTATCTCATACCCATCTGCCTGCTGCTCTTTCGTAATCCGGCTGCTCAGATAAGAAGTGACATGTTCAATATTTTCCATTAAGCCAACTGTATTTTTAAAAACCAGATGATTAACCCTTTGTAAAATGTATTGCGTTAGCTCTTTATCTTCATCCACATAAGTTACTTTGAATGTATCATTAATATGACCATCTCCATAAGGTTCTGCCTTATCAAAAATTCCTTTAAAGGTAAACTGACTGCACACTTGTTCCAGTTTTTCTTCTTTTGTCATTTTAACCCTCCCACAGTATCTAATCTGGTCCCATTATAGCGGTGTTTGGATGCAGTGTCAATATATGTGGAAATGACTGCCGGAAGCCTCTCTTTTTAGTTAAGCAAAGAAAGCAAAAGTCTCTTAGTAGGCAGATCATTCCATTTTGTAATAACCGTTAATAAGCTTGAAAAACATAACATTAAATTATATACTATCAATATAATTAATTACTTTATCAGTTTCTACTGCCATTGAGAAAGTACAAGTCATCTGTGCCGGACAAGGCTCCGGTTTCTTTAATTATTGGGTAACGTCTAAACCCAGCGATGCAAACTCATGTAATACTACGACTCTTAACGGGTTAAATGCAGACAGCACATACCAAATCCAGATTCAAGGCCGGGTGCTCAGCAACTATACTGGAATGGATGGTTTTACCATCAGGGGGACAATCGTCCGAGTTACATACAGTTATTAATTTTGAACCTATAAAATTATAAACCAAAACAGGATGACAACTTGCCGAATACAACAAGAAACAGGGATTTGCTCATGAGCAAGTCCCTGTTTCTTGTATAGCAGATCATTGGCATAATACTATACGGTATAATCTATCTTTTTATAGCTTGTTACTTCCTGTGTATTTTCATTCACATATTGTCTGTAATATCGATCCTCGGCCTTATTGAGACGAGAGAGAAATGTTTGCTGCATGGATTGCTCCTGGGGTGTATTCACATGATACCAACTCCCGGAGGCATACCCCATTACTACCTGACCCATCTTACTTTCCTTTAACTCAAATGTATCTGGTTGTAAGTCAGATCCAGAAAGAACTACCGTAGTGCCGGACCCTGCAGAATTACAACTATGCCCTTCTTGGCCAGATTCCCCTATTCCGTCCTTTTTATTTAAGTAATCAATTAGATTCATGAACCCGTCTGGGTCTGTTTTTCCAGCCTTCACCCCGGATTGTTTCATCATCTCTGCAGCATCTTTCACCATGCTCTTTCTGTCTGGTGACACGGAGGATATATATTGCGCCCTCATCTTATCTCCTGTCAGGCTCAGATTTTCGTATTGGATGCTGTCATTTTGAAGACGTGCTTCTGCCAAGCCTTTTGCCAATTCATCGATCCTCACATTAAACTCATCTTCTGATGGACGTTCCATTCCTTTATGAGGTATCCCTAACGATCACTTGGGCGAGGTGCTGCCGGACCAAGCCCGATGGAGCAGAGCCAGTTCAGCGCTACCTCGTGGAGCACATTGATGTTGTCAACCTGACAATGTTCCAATCCCCCAAGTCGTCTATCCTCTATCGGGAAGAACGTCTTGTTTTTCGAACCGGCCTGCTCGTAATTCTTCCAGGCTTGAGTTAGCGGATTTGGCTGAACCAATATCTCTTCCGCACCGTGCATCACAAGAAGCGGGCATTCTATCTGGTGGAGTACGCCCTCGAGATTGTAGGCAAAGCGCGGATTGCCCGCAAAGTCATCAAGGCTTTTTGCTCCCAGGATTCTCATGCCGTGGGCGGCCAGACTCGGTGGCATCCATTTTAGCATTGCTTCCCAGTCGAACGCATGCGTACCACCGTCGGAAATGACAGCAGCAATTCTGTGATCAAATGAAGCAAATCGCAGAGAGTCGTATGCAGCAAAGCTTTCACCGTGCACGATAATCTTATCCGGATCGACTTCCGGACGTGTCAGAAGAAAGTCGATTGCCCGTGAATGGAAGGCCTCGCTGTCAGCCCGTCTCCCCTTTCCCTTCTCATACATTGACAAGCCGGTACCCGGCTGGTCATAGACAAGAAAGTTATATCCACACGAAATAAAGGCAGGGCCCAGCCAGAAATAGTTCTCAATTGACCACTCATCACCACCGTTGAGAGCAAAAACGGTCGGCTTCGGGCCTTTTATCCATGGAGGTGAGAAGAAGTACCCATTCAATTTAACACCCTCATAATCGACCTGGATTTTCTCCGGGGGAACATCAAAGTATTTTCCGGCAGCCTCGAAGAGTTCATTTACCTTATGAAACAGAGCGATTTTCTCAGTGTCATCACTCATCACAGAATATTCCGCAATTCGGTAGTAATTACAGGCGCGGATATAGCAGTTTCGTGCTGTATACCAGTTACCAGTGGCTTCGGCCTCCTTCCCGTGCTTTTCCAGGGCCTGAGCTGTTATAACCCATTCACTATGCCACGTATCCTTATCGTTTGGATCAATTTTTTTGCAGGCTTCGTAGATTTCGGTGACATCTGTAGCACCGAGGCTTGCCATCCCCAGCGCTTTGGTAACCTGGTATGACATCATGTAATTATCTGGCCAACGGCTGAATTCAACTGACATTCCAATATCCTCCTTTTACGTCATAGAAATAATCTTTCGTCATATAGCTTTACTCCTTTCAATTTCTTGTATCGTTTTCGGCTACAAGAGAATCTTACAATGCAAAGATAAAGCGTCAGTTAAAAGAAAATAAATGTTAGTAAAGAGAATATAAAAAATTATGAAGCACTTTCGTATTATATCACAAGGGGAAGGCTGAACTTTATTCCCAGACCACCATATGCGGAATGATACGCAAAAATTTTGCCACCATGATGCTCAATAATGGATTTACAACTTGCAAGACCAAGTCCCATCCCCTCGTTCTGGATTTGCCGTGCCTGATCCACAGTGAAAAACTTGAGAAACAAAGAAGATATATCCTTATCCGGCACCCCAATTCCGTTATCCTCAATTTGAAAGAAGGCATAATGCCCTTGTCGATACCCGGTCATATACACTTTTAAATCATTTTTCCCTCCATATCTTACTGCATTACTAAAGAGATTACCAAATACCCGACGTATCATCGTTTCATTGGCCATTAACAACATGTCTCCTGCAAATGAATGATGACAGTTAAACTCATAACCAAGTCCACCCAGCTCATATTCATATTCCTGGGCAATATCTTTAAATAATTTTAAAACATCTACAGGTTTGGTACTCATAGATTCTAACTCCAGTTTTTCTTTGGTGAAACTGGAGAAGTCATTGATAAGTTCTGACATATATCTGGACTTCTTTTGAATCAGCTCATAATATTCCTGCCTTTCAGTCTCTGACAGATCCTTGTGCATACTCAGCAATTCCGCAAAACCATTGATCGATGTTAAAGGTGTTTTTAAGTCGTGAGCAATCGCCGCAATCATGTCGATTTGCTCTTTGTTTGCCAGTTGAATCCTTTCCTCCATATTATTAAAATGTTTGTAAAGTTCACCAATTTCATCATTACTCTTTCGGGCGAGGGGATGCAATGGATGCTCAATATTTACCGCTTCCAGCCTGGCATTAAGTAACTGAATTGGTTTTTCTATACTAAAACGAATATAGATAATCAGAATACTAAATATGATACAGGCAATGGCACAAATGGGAAGAAGTAAACCAACATACTGTGGAATCAGCAATGGACTTCGTATCGGTGAATATGCTGCAAAAACAATCTTCAGATATATTCCAATTGAAATCATAAAAACAAGAAACATCATCAGGAACAGAAGGGAAAGCTTTATTTTTAGTTTCATGCTATTTATTCACTTTCCGCATATTTATATCCTATGCCCCAAATTGTTTTAATAAAGTCACATTCAGAACCAAGTTTCCTACGAATGTTTTTTATATGAACAGTTACGGTATTTATTTCTCCATATTCGTCTCCCCAGACATTTTCATAAATCTGCTCACGAGTCAATACCTGATTGGGGTAGCTCATAAGAAAAAACAGTATCTGAAATTCCTTCGTTGATAAGTCGAGCTTTCTGCTATTAAGGAATGCTTCAAACGTCCTGTCGTTTAAAATAAGTGGAGAACTCTCTTTTTCTTTATCGGGATTAAGGTTATTCCACTCTTTAAACAGCCTGTCTGCTTTTCTGAAGTGAGCCTTTATCCTGGAAACAAGCTCCTGGCAGCTGAAAGGTTTGGTTATGTAATCGTCTGCTCCTATTTCAAGTCCAACAATTTTATCAATCTCCTTATCACGCGCGCTTAAAAACAGGATCGGAACAGTATAAGATTCCCGGATTCTTCGGCAGGCATCCAGACCATCCATACCGGGCATCATTATATCAAGAACAATGAAATCAATGGGGTTTTCTTTCAATACAGATAATGCCTCATCCCCGGAATATGCTGAAATCGTCTCAAATTGCTCGTATCTTAAACTCGTAGTAATAAGTTTTACTATATCTTTATCATCGTCTACAACTAATATCTTCTTTTGCATTTTTACGCCCTCCTTAACATAAGGCACTAAAGCACCTTATATGAATAATATATCACAACATATGCATTATTATAGCTTTTTTATTATTTATGGGATTTAAAAGAAGCTATATACAACAATTCAAGATTTTTTGTATAATAACTCTTTTCCTGCAAATAATACTTTATTAATGCGAAGTAATAAAATAAATGATTATGCAGAGGAGCAAATTATATGAATCGCGATAAACTTATAGCCCAGGTAAAAAATGAATACGCACGAATAGCCTCATCAGAATCCCAGCAGCACTTCCACCAGACCACAACCGAGATCACACCGGAAGCTTATTATGAAAACCTGTTAAGTAAAGTTATAAACGAAATTAACAACGGAACTTTTGATAATTTCAAATCCGGTGAAGAAGTAGTAACCGCTATTGCAAATGATAAAACCTGGCTTTCAGGCTGGAAATAAATGCAAAACTGCTAAAAAAAACGCAGTCCTTTTTTTAAGGGATTGCGTATTTTATTGTTCAACTACCCCAAAATCATCCACATAGACATAGGCTGTACCGGGCTTCTTGTAAGCATACACGGTTGCACTGGAAGCATCTGATCCGGTTGTAAAAGGAATGCTTACCATTGTCCAGGATGTACTGGCAGATGTAACGGATACATCCGTTCCTCCAAAGCCGTTAACACCAATCTGAATCTGCTCTCCTGTGTCTGTCTTAACCCAGACGGAACATCTATAGCTGGTATTAGGACTTAGCCCATACGCTGACATTCTCAAAAAACGGATCCGGAGGTGAAGAAAAATCATGCCCGGCAGTCCAGTCCGTTCCGCCATACTCATATGCTCCAATATCCGGTGCCGTACCACAATTTACCTCCCCTAATTAATTCTATTAAGATTTAACCTCTGGTTATTTTATCGGCATTTATCAGCTTACAGTAACCTGCTATTCTGAAATAATCCAAATACGCTTCATAATATCTATTCATACACGATATAAATAAAAATATATATGAAACCTTGTTTTCAATTTGTTTGTTGTAAAGGAGCTATTATGGTAGGAATAACAAAACTATTATGCAATTCTGATAATTTTGGTGACAAATTACGTTATGTACCAGATGCATCAAAACAAAAATCCGGTACCAGTACAGGCTATGGACCTGTAGTGGTATGGAATTGTACCAATCAATGTAATTTAAAATGCAAACACTGCTATGCTGATTCAAACAGCAGGAAATCCGAGGAAGAGTTAAATACCAAAGAGGCTAAAAATTTAATTGAAGACCTGGCAAAACTACATATCCCGGTACTGCTTTTATCCGGAGGCGAACCGCTGATGAGGGAAGACATCTTCGAATTAATTTATTATGCAAATAAATACAATATACGTATAACTATTTCAACGAACGGTACATTAATAGATAAAGATATTGCAAAAGATTTAAAAAAGGCTTGCGTAAGTTATACAGGAATCAGTTTAGACGGTATTGGTACCCGACATGATGATTTTAGAGGAATCCCCGGCAGTTTTAATAAATCATTGGAAGGAATAAGGAACTGCCTGGAAATTGGACAAAAGGCTGGTCTTCGCTTTACAATTAACCGGGATAATTATGATCAGCTAAATGATATCTTTGCTCTCATAAAAGAAGAAAAAATTCCCAGAGTATGTTTTTATCATCTTGCCTATTCTGGAAGGGGAAGCAAGGTGATATCATTGGATATTGAGAAAGAAGAAAAAAGGGCAGCATTAGATTTGATTATGCAAAAGACACTGGAATTCGGAAATAAAGTGGAAATTTTAACAGTTGACAATCATGCTGACAGCGTTTATTTATATCTTCAGGCTAAAAAGAAATATCCTCTCCTGGCAGATAGAATATGGGAATTAATTCAAATGAATGGCGGAAACAGATCCGGTATTGCAATTGGAAACATTGATTTCAAAGGAAATGTACATGCTGACCAGTTTACGTGGCATCATACCTTTGGTAATGTAAAGGAAACTAAATTCAGTGAAATATGGACAAATCCAACAAATCCATTAGCAATTGGTCTAAGGGACAGAAAAACCTTATTAAAGGGAAGATGCAGCAAATGCTGTTGGTTGAACGTTTGTAATGGTAATCTCCGGGTCAGGGCAGAAGCCGTTACCAGTGATTTCTGGGCATCAGATCCGGCATGTTATCTCACCAATGAAGAAATCGGAGTACCAGAAGATACAGCGTTGGTTTAGACTTATAACGGAGGAATATTAGAATATGCTGAATAATTATAATAATTTGCTGAATATGATTCAGAATGGTTTTCCTATTGAACCAAGACCCTTTTTAGCCATTGCTAACCAATTAGGAATGTCAGAAATTGAAGTTCTGAAAATCATAAAAGAGTTAAAAGAACAAGGAACTATCCGCAGGTTAGGTGGTATTTTTGATTCAAAAAAATTAGGTTATACAGGTACATTATGTGCTATGGAAGTATCTGATAATAAGATCGGAGAAGTCTCTCAGATTATAAACAGTTATCCTTGTGTTACACATAATTATCTTAGAGATCATAAATACAATATGTGGTTTACTCTGATTGTACCCTCTCAATACAGTCTTGATGCACATATCAATGAGATAAAAAATAAAACCGGAATTAACGAAATCATGATTTTGAACTCTCTGCAGACTTTTAAAATTAAAGTAAATTTAAAGATTAAAGGAGCATAGTTTATGGACATTTCTCAGAAAAAACAGGTTATTCAAAAATTACAGGATAAACTGCCCCTAGTACCTGAACCATATAAAGCTATTGCAGATGAAATTGGAATATCAGAGAAAGAACTCCTTGATTATATCAAAGAATTGAAAAATAATAAAACCTTACGCAGAATTGGTGCGGTATTAAATCACAGGTCTGTAGGATTTTTGGCTAATGCCATGGTGGTCTGGTTCGTTCCCGTCGAAAGAATAAAAGAGGTTACAGATATTATGGTTTCATTTCCTCAGGTAAGCCATTGTTATGAACGGGAGGTTTTAAATAATTGGAAATATAATATATATACCATGATACATTCTGATAGTTTTGATTTATGTGACGATACCATTAAAAAGATTTCTAAAATGACACATATTAATAACTATGAAGTTTTATATAGTACAAAAGAATTAAAGAAAAGCAGTATGAAATATTTTTTGGACGAAGATAATAAGAATCCCTGTTAAAATTAGTAAACTATCAAAAAACCGCAGTCCTTTTTTATCAGAGATTGCGGTTTTAAATAAGAACGTCATTAATATGGATAGACGTATCCCTCCACTTTTTCTGCTGGTGTTATTTTTGTCACCATAATAAGAGGATTTGCATACTTATGTCCATCATAATCTTCGTAGTTTAAAGTCAGGGTTCCCTCTACGGTTATCCAGGAATCTTCTTTTAGAACTGTTACTTCCCTGTAATTACAAAGAAGACCGGCAGGCGCCAAATCAGCCACACAGCAGGTCATCGCAAGACGAGCCACTGCAAACTCATTTTCTCCATAGACCTTAGGATCCTTCAGTACATATCCGGTTATTGTAACGGTGTATCCTTCGTATTCTTCCATATGCATGTACAGTTCTGAATACCACATTCCAAATAAGCCATCCGATACAATAATTTTCTTTTCTGCCTTATAAAGCCCCGGCATTACGTTCTCATTTTCTTCTTTGGCAGGCGGCGCCTGATCCGGAGTACGCTCAGGCTCTTTTCGCTCTGCCTTACTTATCTGCAGCTTTGAGTTTTCACCAACGGTATTATAGGAAGAGACATCAATAGGTGTATGCGGAAGCAGCATAATGAGGACCGGGATAATCAGCAGAAAGCAGTGGCTCATGCGTATTTTATATCTTGGTATAAACAATCTCCCGGTTCCTGCTAATGCCCATAAACCCATAATGCAGGCGGTAAAATACAGATAAGGCCTCATTCTCGGAGTAACATACCGGAGATAAGCACCACCGGCAGCGAGATAAACGATCATTCCTCCAAAAGACATCTGACAGAGGATTTCAGTTAACACCTGGGGATTTAACACTTTGACTGTTTTCTTCATAAGCTCATTCCCCTTATCCCATACAGCAAAAAGACCAGAAAGAAGCATACCGTGACAGTTACCAGCATCAGCTTCACTATAAATCCCTTCGTAAATCCGGAGGAGAGCATCAGCATATTCTTAATGTCCATCATTGGCCCAAATACCAAAAAACCCATAACAGCTCCGGCTGGCATCTGGCTGGCAAAGCTGCGGGCAATGACCGCATCAGATGAAGAACACAATGACAGGATAAAGGCCGCTGCCATCATAAGCAGAATGGAAGCTGCCAGTCCGCCTCTGTACTGTGCAAAAGCCAGAGGACCATTCCCTAACGCCTGGAGGATGGAAGCTGTCAGTATTCCAATCAGAAGGTATTTGCCCACCCGGAAAAACTCAGCCTGCCCATGACGCAGACAAAGAACCAGTTTTCCTGCCAGTGATTCCGTTTTTTGACTATCCTCATAACATCCGCACGCACAGATGAGCCGGCTTCTTTCACTCCCCAAAAGTAGAGGAGTCTTACTTTGATAGGCAGCAGCAAGCAATCCAATCAACACTGCCGCGAATGCTCCGATCCCGGCCCGGCCAGCTACCACCGCCATGTTACCACCAAACGCATAGAAGGTCGACAGCAGGACAACCGGATTCATGACAGGCGCCGCCATCATGAAGGTGACCGCCACTGGCAGCGGAATTCCTTTTTTAATCAGACTTCTAAAAACAGGAATTGAGGCACAGTCACAGACCGGCAGTAAAAATCCTCCGGCTAATGCTGCCGCCATTCCCCAAACAAGAGACTTTGGGAACCACCGTTCCAGCATTCCATCCGGAATCAATATCTGAATGACAGATGAAAGCATAATTCCAATAAGCAAAAAGGGAACTGCCTGCAGAGTCATACCAAAAAACAGATTCACCATTCTGCTTAATGGCAATCCCTCCGATCCGGATATGATTCCTGCCAGAAGAAACAGGCAGATGAAAAGCATAAATTCCATGAGAAAAGAGCAGACAGGTCCATCTGGCTGTCTTAAAACCTGCCTGCTAAGTTTTCTGTCAGAGGTCATTTCTAAAATTTCCAACCCTGGATTTACTCCTTCCAATAAGCGGCAGGCACGTCGATATTGGCTTTTTGTATGGTAATTACGGATAATGGCGATATCACTTTCTGAAATTTGATCAATTAAGTAAATTCCCATTCCATTGAGGAGGAATTCCAGCTTCTCAGCGTCGGCAATATGAATGATCTTTTTTAACCGGCAGACTGTGGGTAATACCGGGTCCCAAAACAGTGACAAAAGCCAGGAAAAAGGGGCGGTACCATTCCATTCAACCCAAATCTCGTCCCACTCCCCGTTTTGTACCGCCTCGTAAATCTGACCGGGTATCTGCTCCTGCTGCTGGTCCAACATCCGTCTGGGAATCATCAGCTTCCTGTGTCCGGCGCAGCCGCAAAAGAGGTCTTCTTCTCCATCCTCGAACTGTATTACCAGAGCTTTTACTTTTCTTTTTTCAAAAATTTTGTTTAAGAAGGTCGTTTTTCCTGCATCCAGACTTCCTGTGACAATATAAACGGGTATTGCCATTTTTTCTCCTTTACCAAAAAGGCACCTTAAATTATACCATTTAGAGACATTCAGATTTCAGGATAGGCAGACAAGTCCATAAATGACTTAAACTCCTGATTAACGGACGGATTCTTGGTTAGAAACTCCAGCAGACTCTTAATCCTGAACACGGTATCAGAGGCCAGCGTATGTTCAACCAATTCCGTTTCCTCCAGGGCATTTGCACTTCCAACCAATGTAAAAAAGCTTTCTATAATATTGTGGCGCTCCAATAAATAAGCGCCTTTAATTCTTCCTTCTGTGGTTAAAAGGATGTTATCAAGATTATTATATTTTAAGAAGTCTAATTCTACAAGTTTGTAAACCATTTTAGATGCAGAAGATGGTCTGACATTTAATTTCTCAGAAAGCTTATTAATGCGCGTATAATCCTCTTCCAAACACAATCGATACGTCATCTCAAGATAGTCCTCCAAAGCAGGGGTTAGTCTGCTCTCATTTTGCTTTATCAGCTGATATCCGCGAACGGTATGAAATTTGTTTTCCATTGGCATGTTCATAAGCATGTTCCCCCATCACAACATTTTTTTAGTATACCTGTAACACCTTATGCTTTATCTTCATAAATTAGTCATAAGAAACGGTGTTTCCCGCCCCTAACAGTTATTCATAAACGACTTGCCTTTTTATTATTTTAGGCATATAATGTAAATATATTTAGGTATGCCTAAATATATGGATACATACAAATAAAAAGGTGAAGAATATGGATAATTATACAAAGCGGCAATTTCGCCGCAAGATACCAACTTTGATTGCCACGGTTCTTGTCTTGCTTATTGGAACGCTGGCATCACATTTATGATAAATGGAGGAAAACAAAATGACACCCAATAAAGAGGATTATCTAAAGACTATCTATAAACTAGGTGGCTTAGAGAAGCTGGTAAGCAATAAACAAATCGCAGAAGTCCTGCAGATTGCACCTGCCTCTGTGACAGAAATGCTGGGAAAGCTAAAACGGGAAGGGCTGATCCGGTACGAACCCTACAAGGGTTCCAGTCTGACGGAGGAGGGAATGCGTGCCGCCATCTCCTTAGTAAGGGGGCACAGGCTTTGGGAGGTATTTCTCATGCGCCATTTGGGATACTCCTGGAGCGAGGCTCACGAAGATGCAGAACTGCTGGAGCATATTACACCGCAGCGCCTTACAAACCGGCTTGATCAGTTTCTGAATTACCCTGCATACTGTCCTCACGGCAGTTCCATCCCTCACCCCGACGGACAGATTGATCTCATCCCGATGCAGCCCCTAAGCTGCCTTCCTATTGGTGTAAGCTCCCATATCCGGAAAGTCACGGAGGAAAAAACACTATTGGACTATTTACAGGAACGGGGAATTGTTATGGGAGGCACTGTTCGTATTATTGAGGCCGCTGCATACGAGGGCCCCCTTACACTTGACATGAACGGCAAACGCATTCAAATCAGTTATAAAGCGGCCTGTCAGATCTACGTGGAAGATACAAAAGAGCTGTAATACCAAATATATTGTTAAGGAGGATTTTACTATGGATACTACTCAAATGTCATTAAACCAATTACCAATCGGAAGAAAAGCACATGTTTCCGCTTTGACTTTTGACGGTACAATAAGAAGACGCATGCTGGACTTAGGTATCGTTGACGGAACTGAAATAGAACCCCTGTATAAGAGCCCCTCCGGCAATCCGGCAGCCTACCTTATTCGCGGTGCAGTCATTGCGCTGCGTTCCGATGTATCTGAAAAAATTATAGTATCGATGATATAGATATTTTATTATCTTAGGAGGATTGCTCATATGGGACTTACCAATGCATCAACCGGAACGGGAGTTTTGAATCACTGTGGCTTACATATTGAGAAGGTAACACCGAAAGATAAGATAATCGCATTAGCAGGAAATCCAAACGTGGGAAAAAGCACAGTTTTTAATGCTTTGACAGGGCTGAATCAGCACACAGGCAATTGGCCCGGAAAAACCGTTGTCAACGCACAGGGAAAGTACCGATATAAAGATACGAATTTCATCATGGTAGACATTCCAGGTACCTATTCCCTGATGGCAAATTCCACCGAAGAGGAAATTGCCAGGGACTTCATCTGCTTTGGCGGAGCTGACAGTGTGGTAGTCGTGGCTGACGCTACCTGCCTGGAGCGAAATTTAAACCTGGTTCTGCAGACACTGGAAGTTACTGACCGTGTTGTATTGTGCGTTAATTTAATGGACGAAGCGAGAAAGAAAAAAATAAACATTGACTTAAAGGTTCTCACCTCAAGACTGGGAATTCCGGTAATCGGGACCAGTGCGCGATCCAAAAAGGGCTTAGATGACTTGATGGATGCAGTGAAAGGATTATCGGAAAGTGAAGCGGCGCTTAGTCCGCTGCGGATAGATTACGGTGAAGAAATAGAAGCCGCTGTGAGTATGCTGGAACCAGTTCTTGCTGAACTTTCAGGTGATAAAATCAGCAGCCGATGGGTGGCTTTGAAGCTGCTTGACGGGGATGAGAGCCTGCTTACCTCCTTAAAGACTCATCTTGGCTTTGATCTTTTGCAAAATGATGAAATAGCACAGGCGGTCAAAGAGGCAAAACTCATTATGGAGGAAGCCGGGGTACAGACCGATCAGTTTCGGGATCAGATTGTTACAAAAATTGTTCAGTGCTGTGAGAATATCTGCAGAGAAGCCGTGACCTTTGAAAAAGAGGAATATGCGGCACGGGACCGTAAAATTGATAAGATACTCACGTCGAAAATAACTGGTATACCGATTATGATTGGGATGCTGTTCGGTATTTTCTGGTTTACCATTACTGGCGCCAATGTTCCTTCCAGCCTTCTTGCCTCCGGACTGTTTATGCTGGAAAAACCGCTGTCCCAGTTCTTTTTATGGTTGTCTGCGCCGGAATGGTTACGCGGAATCTTCGTAGCTGGTATTTTCCGTACATTGGCTTGGGTAATCTCCGTAATGCTTCCTCCAATGGCAATCTTCTTTCCCTTATTTACACTGCTGGAGGATTTGGGATATCTGCCGCGTGTCGCATTTAACCTTGACAACTTTTTCCGCAAGGCCTGTGCTCATGGAAAACAGGCACTAACTATGTGTATGGGCTTCGGGTGTAACGCCTGCGGTGTGATCGGGTGCCGAATCATTGATTCACCCCGGGAACGCTTAATCGCCATTCTGACAAATAACTTTGTTCCCTGCAATGGACGATTTCCAACTCTGATCGCGATTATTACCATGTTTTTTGCCGGAGCTGCCAACGGAGCACTTCAATCCGTCATTTCTACCCTGATGCTGACTGGAACTATTGTACTGGGTGTTACAATTACGCTTTTGATTTCAAAGCTGCTTTCAAAGACGATTCTTAAGGGAATGCCCTCCTCGTTTCAGCTGGAACTCCCACCATACCGCCGGCCGCAGGTTGGAAAAGTCATTGTGCGCTCTATTTTTGACCGGACACTTTACGTGTTAGGCAGAGCCATAGCCGTTGCAGCTCCTGCAGGGCTGGTCATCTGGATACTGGCCAATATTCATGTGGGAGATTTAAGCCTGCTTGCTCATTGTGCTGGTTTTCTTGATCCGTTCGCCAGATTCATTGGTCTGGACGGGTACATTTTAATGGCGTTTATTTTAGGCTTTCCGGCTAATGAAATCGTAGTTCCTATTTTGATTATGAGCTATATGGCAACGGGAACATTGACTGACATGGATAGTCTGACAGAATTACATCAACTTTTTGTAAATAACGGGTGGACCTGGCTGACAGCCGTATGTACAATGCTGTTCACGTTGCTGCACTGGCCATGCGGTACAACATGCCTTACAGTAAAAAAAGAAACACAGAGTTTAAAATGGACACTGGTCTCCTTTACAATTCCAACAGTAACTGGTATTGTTGTATGTATGATTGTGGCAAACACTGTCCGATTGCTGGGACTTGTATCGGGCATATAAAAAGAAGAAACAAACTGGAGAACGCTCATGGAATTTAACGAAAAACTACAACAACTCAGAACAGGGAAAAACCTGACGCAGGAACAGCTTGCAGAGCAATTATATGTGTCAAGGACAGCAATTTCAAAATGGGAAAGCGGCAAAGGCTACCCTAACATTGAGTCGCTCAAGTGTATCTCCAGATTCTTTTCTGTGACCATAGATGAACTGCTATCGGGTGAAGAACTAATTACTCTTGCCGAAACTGAAAACCATACTAATGTGAAAAGAATTTATAATATTATAAGCGGAATAATAGATGTGCTGGCAGTTTCATTTATTGTATTACCAATCTATGGAGAGCCTCAGGGCAACTATGTTTACCATGTAAATCTTCTGTCAAATACACATATACCAAATATAGATATCAGAGTACATTGGGCTGTTTTTTTATTTATAATTGGACTTGGAATTGCCAGACTTGCTTTTATTTGCTTCGATAAAGGGGCATTGTATCGCATTACTTCCAAAGTTTCTATTGCAGCCGGCGCGGTAGCAATCTGTTTATTTGCTGCGGCAAGAGAACCATATGCAACAATACTGCTATTTTTGTTTTTTGCAGTGAAGATATTTTTATTACTGCAGCAAAGCAGAACAAAATAGGAATTGCCTTAATTGCCTAAAAAGACTCTGACACAACAAAGTGCCGGAGTCTTTTTCTTTTGAATAAGTGTTTTAATATAATATTCCACCTAACGCAGCGCAAATTAGAATTATTATAATTGGAGATAATTCTTTCTTAAACTTCTTTTTTGCAACCAACAAACAAATCGAAACAATGGCAAATATTGATATTGCGACAACATCTACTTGTATGTATTTTATATTACCGAAGAAAGTTTGAAAACCGATAAACAATCCGGTTGCGAGCATTAAACCCATGATACACTGTTTCATACCTTATTAAGTAATAACTTAATTATAATAATAAAAACTCACTTTACCAAACTCATCGTATTCATTCAAAATGCCCATTATCTATAAAATAGTTCTGAAAATATTATAAGAATTATAAACATCCACAATACCATAGCCCCAATTCTGATTGGGATATTGAAGATTACTGCTTCTTTTCGCTCCCCGAAGAAGAAATTTTTTCACTCCGATGGTATCCAGATTCGGATAATTATTATTCACGATACCCCATTCAAATATCATGGCTGCTATACCAGCCATATGTGCAGCAGCCGCACCCGTACCTGTTATGGTAGTAAATTCGTTGTTTAATGTCGGACATACTACATTAACACCTGGAGCGGCCAGATCGGGGTTTATAATATTTGATGTTGAAAATCCTTTTCCCGACTCCGGATATAACGCTCCCGTCGTTGCATTATAAGCTGTCACAGTGATTGGTATGACACTGTTGCCAGGTGATGTTATGGTAGTAAAGGGGTTTGAATTTATAAAAAATGTCTGATATGATATAAAATTACCGGAAGGCAGCCATATGTGGAAATCTCCGGGCAGATCACCGCTTCCGGATACCTGAAACCTCCAGATGCCCTGTGCCGGATTTTTAAAACGCAGAATAATGACCTGTTTACCGCTGTCCCGCTCGATCATGTTATAATCAATAGAAAGGATTGTCTGGTCAAATATAAAATTTACCTGCTTAGTCTCAAACAACCCCCGGGAGATTGCCGGAACGTATTCACCGGAAGGGGATAAAATGTCCATTACATACATCATGGGAGGACTGCCCCAAAGCTCCATAGTAAAACCATATTCATCCTGAGCAACATTCAATTCTACCGTTACCTTTTCAGCCGGTCTGAGAATGCTGTAAAAATGTCTTCTGGCTTGTGCTTCATTTCCTGCAGCAACCGTAATTCCCACACCAGGACAGTCACCTACTAACCTTAACAATGAGCCCAGCAGTCCATTATTACCATGTGGCCCCTGAGAAGTTCCAACGGCTATACAGACTATCAGGGGTCGATTTAACTTATCTGCTGTATTGATCAGGTACTGAACCCCCCAGTTTATATCATTTTCCTGGTAACAGGCCACATCGGGAGGAATGGAATAATAATCAGTGAGATTTCTTTTTGCCTGCTTCAGTTTAACGATTAATAATTCTGCATCAGGAACAACGCCCATAAATTGATTACTCCTGTTTTCAGAACCAGCTGCAATTCCAGCCAGCATGGTACCATGACCATTACCATCCATACTGGGAACAACCGATAGTGGATCAGTGCTGTTTAATGCCTGGTTGATTTGTTCAGCCGTGTATTCTGTCCCATAGTATGCAGTATATCTTAAATCCGGATATGGACCACTATCTATGGTCTGGTCCCATATTGCCGCTATTTTTGTCGTTCCGTCTTCTTTAAGGAAAACCGGATTCGTGTAATCAATACCGGTATCAACAAATCCTATAAGTATCCCCTTTCCCCTCAAGTTAAGTGCTGGTATAGTACGTAATACTGTAACTCCTGATGCAGTCAGGCTTTCATAACTTAGTAAAGAGTAGCATCTGGGAATTCCTGAATATCCAAAATCTCTGATCAGCCGGGACGTGGCCTGGGATATTGGTAAATAAATACCCGCATAACCCGGATTCGTAATATGTACAGAATATTCTTCATATTGCTTCAGTATATTAAGATTCCCGTTATATTGAATAATTAAATCCATATAATCATTGCTGGTTATCTTAAACCTGTCCTCTGGCATCATCCGCTTTACCTCCAATCAACATCAGACAATAAGTGAACGGAAGATATTAAATACATCAAGTATTCCATATCCCCATTCGTTATTCGGATATACCAGATCCGCTTTTCTTTTGGCTCCACGGATCATAAAAACCTTCAGATTCTCCGTGCTCATTTCCGGATAATTACCTTTTACGATTCCCCATTCAAACATGAGGGCCGCCGCTCCTGCCGCATGGGCCACTGCAGCACTTGTACCCGTCACCCTGACAAACCCATGGTTTAGTGATGGACCTAATATATCTACTCCCGGAGCGGCAATCTCCGGCTTTACTATATTAATGCGTGTGAACCCTCTCCCGGCGTTTATATAAAGGCTGTTATCTGCTATATTATAAGCCGTTACTGAAATAAGGTTAACGGCACAAGCCAAGGAAAGAAGTGTGGTATTCGGATCAGATTTAATAAAAAACGTATCTGGTCCTATAAAATTTCCCATCGGTAGCCATATATTAAAATTAATGGGAAAAATTCCTTTACTGTATACATTGAATTTCCACCTTCCCTGTGATGGTCTTGTAAATCGCAGCAGGATCAGCTGATCACCGCTCTGGGATTCTACAAGCTGAGAATCTACATGAATAATTGTGGGATCAAATATAAAGGAAAACTCTCGGGTCTCATCAAGCCGAAGACTAATAATTGGAATATATTCACCGGATGGAGATGTAATATCAATAAAAAAAGTATTCGGTACTGCTCCCCATAATTCCATGGAGAATCCGCTTTCATTGGGACCAACATTTAATTCCACTGTTTCATAACCACTTTCCTCTGTAATAATTCCCCCGAAATGTCTCCTTGCAATTCCTTCATTGCCGACTGCAATTAATAATCCTAACCTCGGCCTGGTTGAATGGAACGATAACCAATTGCTTGTGGTACCTCTTCCATCATGTGCATACTGTGCGGTATCCACAGCAATGCATATAACAATTGGCTGATCTTTTAATGCAGCGTAATCAATTAAATACTGAATACCATAAATAATATCCGTTTCCTGATAAGCGACTGCCTCTTCCGGTACCCGGAAAAATTCTTTTAAATATGGTTTTGCTGGTTTCAGTTTTACGATCACCAATTCAGATTCAGGAGCAACCCCGGAAAATCCGTTTTCAAAATCTTCGCCGCCTGCAGCAATACCGGCAATCATGGTACCGTGACCAATCTCATCCCTTGATGGTACAATCCTGTATGGATCTTCGGCCTGCAGCGCTTCGTTGATCTGTTCTCTGGAATACACAGTACCATAAGGTACAGTTTCCGAAGAATTTTCCGGTATGACCGTCTGGTCCCAGATACTGGCTATCCTTGTTGTTTTATCATTATACTGGAAAACAGGATTTGTATAATCGATACCTGTATCCACAAAGCCGATCAACACTCCCCTTCCTCTTAAATTTAAATTGGGATTATTGCGGATAGCCGGTATTCCGGATGCCTCCAGACTTATCTGGCTGATTAAACCAAACAAAGAGGGGATAGAAGCATATCCCATTGTCGATATCACATTTTCCGTCATAACACTGACCGGAAGATGCACAACCGCATAAAAGTAATTTATTACGTTAACGGAACCTGTTTCATATTGTTCCAGGATAGATACGTCGGAGCAAAAAGTAACTAAAAAATCTGCATAATCATTGCTGTATATTTTTTCAATATCTACAGAATTCATGAATTACCTTATTTATTTTCTTATCTTATTATATTAAAACTATTTCATATAATAGTACTGATTTACATTTTCTTCCGTTTCACATAATGGGTATGAAGAAGTTCATGTGCTTTTTCTCCATAGGGTTCACCAAGAAATTCCTCATAAAGCTTTTTAATCGCCGGATTTTCATGTGATTTTCTGAATTTCTTGCTTTGATCTTCTTTATAGATTCCTTCCATTCGTTTTTTAAGAACATCAAAATTCCCAAAATGATAGGGCTGACCGCCCCCGCCGATACAGCCTCCAGGGCAGGCCATGATCTCAATGGCATGGTAATGGGATTTACCGGCTCTTATATCTTCCAAAAGCTTTCTTGCATTTCCAAGACCATGGGCAACAGCAATATTGATATCCTGATCATTAATCTTTACCACAGCTTCCTTGATTCCATCGAACCCCCTGAGTTCATGAAACTCCACCTCTTCAAGAGTTTCATTGGTAAGCCATTCATATGCGGTCCGCAAAGCTGCCTCGATAACACCGCCGGTAGTTCCAAATATGACAGATGCACCGGTAGATTCTCCCAGCGGTTCATCAAATTCTTCATCTTTTAAATTCATCAGGTCAATATTGGCCTCTTTTAACATATCCCCCAGTTCTCTTGTGGTTAATACCGCATCCACATCCTGCATATCATCATGCTTAAGTTCAGGTCTTGCAGCTTCATACTTTTTTGCCAGACAAGGCATAATAGAAACCACAAAGATATTTTTGGGATCGATCCCCATCTTTTCTGCATAGTATGTTTTCGCAATCACACCAAACATCTCATGGGGGGATTTGCAGGTGGAAGGTATCTCAAGCAAATCATTGAACTGGTGTTCAAAAAACTTGACCCAGCCCGGACAGCAGCTTGTGAGTATGGGAAGCCTTCCCCCATGCTGCAGTCTGTGAATGAATTCCGTTGCTTCTTCCATAATGGTAAGATCTGCGGCAAAGTCTGTGTCAAAAACTTTATCAAATCCCAGCATTCTAAGAGCAGCTACCATTTTTCCCGTGACCACCGTTCCCGGTTCAGCACCAAATTTCTCCCCAAGAGCTACCCGCACTGCAGGTGCTGTCTGAACGATGACGAATTTGTCTTTCGCATTCAACGCTTCCCAGACATTGGGAATATCATTCACTACGGTCAATGCAGCTGTGGGGCATACGGAAACACACTGTCCGCAAAAGACACAGATGGATTCATGCATGGGTAAATTAAGTGCTGGTGCTATGAATGTATCAAATCCCCGGTTAACTGCAGAATACACATTGACCGTTTGTACCTCATTGCACATGGTCTCACATCTTCTGCATAAAATGCATTTATCCATATTCCGGATAATTGCCTTACTCGAAATATCTTTTTCATGAGTTGCCCTTGCCCCATGAAACTTTATCCGGCGTATGTCCAGTTCTGCTGCCAGTGCCTGTAATTCACAGCTTAAATTTTTTTCACAAATCAGACAGTCCGTTGGATGATTGGATAGAAATAACTCCACCACCAGTCTTCTTGCCTTAATACATCTTAAGGTATTTGTCCTTACCACCATACCCTCTGTTACCGGAGTAGCACAGGAAGGGGCAAGATTTCTCCTTCCCTCGACTTCTACCACACATACACGGCAGGAAGCAGAGCCATTCACCGTTTTAACATGTTCCAGATTAAGGTAGCAGAGTGTGGGTATCCGAATATCCAGTTTTTTTGCAGCCTCCAGAATGGTTGTCCCTTCCTCCACTGCAATCTTTTGATTATTGATCGTAACATTAACCAGCCCCATAAGTCAGCTCCTTCCTTAACCTTTTTCTATCGCATTAAATTTACATGTATTATAACATGCACTGCATTTGATACACCTTGACTGATCAATCACGTGAACCTTTTTAAGTTCCCCTTCGATGCAGTTCGCCGGACATATTCTTGCACACGCAGTACAGCCCACACACTTTTCCGGTAAAATGTGAAAGGTAAAAAGTGCCTGACAAACTCCGGCAGGACATCGTTTATCCTTTACATGAGCCATATACTCATCTTTAAAATAATGTAATGTACTGAGTACAGGATTGGGAGAAGTCTGTCCAAGTCCGCACAGGGATGTATCTTTAATCACGTCCCCTAACTCAACAAGATCTTTCAAATCCTGTTCCGTACCATTTCCTTTTGTTATCTTTTCAAGTATCTCCAGCATTCTTGTATTTCCTATACGGCAGGGTGTACATTTTCCACAGGATTCATCCTTGGTAAACTCAAGGTAGAACTTTGCAATGTCTACCATGCAGTTATCCTCATCCATGACGATCATTCCGCCGGACCCCATCATGGATCCAATACTGTTAAGTGACTCATAGTCAATGGGTATATCTAAATTTTCTTTTGTAATGCAGCCTCCGGATGGACCTCCGGTCTGTACCGCTTTGAACTGCTTGTTATTCTTAATTCCTCCTCCGATATCATAGATGACCTCTCTTAAAGTAATGCCCATAGGCACTTCCACCAGCCCCACATTATTTACCTTACCGGCCAGGGCAAAGACTTTTGTACCTGGCGACTTCTCCGTACCGATCTTCCGAAACCAGGCAGGTCCTTTTATAATGATAGGCGGTATATTGGCAAATGTCTCAACATTATTCACACAGGATGGTTTATCCCAAACACCTCTTTGTGCCGGAAACGGAGGTTTTGAACTGGGTTCCCCACGCTTTCCTTCAACGGAATGGATAAGGGCAGTTTCTTCTCCGCATACAAATGCACCGGCACCATACCGTAATCCGATATTAAAGCTGAATCCGGACGAAAAAATATCCTCTCCCAAAAGTCCCAGTTTCCTTGCCTGCTTTATGGCAATTTCAAGCCGGTTAATAGCAAGGGGATATTCCGCTCTGATATAAATGTATCCATACCGGGCACCTATGGCATAGCCTGCAATTGCCATTGCTTCAAGAACAGAATGGGGATCTCCTTCTAATATGGACCGGTCCATAAATGCACCTGGATCTCCTTCATCTGCATTGCATATAATATATTTTTCATCCGACTGATTCTGGCTTGTGTATTTCCACTTAAGACCGGTCGGGTAACCGCCGCCGCCTCTTCCCCTGAGCCCTGACTGAACGACTGTATCAATCACTTCATCAGGACTCATTTCCGTTAAGCATTTTGCCAATGCCTGATACCCATCTGCCGCAATGTATTCATTGATATCTTCCGGATTGATAAATCCACAATTCCTGAGTGCAATCCGGATCTGCTTTTTATAGAAAGGAATGGCTTTTTGTCCTTCTAATTTTTCTTTTGTATTTGGTTCCACATACAGAAGACGTTCCACCTTACGGCCTTTTATCACATGCTCCGTAATGATTTCCTCTGCATCCTCCGGCTTTACCGTGATATAAAACACATTATCCGGATAAACTTTTAAGATCGGGCCTTTCTCGCAAAAGCCAAAGCATCCGGTAACGACTACGTCCACCTCATTGGTTATTTCGTGTTTTTTAATTGATTCCTTTAGCATCTTCACCAGTTCCAGGCTGTCGGACGCTGTACAGCCGGTACCTCCGCAGACCAGTAGATGCATTCTGAATTTACTCATAAGCCCTCCTTCTTTATTCCAGGTTTTCAAATGATTTATTGATGATCGCATTTTGGAGAAGGCGGCCGTTTTTTATATGCTCATTAACTATTTCCCGTCCTCTTGTCTCGTCCACTTTTCCATATATAACAGACGGCATGCCTTTGGAGATAACTTCAACCACCGGTTCCTGGGCACAATACCCCATGCAGCCGGTCTGGGTTACGGAAATATTGGTAAGTCCCTGCTTTGCAATTTCATCCATAATGGCTTTCATGGTTGTTCTGGCACCACTTGCAATCCCGCAGGTTGCCATTCCCACCCGGACTGTAACCTTATCTTCGGATTCAGCCGTGGACCTTACGTCTAATTGATCAATTGCTGCCTGTCTGATCTTTTTAAGTTCTTCTACAGTCTTTAACTTAGCCATCACTCTTCCTCCTGATATTCTTCAAGAATTGTTTTAACCTGATTCAGTTCTACCCTTCCATAAACCTTATCATTGACCATCACTACAGGAGCAAGTCCGCAGGCACCAATGCATCTTAATCCTGATAATGTAAATTTCTTATCTTCGGTTGTTTCGCCAGCCTTAATATTCAGGATTTTTTCAAATTCTCTCATAATGGCATCTGCACCTCTTACAAAGCACGCGGTTCCCAGGCATACATTGATCACGTACTTGCCTCTTGGTTCTGTGGTAAAGTAAGAATAAAAGCTAATGACTCCAAAAACTTTTGCACTGGGGATCTCAAGCTTTTCAGCAATATAAAAAATCACATCATTAGATAAATATCCATATAGGTGCTGAGCCTTATGCAGTACAGCAATTAACGCTCCCCTTCTGTCTTCCATACTGTCAATAAATTTCTGCAGCTGCTTAAATTTCTCCTGCGTATCGCATTTGCTTTCCATAAACAAATCTCCTTTTGGCTTTATGTAGACGCTCTCTGTCTTACAAAGGATAGATTTCCTGTTTATCCTGTCTTATATACATATAAAATAAAAATTGTTATAACCAGCTCCTTGCCATAAACAGTAATAATATAAAAATTATATAAATATCTTTTATATATACCTTATACATGGCAAAGGAGTACAAATGGATTTTTTGGAAAGCAGAACGTATACGAATTTAGCTATAGCCTTTAATGCGGAAGCTATTGCCAGTACAAGAGACAGAATTTTTGCTGATGTAGCAAGACAGGAAGGCTACATGGAAATAGGGAATATATATGATGTGACTGCCCATAATAATAAGGAACATGCCAGGATCTGGTTAAGGCAGTTAAATCAAGGTGATTTTCCAAATACCGAGGAAGCACTTCTGCAATCCAGAGATAATGAATTAAACATGGCGAATAATCAATATCAGGATTTTGCACGAATCGCACGGGAAGAAGGTTTTATGGATATTGCTGCACTATTTGCAGGAATTGCCAACATAGACTATCATCAAGGTACAAGATTTTCCGAATTGTTCGAAAACGTAGTACAGAATGAAGTATTTTGTAAACCAGTTGAAACACTCTGGATCTGTATGCAGTGCGGTAATATCATGTCCGGGGTATGTGCACCGCTAATATGCCCTGTATGCAATTTCCCACAGGGATACTACCGTTTATATAATGAAAACTTTTAAATGTCCTTAATTGAAAGGGTTATCGGTAACGTAATGCCATATAAAAAGAGTTGCCGCATCAGCCAACCGGCCAGTACAGCAACTCCTCTTCTTTAAATAATGCAGAACTTCATCTGCCTGTAATACGTTCTTATATAAGTCTTCTCGGCCTGCAGTTTTCTTTTTCTTTTTTTTCCATGCTAATACCTCACTGGCATTCCCCTGATCATTTATTTCAATCACTCCTGATTCCAAATAAACTGGTGTTTATGTTCGATTTTCAAAATATCGTAAAAATATTCAAAAAAAGGACAGATAGTATGAGAACCGTAAAGGAAGTATCAGCGCGCGTACGCTTCACTATTATGACGAGATTGGATTGTTTCCGCCCACAGACAAAAGTGAAGCAGGATACCGGCTTTATGACAATAGCGCTTTGGAAATCTTAAAACCCGTCTCTTAGTGAAACAGATCATCGGTGAATACGGATTCGTCATGAAACAGGTTTGTCAGATTAAAGAAGAAAAGGGCTTGATGCTGACGGTTGCGCAGTCCTACCGAAACAAGCAAAGAGCATTTTAGGTTTTTCTTGCAATTGACAATTCTATTTCTTAAATATATAATTAAAAAGCTTTGGCAATAACTAATTCTTCTATTAAAAGTGAGGTGAATGCAATTGGATACGCACAGTAGTAATGGTATAACCGATAATTCTTTAGAGAGTCGATCTCATTTTCAAATTACCTGTTGTAATATTATTGGATATGACGTTTTCAATTCGTTCATACCTGTTATACAAGGGCTGTTAATTAAAATGACATTCACTTTTTCCTAATCATTATCCGTTATACCAGCTACACTTTAAAACATGGAGGTATAACGATGAATTTAACTGAATTAAAAGAACTTTTAATCTCATTTACAGAAAATCACAATGCAGAAAAACTACATGAACTATTTGCTACAGAATATGCAATTGATATTGCAGCTGCCTTATCAGATTTTGAAGATAATGAACTAACAATATTTTTGAGCTTATTGACTCTTGAAGATCTGGCTTCCATAATCGAAGAAGCTGACGAAAGTCTGCAGCTTAAGCTCCTTGACATTCTGGGTCCCTCTAAAACAATTCAGGTATTCTCATTAATGTCAACGGATGATATCGCAGATATTCTTGGTGCTATTAGTATTCATGAAAAAAAAGAACTATTAAACCTGATGAAAGAGCGTGATTCGCGAGAGGTTCAGATGCTATTAGGTTTTGCGCCTGATACTGCTGGCGGTATTATGACTACGCAGTATATTGCACTTAAGCAAAACCTTAGTATCAAAGATGCCCTGCAGAAAATTAAAGAAATCGGTCCAAAGACTGAGGTTATTGAAACGATTTTTATTATCAATAGCAAAAATGAACTAATTGGTTCTGTAGATCTTAGAGACATTTTAATATCTCCAGATGAAAATACACTCGCAGATATTATGGATGAAAACATACTCACTGTATCTCCGGAAACAGACCAGGAAGAAGTATCACTTATTGTATCAAAATATGACTTAAAAGCACTGCCTGTTATAAACAGAAAGAAAGCACTGCTTGGAATCGTTACGACAGATGATGTTATTGACGTTATCGTTGAAGAACAAACGGAAGACTTACTGATGCTTTCTGGTGTAAGCAAAGATGAAAAAGTTGGCAGTAAATTGAGTGTTTCTATTACACGAAGATTACCCTGGCTCTTCATTAATTTGATTACAGCGTTCTTAGCATCATTTACTGTAGGGTTATTTGAAGATGTTATTGTTCAGGTAGTTGCATTAGCTGCAGCTATGCCGATTGTTGCAGGTATGGGGGGCAATGCAGGATCACAAACTTTATCAATAGTCATAAGAAGCATTGCACTAGGCGAAGTTGATATCAGGAAAGACTGGAAATATGTTCTCAATGAGATTGCACTGGGTTTTATTAACGGTTCAGCAACTGGTTTTATAACAGGGTTAATCCTGTTCTTAAAGTACAACAATCTTTATTTAGGATTTATTATATTCGCTGCAATGATTGGAAACCTCATTATTGCTGGATTTTTTGGATTCTTAATCCCATTGATACTCAAGAAATTTAAGCTGGACCCCGCAGTGTCATCCTCTATTTTTTTAACAACAGCAACCGATGTTGGGGGATTCTTTTTATTCTTAGGGCTGGCAAAATTATTTCTTCCCCAGTTACTCTAAGAATTACAAGAGAGTTCTCCTTTACGATGCATCACGAACCTGGTGACATCGGAGAAGGTCATGGGTTCGAATTCTACTATCTCCACTTAAACAATAAGCCACAGGCATGAAAGCTTGTGGCTTAAAAGTTATTGTATTATTTCTAATATTTATTTCCATCCTCCATTATGTACTGGCTTGATTCTATAGTATAATCCTGTGTTTCTATAGACTTATGTAAATCAATGTTAACAACTTTTTGGATTTGAAATTGGTCCACATTCCGCTTCAACAAGTCAGCTTGGCCACTAAGTTCCTCACTTGCTGCCGCGCTTTCTTCTGCAGTCGCGCTATTGCTTTGAATAACAGAAGATATTTGATCAACCCCTATTAATATCTGAGACACTGCATCTGATTGTTCTTTAGAAGTACGAGCAATATCATTCACAAACTCTCGCACCTGATCTGATCCTGCCACAACATTTGTCATTGACTGTGCGGTGATGTCAACAATTTTAGATCCCCGCTCAACCGCTTGTACTGTTTCTTCAATGAGCATAGTAGTATTTTTTGCCGCATCTGCTGATTTCTGAGCCAAATTTCGAACTTCATCCGCAACCACAGCAAATCCTTTTCCAGCAGAACCAGCTCTCGCAGCTTCAACAGCAGCATTTAGTGCCAAAATATTAGTTTGGAATGCAATATCTTCAATCGTTTTAATGATTTTACTGATTTCTGCTGATTTTTCATTAATATTATTCATCGCCAATTTCATTTCTTGCATTTGACTATTACTATTGATAACCTCATCAGAAGTAGCTACAACTTCCCGGTTCGCCAAATCAGCATTGTTTGCAGTATTCTTAATTTGCAGTGAAATATCAGAAATCATTGCCGAAAACTCCTCAATGCTGCTTGCTTGCTCCGTTGTTCCCTGGGCAAGTGATTGTGCTCCCGATGATACCTGATTAGCGGCCATTGCAATTTGATCTGAAGATGTTTTAACATTTTCAATTGTCAGAGAAAGGTTCTCTGAAATGTTGAGAAGAGAATCCTTTATTTTTGAAAACTCTCCTATATATTCTTGTTTCAATTCAAAACATAAATTCCCCTGTGCAATATGATTTAAAATTTGTGCTATCTCTTGAATATACTCTTTATAATCAACTAAAGTTATTCCTATCCTTTTGAATGAATCAATAAGTTCACCTACTTCACCACTTGCTTTGGTTTGTAATTGCACATTAAAATTTCCTCCAGCTATTTCATTGGCAGCTTCGGATACTTCCTTTATTGGTTTTGAAATTTTCAGACTTGTAAATATACCAAACAAAATAGCTAATAATGACACAATAGTAATAATAATCATTTCCAACCGAATTAAATTTGTAATGGGCCTAAGTATGTCATCTTTATCCAAAAGCGCTACATATCTCCAATTTGTCTTTTCGCTTTCTATAGACTTAACTAAATAAGCTTTATTATCCACTTCCAATTCATTGAAATCTGCACCTGATAAAATAAGATTACTTAATTCATTTCCATATACCTCTGCTACATTTTTAAAATTATTATCAATGTTACTTGGATCTGCAATAATCGTTCCGCTATCATCAACAATGATAAAATGTCCTTTTGTATCTTTCCCTGCCTTATCTACCATTTCTGTAATCTTATCCAGACTCATATCTAATGCTACAACACCGATTACATTCCCATTGGTATCTTTCAACGCTTGAGATGCACCTAAAATAACAATGTTATCCGTTGCAAAATAGTAAGGATCTCCTAATACTGCTTTATCTGGATTGTTAAGTGCAACAGGGTACCATGGTCTCTTTCGCGGATCAAAAGGGCCTTCCATATTCCCTTCTGGAAATTGAACATAACCGCCTGATTCCACCCCCATATATACATATTGATAATTAGGGTGTGTTTCTCCAAATTCTTTAAATCGCTGGTAAATTTTCTGTTCGATTCCTCCATTTTTACCAGGTGTCATTTTCGTAATCCCATTATTTTTTAAATAATTTGTCAAAGATCCATCTGCCTGTTTTATTATTGCTTCGTTTGCAAACCCACTTGTATTATTCATTAATTCATCAATGATTGAATCAATATTACTATTAAACATCTCAAGCTGCTTATTAGATGCTCTTTCTTGTTCAGACATTATACTTTTACTTGTGAAATTTGTAAATATTATAGAAACTAAGATTAATGGACACAATGAAAATAATAAAATAATTATACTAAGCTTTACCTTCAAACTGAAGTTCATTTTTTTCATCATTATGATCATTCCTTTCAATAAAGTAAGTGTTCAATCTCTCCTAATAAACTTATCTTTGGTATTTTTGCGGAATAATTCAATCCATAACGCAATTTTTACAAATCAAATTATCACTTTATTTCTGTTAACTTTTCTCTTAATTAAATAACACCTCCTTTCAAATAGGCATCCATCACTATAGACCTAATATTAACAAAATTTAAAAATTTGCGAAATAAAAGAGATTCCAAAAATGTATTGTCAGTTTTTTTTATATAAACAACTAATATTAAAATCTTTTCTAATTTTCACTACTAATTGCTATAAGTTACTACATTTTCTACAAATTACTGCAAATTACTGCATTTTTCTACTTCTTATTATATTGTATTTATAAAAATTATGCAACAAATTCTTTTAACCCCTGACTATCCTCATCAGTGGCGGTACGCCACTAAAAAGTGACGACTTGCGGTTGCAGAATATTAAATTGGGAAAGAAAAAGACCCCCTTATTACTGGAGGTCTTTCTAGTTAAAGTTGTTATTGCTGTGCTTGTTCCTGTGAAATTGCCATTCCAAGATAGCGGTCAAGCTGCTCTTCCTCTAGGGATACAAACGATGTCAAATCGCCCTGTACCAAATTTGAACCAGTTCAGGTTGAATAAGTATCCGCTTCCTCCCGTAAATTTCAAATATAAGTCATGCTTTCCGCTCACCCCGCTAACATTGCACGTTGCAGCAGCCCAGGTCTGCCACCCCCCGGTCCCGGCAACCGGACAAGTCCCTATCAAAGTCCCGTTAAGACTATCCAGCCTGATCTCAATATTCCCTCCGCTGGCGGCACTGGCGACTCTGGCCTGAAAGCTTGCAGCACCACTGCCGAAATCAATATCGCTGTAAACTGCATAATCCCCGTTTTCGATATATCCGACATTCTCCCCACCTTCCGTACAGCTTTCGGTTTGAACTCCCGATTGGTTATTGTAACTCTCCGCTTCGATCTGTGTAAAGGCCGGTCTTGGGTCAGGAGTTGGCGGAACACCCCCAGAATCTAATCCGGCACCATCAAACGGAATGACGATAACCTTACTGCCATGACTGTCGTTGCCCAAGTCCTGGTCTTTTGCAACGTCTATCACCGCGAGTGTCATCGCAACCACATGGCCATTCACCATATACACATTGGGACGTTCTATTTTATTCCAATGATTGACCGTACCATTTGAATAGCGGATAAAATTCGCTGTCGGGTCATAGGCGTATCCCGGTTCTAATTTCCAGTTACTGATACCATCCTGGGAAGTGATGTGATACGCCTTACGTGTATCCCACTTATTGACAATAACATGATAAAGGCCACCACTATACCACATAACCGGATCTTCCATATTGACTGTCGGACAACCGGGAATCTTCGCATAAATATTAGTTCCCTGAATGGTGTAAGGTCCAAGGACATTATCAGCAATACCAATTACCCCATCTCTTTCAATCAACCCATAACGTCCATCCGGACGAAGCATAATGTAAACATTGGACGCTGTATATTTGGATGAGTAAGCATTTGGAGCAATCGATACACTACCCAGCTTTGACCATGGCCCATCCAGGGAATTGGATACAAAAATGTCCGCCGGCCGCCTGGTTTCACTCACGAGGATCGCATACCGCCCGTCTTTCAGTTGCAGCGGAACCACGTTGTGACCTTTACCGCCCTGATCGTTGGGCCAGCACATACCTTTGTCTGTATAAGGTCCATACAGATTGGAGCTCGTCGCATGAACAGCCACAGAGCCAAACCACCCGTTGTG
>JAEWPQ010000203.1 GCA_023460575.1 Bacillota bacterium
ATATTCCCCTTCCGGTCAAACAACGAAAAATCCACTCCCCATGTGCAGATTCCGATGGAATCAATTGTTTCTCCCCGGCTGACCAGCCGCTTCAGGATATTTTTAAAATCCGAAAACATCCGAAGAATATCCCAATAATAATAGTTTCCCGCTTTCACCATGCAATTTGGTATCTGATCTATGACCTCAGTCAGAATCCGCACTCCATCGTATGTCCCCAACACAACCCGATAAGAGGAATTCCCGCAGTCAAAACCCACGATCGTTTTTTTCGCCATACAAACACCCCAATTACTGTATTTTTATATCCAGACCATATTCCTTTGCAGTATCATACAAATGCAGCATCTCCACCTTTTTTAAGGATTTTAATTCCCCCATTTCATAGATTCTTCCAAGCCCCTGATACTTGGGAAGGCCAAGTCTGTGATAAGGCAGAAATACGATTTCTTTGATATTTGTCAATTGCTTTATGTATTGAAAGAATCCTCTTATGGCATCGTCATCACTGTTGCATCCGGGAATATACGGATATCTGACTGCCAGATATCCTTTGTATTCTTTATCCAGCCATTCTAAATTGCTTAAAATAAGAGAATTATCAAAACCTGTCAATTCCTTATGCCTGACAGGATTGTAGTGTTTAAAATCATAATAGATATAATCCACCTCCTGTGATGCCTGTTTAATCCGTTCAAGGGGAACCTGTCCGCAGGTTTCAACCAGTGAATTATATCCCCTTTGTTTCATCTCCTTTCCAATCTCACGGATCATTTCGGCATAAAAGAATGGTTCTCCGCCGCTGAAAGTTACTCCGCCTCCTGATTTTGCGTAATATTTTTCATCCCTTAATATAATATCCAGCAGTTCTTCCCGGTTCATAACAGTTCCCATAAGCTTCCTGGCATCCACATAGCATTGTGTGATACAGTCCCCGCATGCTGTACACAAAAGCCCGTCTGATAAATATCCAAAGCCTTTCTTATAAAAAACAGCCTTATTGGGACATACGTTCATGCATTTACCACAGGAGATACAGGAATTCACATTGACAAGTACCTGAGGCTTAAATTCCTGGGATTCCGGATTTGCACACCATCTGCACCTCAGCTGACATCCTTTGAGAAAAATAACAGTACGGATGCCATGACCGTCTTCTGTGGCATATCGTTCAATATTAAAAACATTTGCCTCAAGCATCTTACCCATCCACTTTCTTAAACCGGTTTAAAATTCTGTCCTGCTGATTACATCAGCCTGACATGCAGGAGATAATGATGTAAACAATGCGCTGTAGCCGGAGACACGAACCATTAAATCCTTATAATCTTCCGGATGAATCATGGCATCTTTATAAACCTCCGTATCAACTACATTAAACTGGATCTGCTCCCCGTAATTGTCAAAGAAAACACGTATCATATCAATAATCTTCTTCTTGTTCTCCTCTGTCTCCAATGCAGCCTTACTTAGTCTCATATTAAAAATACCGCCCTTTTGAATATAGATTGTGGGAAGCTTCATAACGGAATTGCAGGCTGCTGTTGCCCCGTATTTTTCCGATCCGTTAGCAGGAGAAACGCCGTTATTTACAGGTGCCCCGAATTTCCGGCCATCTGGCGTTGCACCAATACTTGAACCGAATGCAATATTTCCTGTTACAGGACTCTGGCTGTAAGAATAGCAGCAGGGAACAGGGCCTTTACCATACTTTGAACTTTTGCATTCATACCTGTAAGTATGTCCGATGAATTCCTCAACCGCTACCACCCACCGATCTGCTTCATCATCATCATTGCCGAACTTAGGCGCTTTGTTAAGTAAAATTGCTCTGATCTCCGATCCGGCTGGTACTGATGTCTCATCTTCAAAATTGGTTTTTAATGCATGCAGCAGCTGATTCATTGTAATAATCTTCTGATCAAAGACAATATAATTAATTGCTGCCAGAGCATCACCTGCACTGATGCTTCCTGCTGTGGGACCTCCATCTGCGGAATAGACCGAACCGCCTTCCACCAGATCTAACCCCCGTCCAATGCAGTCCTCCACCAGTGACGCCCGAAATGCATTGATGTCCATCTCCACATGCAGTTCATCGTTGATATGCTCTGTTTCAACCTGTAAATCTATAAAATACTTTAACGCCTTCTTGTATTCTTCATAAATTTCCTGTGTACTGGTACATGCTTCTATTTTTTTATCAACGTCGAAGAAATGGACCTTTGTCCGCGGATCGGTGCCATTATTCAGTGTAATCTCCAATACCTTCTCCACGTTCAGCCACGGTCCCTTTGCAGCAAAATCCCATTTACCCGGGATTGATGCCTCAATACAGCCATCGGGCACCCAGTTATATCTGTCTTCTTCTGCAACACCCATATTTTCCAGGGTTCTGATAAATGCCTTATCGTTATAAAATGCAGGCTGCCCTCCTTTATGGTTTTCCATAGCATTAAGTGCTTTCATGAGGAATTCATCCGGAGTATCATCACAGCATTTAACCGAGATGGATGGAGTAAATAACTTCAGATCCTCACATGCCTCAATACAAAGATCCGATACGGTATTGACCGCATTACTACCATCTGCCCGCTGACCGGCAACAGCCAGATTAATAAACATCTGGTAACCAAGGAAAAATTCTGTGTCAGGCCAGCTTCGAAGCTTATTCAGCTCATTACATTTAATAAAAAACGCTTCAATAATCTCAAGAGCTTCCTGCCTTGTTATCCTGCCTTTAAAAAGATCTTTCTGATAAAATGGATATACATACTGATCGAATCTTCCCAGTGAAATTGCATGACCATTGGATTCCAGATGTACTGCCAGTAAAATTAAATAAACAGACTGAACCGCTTCATGAAAGTTTCTCGCGGGATGGTAGGGTACATGTCTGCAGACTTCCGTTAAATCAGTCAGTTCCTTCCTGCGTTTCTCATCTGTTGTCATCTGTGCCTGTTTTTCGCACTCATCAGCAATCCGGTAAGCGAAATTAACAACCGCCTGATTTCCCTTTAGTGCTGCTTCTAAAAACCATCGTTTTCTGACATTACCAGGCTCCTTAGGATCCAGGGAGTTTCTCTTATCCTCTATCCGCCTCATAACATCCACAAGACCTTTATTAATTACCAGCTCATAATCAACCACTTCATTACCCAGACCAGCCGCCGATACCCAGGTATCATCAATCACATTGGCATCCCATGCTGCGTTGATATAATCTGGAAGAGTCTTGCGCAGACTTTCATAAAGTGATTTTCCCTTCCAGTAGCATACGCAGTCCAGTATTTTATTTTTATCTTCTTCATCGTAATAGAACTTATCACCGGGCCTGTCGTATGTATAATACGGTTTACCGTTTAATTCCGCTTCAAGCCATTCTGTAGAATATTCCGGATAAATGGGAGATGCTTTCGGCCACTTTGCCTGATTCCCAACAATCAGTTCATCTTCATTTACGCAAACTGTCATTTTATCCAGAACATCGTAAAATGCCTGCGCTCTTCTTAACGCAATTGGCCTGCCTTCTGATTTTTTCATGGATTGTGTAAAGATAACACAACGTTCCGAGCAGATTCTTGGTTCCTGGTCAAATAACCTTTTTCTCAATCTTTGAATTCTTGTATTCATATAATCCCCTCCTCCGTAATGTAACTTGTTACATTTACATTTTATACATATAATTTCAATTTGTCAATATGCATTTTATGGTTTATGTATATTTCTTTATTGCTTTTTTATAAATTTATGTGTTATTTTACCGTTGCATTATGTAATTCATACTATTCCTATGTGCATTGTTACATTTTTGAATTATCTTCTTTACACTTGTTACATTAAATATTATAATTGACTCAGTAACAACTAATCACACTTTTGAACCATTCATTTTACTGACTTTTAAAACGTTTTATGGTAATATAATTTCCAGAAATTGTCAGTCAGATACAAGCTCAGTGGAGTTTTAAAATATCCAGGTTATATCATGCGAGGAGAGTAAGAAATGCAGAACCCAGAAAACCATAATGGCTTCATTGGCATAAGAGAAATCGCCAGGCTTGCCGGTGTATCAACAGCAACCGTATCGAGAGTCATTAATACACCAGATAAGACCTCACCAAAAGTGAGGGAACGAGTTGAGGAGCTTATAAAGGAGTATAATTATATTCCTAATCAGACAATTAAAAATGTTTTTTCAAAAACTTCAAATTCCATAGCAATTTTTATATACGATATGGATAATCCATTTTTCATTACTTTAATAAAGGAATTAAATCAGATATGTCTTGACAATAAATATACCTTATTAATCATGGACACAGAAAACCAGCCTGAACGTGAGAAAGACTACCTGGAATATTGCATATCAAACCGATGCGCCGGTATTATACTGACAGAAGGTCTCAATTATGATATATTTGAACCGTACAAAAATCAGATACCGATTGTATCAATGGACAGACGAAACAAGGGGTTATACTCTACTGTCCGGTCAAATAACAGAGAAATGATTCATAAAATTATCGACTATTTATATAATCTCAATCATAGAAAAATAGGGTTTATTGGCAGCGGGAAGAAGTTCGATTCTATTGAGTCCCGGTTCCGGGGGTATAAAGAAGCACTGGGAAACAAGAACTTGCAGATCAGGGATGAATACATTTATCTTCCGAATAAAAACGGACTGGACTTTGAAACGGGCCAGACAGCTCTTGGTTATTTTATGTCTCTTTCAGAGCCGCCTACTGCAATTGTCTGCAGCTGTGATTTAGTTGCCTTAGGTGTAATCAACGAAGCAGCCATCAAAAATATACGTATTCCTGATACCTTCTCGCTGGTGGGGTTCGACGGTGTGCTGAATAAAATCCATTATCCTCAGATCACTACAGTGAAGCAGAATATTCCGGTTTTGGCAAAAGAACTGTTTGAACTGGCTGTAAACCCGCCGGAAGTGCCCATAATAAGAACGATTGAAGCCACTTTTATTCATGGCTATACATGTATGCAGATTGACGCAACATAAGTACATTTTAGAATCCGCCCGGCAGCATTCATTATGCTGCCGGGTTTTTATCGGGAACAACTAAACCGGAACCTAATTTTTTTAAGTCACAGCACAAGTCTTTTCTATCGTATATGGAACCGCTCCGAAGACCCGTGACAACCGGAATCTCTTTCACTTCAAATTCGAGAGTTCTAAACATTTGACTGGTATAGTCAATATACGGCTTAAACAGATCAGCATTGGGATTGCCCTGGTTAAAGGATAAAACTATTTGTTTTTTTACAGCATTATCTTTAAAATAGGGAGAGAACCGAGGTGAATGCTGTGCAAACAGCCTGTCGGTAAATATCTTTCCCTGAGCGCTCATCTGGCCCATGTAGATCGGCAAGCCTAAAATGATAATGTCTGTGTACCCCATTGCATTATAAATTTTCTGCATGTCATCCTTAATAACGCACCCCTGATCACTCTTATGGCAGGCCCAGCAGCCTTTGCATGGTTTTATATCAAGGTCGCTGAAACGAAACGACTGGGTCTCGGCACCATTTTCTCTTGCGCCCTCCAGCAATTTATTCACTATAAAGGCAGTATTACCTTCACTTTGCTGACTTGCAATGATTCCCATAATATTCATATGTGTATTCCTCCTTTTAACTGGTTTTTGTTTCCTCGGACTCATATTCTATCATAATATTTTTTTGTGTCCTTGTCAACAATAATTTACAAAATAAAAAGCAGCCTCTTATTATTAATTGGGGCTGCCTCTCATCCGTTATAATTTATCACACCAGCCAGACGTAATATCTACCCCCAGCTTTTTTATCTCTGCATCTAAATGTTGGTTAAACTTTTCCGCAAAACCAAGCATATTGTCATACTGTTCCTCTGTTATTTCATCAAATACCGCTTTATCCCGCTCTTTATATTCTCTGTGCAATTCCTCATGCACTCTATATATCTTATCTCCCTGTTTTGTAAGCCTGAAATAAACTTCTTTCCTGTTGTCTGGTTTCTGATAACTTTCAATAAGGTCTTTCTCAATGAGCTTCTTTGTCAGCTTACTGATTGCGCTTCTTGTCATATAAAATGCCTCAGCAAGTTTTGTCACATTGGAATCTTCATTCCTGCCAATGTATTCAATACAATGTACTTCTGAAGGATTATACCCTTTTAGTCTGGTTTTCATTTTGAAGCTGTCAAGCCACATCTTCTTATTAAACAAATCCCAAAGTTTTGACATAACCTGTTCTTCTTTGTTCACAGCCTGTTCCTCCGATTCCCCTAAATTTCCCGATTTCCGGAAGCATACTCATTCGTACATATGTCAAGCACCTCTCTGGCGGGCTGGATCAAAGCATTTTCATACTGACATTTCCACTGTATTGTTTGTTCCATGTGTCCGTCTGCTATCCCATCCACCGTTTCCCCGCTTTTAATTGGCGCATCGTTAGCATACATATAACTCAGCAGATTATAGGCATGGTTGACGACCCAGTTGGGATCCATTCCGTGAAAATGATACTGCAGATCCGGCAGGTAAAGAGTACTCATGCCAAGTGTATCAACCAGCATATCTTCCGTACCCTCAATCTTGAAAAAACGGACATTGACAGCAAAGTAAATAAACCGGTCTTCCAATGGGATCTGATGGTTTACTATTTTATCCCTGGTAAACATTTTTCCGGAAGTCTGGAACTGCACGGCAGCACATTGCGGATATAGTTCAACCAGTGCCTCCATAAAATTCATCAGCATATCCGCCCTGTCCTTATAATTGTCCATAGCTCCGGCAAGCATATCGGTTGCAACTACATGATAGCTGCATTCAGACAAAATCTCCGCACTGTTTTCACAATCCCACATCTGGCTCTTTGTAATCTCATCAATCTGGTAACCATCTGCTTTCATACACTCCATGACCATCAGCTGCGGCGGCATGCTTCCTTCTTTAAACTCCACCTTGTATTTCTTTGGAGCAAATCCAGCAACCTTCGTATCATGGCAAAAACAATCCACTTCTCCCAAATGCTTTTCCATGACAGCAGTCATCTTTTCTTTCGATGGCATGTCACACTTTTCTTTCATCAGTAAATGTACGACAAAAACAGAACCCGGGTGCTCCTGCTTTGTTAAATCCTGTTTCAAAGAACTATTTTCTTTTTTCCTGAACTTATCCAGTATACTCATGCTGCTTCTCCTCTTTTGTTAAGTGGTTCATGTCATATCATCTATTCTAATGGACTGTTATGGGGGATTATCACCTTTTCATATTGAAAATGCCCCGCGTCCACCGTCATCCGGCACATTGAGATCTCCAAATTAAAGCGCCTTTTACCACAGCTGCCAGGATTAAGATACAATACACCATCTATAACTTCAGAGAAGTATTTATGGGAATGCCCATAGATCACTACGTCCACTTTTGGCAAACGTTTGGGGACATCTGTCCTGTTATGAACGATAAAGAATCTAACACCTTCAATGGTTGTAGAAATACTGGCCGGCAGATCTTTTGCCCAATCCATATCGTTATTACCGCGAACCATATAGGTCTCTCCCAACATTCGGACAGTATCCGCGGTGGAAGGGGTATTGATATCACCGGCATGGAAGATGCAATCAGCTGCATCCAGTTCAGCTATAACCTGTTCTCTCAGGATGCCATGAGTATCCGATATGATTGCAATGCGTTTCATAAGCTTAAACTCACCTCATCAGATCAGCAAAGCGTGTTATATTATTCTCAGCGATTCTCGACTGACTCTGCTTGCAGCCAGTTATCTTTTTCATAATAAATTTCTCCATAAAATTCATTTTGTCATAATTGCATTCTCCACCGAAAAATCCCTTGGCAACAGCAACCGCCAACAGTTCCTTGGGAAAAGAGGAGTCAAGTTGCTTTTGTGCATCATCTTCCTTTGCCATTCCACATATAAAAAGCCCCAGTTTTTTCCCTTTAAGGATATTAATATTGTCTGAGCAAAAACGCATTACCGGCTTTCTTATCTTCCCTGCATAGATCGAACCGCCTATGATAACTTTATCATATTTCATCAGATCAGGAATATTTCTGTTTAAATCACAGATATCCACCTTTTCACCCAGCTTTTTTGCAAGAATCTCGGCGCACGTTTTAGTAAATCCATATTTCGTTGCATATGCGATTAATGTACTCATTTTTAATACCTCCCATATAATTAAATCGTCATCGGTTTCCATTTCATAGACTGCATTGTTACACGCCAGCCGCTAAACCTTTCATCGTAAAATCGTCTTCCTGCCATTTTTTTATAAAAAAATCCCGATACATGAAGTCAAGCCGGTTCTTAAGCTTTTCATTTTATTTCAGTACAATGATACATAACACCATTTCGCAATTTCCGCGATCAAATCCAGCGGAAGCTGCTTGTTATAAGGAAACTGTATCGCACCCTTACTTGTTTTATACTCCGTCAGCCGTCCTGCAAAATAGATCATCGCATTCTCACCGGGATACACGCCTATGTGTTTCTTAAATGCGGCAAAATGTATAATGTTATGTCCTCTCCAGTATGTTGGCATCCTCCATGAAATACGCTCCTCCGCATCCGGCAAGGCAGTTCGGATCGTATCCCGAACCTGATGCAAAAGCGGCTGAACCTCCTTCGCCTGAGCTTCAATATAAGCGTCAATAGAATTTGGCACTCCACTGCAAAAATGATTTTGATCCTGATTTTTAAATTCCCGTTTACATTTTGGGCATTGCCACATATTAGATGTACCTTGTCCTTTCGCTGATTACCCGATTCTTAACCTTCCATACCAAGTATCACAATACCAATAGCTGCTATGGCAATGACAAGATACTGTTTCCATGACAGCTTTTCCTTCAATATAATTCTTGCCCAGACAAGGGAAAAAATGCAGTAAGACGAAATTAATGGAGCAGCAACAATTGCATTATCCCCTAATGCGTAAATATAAGCAAATTGTCCGGCAGTTTCAAACACACCTGCCAGTACCTTTGGTTTTTCTGCGGACAGTCTGATTTTCTGTTTTTTTACAATTACCACATAAATAAAGGCAAAAACCGCCATCAGCAAAAATGTAAATTCGTATGCAATATTGGCTGATTCCTCTCCAATATACCGGTCCAGAACCAAAGCATCTGCAAAAGTACCAAGTCCGTCAATGATACAATAAAAAATCGGAAAGAAAATAGCAATAAAGCTATGGGTATATTTCCTGTCCGGAACCAAACCCGCCTGCATACGTTCTGCATCCTCCTGTCTTTTTTCAAAAACAGAAAGAAGGAAAATACCGATACATACCAGTGCCACTGCAAAAAACTGTAAGACGCTCATTGTCTCTTTCAGAATGAAGAAACACAAAAGAGCGGCAACTGCGCCTGACGAATTGCAGATGGGGGTGGAAATGGAAAGGACCACATACCGCAGACCGACATAACCAAGTATCATTGCTAAAATATATAGAAATGAAACTGGCAGATATGTAAGAATATCTGATATTTGGAACTCAGCACCTCTGCTAAGTTCAATCACTGCATGAATTCCCATAACCGTACCAACTGCCATGACCATTTTCCAATGGCTGTATTTGTCATCTGGCTTTGAACCTATCTTTGAAAAAAGGTCAGAACCACTCCAAAATAATATTGCTGTGAGTGAAAGTATAAACCACATCGTATTTCTCCTGTCTTTAGCATAACTCATTCAGATCTGCACGAGACCATTATAACATAGCTGCTTATGATTTTCGACTTCAATGCAGAAAATTTTGATACATTTAGAGAATCCTGTACTTGTTGTTAACATATTATATATTGTTAAATTCAGTTTTGCACAAAGAAAGGATTCTATATGAAAAGCAAAACACATATTCTAATGGCAAATTTACTAATGGAGGATTTAAAAAAAGGAGACGGGAAAATTGCGTTAAAAGACATTGGACAATACTCTATCCCAGAGGAGATCAGGCAGGCCATTCTTAACAATCCGGAGTATTTTCGCGCCGGTTCCGTGGGTCCTGACTTTTATCCGGATATGATTGTGGGTCAAACTATCATTCATCCTAGAAATTCAGGAGACTGGCTCAATCATTTGTTCATACAACTGTTACTCACCTCTCCGTTTGATTCCAAACGCGGTCAGATTCTCGCTTTTTTTGAGGGCTTTATGCTTCATTACGCGGGAGATTTATATGGTCATGAATATGTTAACAGCTGGGCCGGTGGCTGGTTTCCGTCTATTAGTGAAGTAATCAGCTCATTAGATAAGGCAAAAATCGTAATCCGGCATATTTTAATCGAAACTTATATGGATCAAAAAGTACCTGCGAACGAAGAACTTACCCTGAAAATACCAAAAGAATTTATCACGGAATGTTTTACCTATGATGATGCCATCAAACGATATCCTGCGGACAATGATTATAATATCTTAAATACCATGTCAGAATTATCTAAAAATGTACATGAAAAAGCAATGGACAATTCCATAGCTATGTTGGATATCTTTAGCTATTATTTATCATGGGACTCCGATATCCGGATCGGAATTACGGAATGGATTAATACATGGAATAAAATAGCTGAGGACTTTATGAAAGATGATGGTTTAAACAAGGCGAAAGAAGATATGAAAACATGGTTTAATTCATATTTTCTTAAGATGACCTTCATCCCGGACATATTAATCGATGTGATCAAAAGCATTGCCGAAATTATTGATTATCTGAATATCTTAAAGCCACTTAAGGAATATCTGTTGAAAATGTTTACCGACATTGCCGTTCAGCTTGTCTATGCCGCTACCGGTATAAAAGTCAGCGATATCACTGCCGCGCTGAAAGAATTAGAAAAAATGCTGAAGGATCCGAAATTATACCTGAACAATGGCATCTTATATCCCGAAAGAAATATCACTGACCGGCTGGATGTTGAATTTGGAAACTTTGGTAAAAGCAGAGATACCCAGAATCAAACCTTTGAAGCTTTCAATAACTGTCTTAATATGTGTAAATTATGCTTACTTGGACCAGCAAATCTAAATCAGATGATCAGTAATGTTAAAAAAACCACTGTCACCCCATTTGCACACTATATAACAGTCCCAGCAATTCAAAATATAAAAATTACTATTAAAACAAGTAATGATCTATGGTCCGGTACTGATGATAATGTTTATTTTGCAGTCATAATGACAAACGGAAAAGTATATGAAACGCTAATGGACAAATCCGGATATAATGACTTTGAACGGGGAGATATAGATAGTTATAATTTCGAGATTCCAGTTAAAATCCCGATTGACAATATTCAGGCTTTCCGATTGCGCAAAGATTATATTACGATTGATGATGATTGGAAACCAGCCTGGATTCAAGTAACAGATAATTCTACCCAGCAATTGATATTTAAACAGGATATTAACAAAGTTCTTAAAAAGCGAGAGCCATATATTATGAATGTAAACTCAGTTGAACACGGGCAAGTGCTGGAAATCGATCCAGCTGTTATATCATTTTTATATAGCCTTGATGGGCAGGGAATTACCTCAGAAAATCCTACGTCAGATAAGCAATGGGCTCATGATGATTTCGTATTCTTTAAAGATATTACCCTACGGCAAAACGTTATGAATAAATTGTTTCACCTTACGCCGGAAAAATACACCAATACAATCTTTAATGATTATATTCTGGCTGATTTTAAAACCAGAATCACCAAAGTTATAATTTATTGCGATGATATCGTATATGGCATTCAGCTTGTCTATAATGAATTTTTAAGCCCTCTGCATGGCACAGCGAATGGAACAAAAACGGAATTTCCCATAGATCATGGAGATTATATTGTTAAAATAAGTGGAAATGTGGGAAAATATCAACCATTGGGAACGCTGGATACCATAGCTAATTTATCAATACAAACAAATAACGGAAAAGTGATGAGCTTTGGCAGGGGACAATATTTTACGCCAACAAAAACTTTTTGTTATGCCGCTGAAAAAGGAAAACAGATTTCTGCGTTATCGGGACGTTATCCAAGAAGGAGCGGTTGGGATGATTCCGGTCTATCAGATCTCTTTGTAAGCCTGTATAAATAGTGGTATTCTTCCCAGGGTGCCTGGCTCATTCTCCTCCTGGCACCCCGATCTTTATTACTGGTCTGCACCACCTGACTAATGTATAAATTTTCTGCATTTCAATTATCCAAATAAATAACTTGTCATGGATAAGGAACCAAGCATGCAGCTATTGTTATATACCGTTATTTTATCCTCATCATCAGCTGCTCCAAGCAAATATAAGATGGGGTTAAGATGGTCCGGCGCAGGAACTGCTGATTTTGCTGCCTCTCCCTGACTCATATAGTGAATGACATTCTCATAATTTCTATTTTCAATATTCTCTTTAACAAAATCATCAAACTGATATGCCCAGTCAAACCCCTCGTCTTCCATCCCCCAGTCAACCATTCTTAAGTTGTGTACAATATTTCCGGTACCAAATAAAAGAACGCCTTGATTCCTTAAAGATTTCAACTCCCTGCCTATCTGATAATGAACCTGCGGCGGCGCAAAAGCATCGATACTGATCTGGAAAACAGGTATATTCCGTTCAGGATACATATGAGTCAGAACAGACCATGTGCCATGGTCAATGCCCCAGGTATTATCATATACACTTGGTCTGCTGATTAAATCTTTCACATTGCCTGCAAGCCCGGGATTGCCAGGGACATTATATGAAATCTTATATAACTCTTCAGGAAAACCGTACATATCATAAACTGTCTTTGGATTTTCCTCATTCATGATCCTTGTGCCTTCCGTATACCAATGAGCCGAGATTGATACGATTGATTCAGGTCTGGGGATTTCCTTTGCCATTTCCCTCCAGCCCCTGGTATAGCGGTTATCTTCTATTGCGTTCATTGGTGAACCATGGCCTGCAAATATCATGGGCATTTTAGACATATCGTTAACTCCTCTCTAATATATTAGATTTTTCCATATCCTTCTTTTTGTTTAAATATATCCACTCCATTTCAGATAGTCAAGCATTTTTCGTTTCTTTATGTCATCCGCAGCCATTAGTTAAAAAAAAAGGTATTATGACGTCAATACACCATCTGATACTGACTTCATAATACCTTATTATATTATTGGGTTTCCACTTCAGAATTATTTAAATCTGATAACTGTTCTTTTACAAATTTCAAGTTACTTTCCAGTCTTATTAATATCCGTCAAAGCATCTCCCTTTCACACATAAACTAAATTATTTCACCATTTGACCGAATGCATTCCCTGTACCAGTAAAACGAATCTTTTTTATATCGGCCTAATGTTCCATTTCCCTTGTCGTCCTTATCTACATAGATAAAGCCGTATCTCTTTTTCATTTCACCAGTGCCGGCACTGATTAAGTCTATACAGCCCCACGGGGTATAACCCATTACTTCTACTCCATCCTCAAAAACAGCCTTTTTTATCTCTTCTACATGTCTTCTTAAATAATCAATGCGATAGGGATCGTGGATGCCGCCATCTTCTTCAAGTGTATCCACTGCTCCTAACCCGTTTTCTACAATAAACAAGGGAATTTGATATTTGTCATAGAGCCAGTTAAGGCTAATACGAAGCCCCACAGGATCAATCTGCCATCCCCATTCACTGCCTTTTAGCAGAGGATTTTTATATCCGCTAATCTCATTTCCTTCACTTTTATCCTGATTCGAAGGATCAGCCATTACGACAGAGCTGGAATAGTAGCTAAATCCAATATAATTAACAACACCTTCCTTTAGCGTAACTGCATCCTCTGGCAAAGTCTCTATGACCAATTGATTGTTCTCTAAAAATCTATAATGAGAGCGAGGATATGCTCCCCTCACATGAACATCCAAAAACATATAAGCCTGCTGAAGCTTTTTTACATGTGCCATAACATCAGCGGGATCACAGGTTGCAGCATATGAGGTTGGATGGAGAAACATTCCGCCAATCAGGAAATCCGGATTAATTTCTTTTCCAAGCTTTACCGCCTTTGCACTTGCTACAAGCATATAATGAGCGGCCTGGTATTCGGTCTGAAGCTTGTTTTCTCCCTCCAAAAGCTTTATTCCACCAGGCTTCCAGGGCTTTCTGATAATCATATTAATCTCATTAAATGTGAGCCAGTATTTAACTTTATCTTTGTATCTGATAAACAGTGTTCTGCAGTAATTCATATAAAAATCAATTAGTTTACGATTTCTCCAGCCCCCATACTCTGTGACTAAATGATATGGCATCTCAAAATGAGAGATTGTTACGACCGGTTGTATACCATACTGCAGGCAGGTATCAAACAAGGCATCATAAAACAGAAGTCCTTCTTCATTGGGTTCCTCTTCATCTCCATTGGGAAAGATTCTTGTCCAGGCAATACTTGTCCGAAAGCACTTAAATCCCATCTCGTGTAATAAAGCAATATCCTCTTTATATCTGGAATAAAAGTCACTTGCTTCATGATTGGGATAGATGAATCCTTCAATAATTCCATCCGTAATCTTTCTTTCCACTCCATGCGATCCCGCTGTCAGGACATCACTGACACTGATCCCTTTTCCGCCCTTATTCCATCCGCCTTCAATCTGATTCGCTGCAACCGCACCGCCCCATAAGAAATCATCTGGTAATATGCTCATGCCTTCCTCTTTCTATCTTTCAATAATAATTAACTGCTGTTCCTTATTTACTGCTGTATTGATCTCCATCGGCTCTACCCGCTTAAAATCTGATGTGTTGGATATAATGACAGGTACAATTGTATCATACCCTGCTGCCTTGATTTCTGCCTGATCAAACTGGAGAAGCAGATCTCCCTGCTTTACCTTTTGATCCTGCTTTACATGTGCAGTAAAATATCTGCCCTCTAACTTAACCGTATCCAGTCCAATGTGTATTAACATTTCTATTCCCCCTTCTGAGCGTAAACCAATCGCATGATTGGTGGGAAACAGAGATACAACAGTTCCGTCAAAAGGTGCATATACGTTTCCATCCGCTGATTCAATGGCAGCTCCGTTACCCAGTATTTTTTGTGAGAACATCGGATCATTCACTTCAGATAAATCCTTTACAATTCCCTTCAGAGGAGAATTAACTGTAACTGTTCCTGATATTCCGTTCACAGCTTTAACTTTAACCGAACTCTCCGCCTCTTCATTTTTCTCTTCTTCGGTAATGCCAAAAATAAATACTCCGATGAAAGCCAAAGCAATACTGATACCCACACCAATCAGAATATGAATGTAGCTCTTGGCAATATACGTTGGAAGCGCTAATAATCCCGGTAAAATCAATGCAGTTGCGCCGCCGCCCCAGAAATTAATGTAAGCAGCTCCAATACCTCCGGCAACCATAGCGCATATAAACGGTTTTTTATACTTCAGGTTATATCCGAATATTGACGGTTCCGTGATACCAAATAATGCCGTGACACCACTTGTTAATGCTCCTGATTTATTTGCCTTATTCTTTAATAGAAAGAACACTGCCAGACAGGCTCCTGCCTGAGCTAAGTTTCCGGTTAAATTTGCAGGTGATATTACAGAATAACCATACTGTGCAATAAGCTGGCTATTAATGGGTGTGATTGCGTAATGCATTCCAAATATAATTAGTACCGGTCTGAACGTTCCGAATAGAAATGCGCCCAGAACGCCGTTCGCAGTATATAGATAAGTAACAACCTTTGCTACGGTAACACCAATGTATGTCCCGACCGGTCCAATTGCTATTAATTCAAGCGGCACCATTATAAACAGCACCAGCATTGGCACAAACAGAACTTTAAACATATCAGGAATCAATTTATCTATGTATCTGTATACATAGCTCATCACCCATACAGATATAATAATTGGAATAATTGTAGTTTTATAGTTCACAAGCAGTACAGGCAGACCAAAAAAGCTTAAGCTTCTGACTCCCGTTTCTGCTGCAGCAGCGGCTCCGTTCATAATTGTGGGATACATATATGCCCCTGCCAAAGCCACTGCTAAAAATTCGCTGGTTTTAAATTTCTTTGCTGCACTGACTGCAAGAAAAAACGGAAAGAAATAAAAAATCAGATCGCTGATTAAGCTGAATATCTGATAAGTTCCGCTAGTCGTTGCAATCAGTTTGGTGGCTGTCATAATTGCAAGAAGAGACTTTATCATACCGCAGCCGATCAAAACTGGAATCACTGGCGCAAATACACCAGAGATCGTTTCAATCACTCTTGAAACAGGATTCTTCTTAACTGAAACACTCTTTACTTCAATGCCGCTCTCACTTAAATCGACCATACCGCTGACAGCTTCAAATACTCCTCTTACTTTTGCTCCTATGATGATTTGCAGCTGTCCGCTTTTAAACTGTGATTTTAATACTCCCTCTAACTGATCCAGCGCTTTCAGATTCACAGACTTTTCGTCTTTTACATTAAGCCTTAACCTTGTAGCACAGTGAGTGATATACGTAATATTTTCTTTTCCCACTATTTCTAATATCTGTTTTGCTAATTCCCCATTTTTCATAATGCTTCTCCCATTATATGATTTATTTTCCGCCTGCGAAATTGTAAAGCATTCTTTCCCGCAACACTGCCGTATCCTTTCCAAACACTTCTGCTATCTTATAGGCAAACGGATATGGTGTTGCAGGACCCTGGCTGGTAACAATATTCTGATCCGCAACCACAACTTCGTTGATAAAGATACCGCCAATCAGTTTTTCTGCATAGCCGGTATATCCTGTAACCTTTTTTCCTTCAATTACATTTGCATCAGATAACACCACGGTACCGGAACACATAGCTCCGATATATTTGTTGTTATTGTTGAAATACTGAACCATCTTTATAACTTCCGGGTTTTCTTTCAGATTCTGTCCTCCGGGACGTCCGCCAGGTAAAACAATCATGTCATATTCTTTGACTGCTTCTCCAAATTCTTTATTCCCCTCCACGTACATACCATGCATTCCTTTTACCAGCTTATCTCCAAAATAAATCATATCGCAGACAAGTCCGGCTCTTCTTAAAATATCAACAATTGTTAATGTTTCTCCTTCTTCAAATCCTTCTGCCATCAATACTGCGATCTTATTCATGATTTTCCCTCCTGTCCTTCATTAAATGAGTTAAAGTAAACCATACGGTTCTTTACTGCCAGACTATCGCCGCCAAGTACATCTACCAGCTTATAAGCAAAAGCATAAGCAGTTGCAGGGCCACGGCTGGTAATAAGATTTCCGTCAACCACAACAATATCATCTTTATAAGTTCCAGTTGTTTTTATCTTCTCATCGTACCCGATATACGCGGTGAATTCTTTCCCTTCCAATACACCCGCCTTTTCAAGTGCAATCGGTGCCGCGCACATGGCACATACAAACTTTCCGGCTTCATTCATTTTTTCTATTATTTTAATGACTCTTTCATCATCTCTTAAATTAACTGCTCCGGGCAATCCTCCGGGCAGTACCACCATATCGTAATCTAAAACATCATCACTGATTAACCCATCCGCTTTGACAACAATATCGTGACTGCCTTTTACTTTTTCTCCTGCGATACTAATCATGGAGCACTCTATACCGGCTCTTCTTATGATGTCGACAATGGTTAACGCTTCACTTTCTTCAAATCCTTCCGCTAAAATAACCGCGACTCTGCTCATTTTTATTACCTCCTGTCTCTTAGTTACCAGTAATTATTTTCTCTTTGTTATCCTTAGTTTAGCATGAGAATGTGCAACCGGAAAGCACATATTTTTTTCATGTCTGTAAATTTTAGTTGCAATTAAATATGGACCTTTTCAGGCTTTACATCAGGTCGATCCTATGTTAAACTGACATCACCACAGGAAACCCGGGGGTGAAAATTATGTTAAACAATTATAATTATTTTCTTGTTTTATCTGAAGAATTGAATATAACCAGCGCTGCGAAACGTCTTTTTATTTCCCATCAATGTTTGAGTAAATATATCAAGAGTCTGGAAGAGAAATACGGAATTACCTTTTTTGAGCGGAAGCCAAAGTTCTCATTGACTCCCGCCGGTAAGATTATGCTGGAAACTTTGCGTAAAATTGAGCTGGAAGAACAAAATTTAGAGAACCAGCTGTCAGATATCAAAGCATCCAAATCCGGTACCATTAATTTTGGTATTACAGAAGGCAGATATTCCATCCTGGTTCCAAAATTGCTAAAAGAATTCCATGATCTTTATCCAAAAGTGGAATTAAATATTATCCGTGAAACCTCGCCTAAAATGCAGGAGATGGTACTGAATAATTCCCTTGATTTATTCTTATCCGGTACAAGTAATATAACAACAGCTGATTTAGAATATCAGATTCTTCTTAAGGAAAAGATGTATGTTGTAATATCAGACAACCTGCTAAAGAAATATTTTCCTCAAAACTACACTGAATACAAGCGCAGGTTTGCAAACGGTGTGGATCTGCGTCTGTTTCAGGAAGTCCCGTTTGTCCTGAATAAAAGAAATTTTAACTCCCGCATTCTATTAGACCGTCATCTTGCCGAACTTGGGATATCATTAAATTGCATCAGCGAATTGACCCAGCCTGATATACAATACCTATTATGCGCAGAAGATTATGCTGCATGCTTTTGCCTGACTATGTATTTATCAGGAATCAATCAGTTAAACCAATCCGTCTCTTCGGATATTCATCTGAATGTATTTCCAATTGCAAACTTTACAGCTGAAAATCCACTTGCACTGATTTATCATAAAAGCAAAAAATTCCCTTCTTATATAGAAGAGTTTAAAAAAATCATAAAGAAATACTGTATTCCGTATTCTCCCGATCAAAAAGAGATTTCATAAGAATCTCTTTTGGGGCACAAAAGAGCATCGGAGTGAATGTCTGATTCACTCCGATGCTCTTTACAACCGGAATATAGCGCTGATATCTGAAACGTTTTCCAGATTTTTCAGCATATTAAATTTTTCTTCCTTTGATTTTTCACCATGCGTACCGTCAACCAAATGATCAAATTTTACCATCAGCATATCCCAGCCAAATGGTGTTTCCATATCCCCCAGCGGGACCGGTACCCATCTTTCGTATACATTTCCGCTGTAAGTCTCCAGAATTACATGAGCCGCACAAAAATGAGTCGGATTATTTTCTAAATACTCCTCAACATTTTCATCCTTTGTAACCGTGATCCGTTGAACCAGACTCTGTATTTCGTTATCATTGAAACTGTTAAATATCAGCTTTTCTGAATCCATGCGGCCGTATTTTAAAGCTACTGCAGAAGTAAATTGAGCACTTGCCTGCGCTCCGACTGCTGTCTGCGGATGAGGATTTGAGAGACGATGTACAAAAGAAGAAGTTCTGATATCAATTGTTTTAACAAAAGCCGGTGTCAACCCATAACATTCTCTTAAATCCAATACAGCATCAAGCACTGCATGGAGGCCTCTTTGACATGCATGCCGTTTAAAGTAGATCTCTGTAATCTTAAAGTTTATACCAAGATCACTTAGCACGTGGTCCATTTCGCAATGACCGCTTGTTCCCTTAAAAGCCTGAAAAAATCCATATTTTCCCTCAAGTGCTGCGTCTGGACCTGTAAATCCACAGGCTGCAAGTCTTGCTGCTCTTATACCACTTAATGCCGCCCAGCCTCCGCACATGATTTTACCTGATGTACCGTCATTTTGATATTCAATCAGACCTCCTGTAAACAAAGAGGCGATCCCCATCGCATTCTTTGTCTGCTCTGCATTGGCACCTGTAATCTTAGATACTAACGCCGCAGCAGCAACCGCACCACATACACCCGTCGCATCGAACCCTTTTTCTCTGTACATGTATGGATTGACAGCCTCTCCTAACCGGGCATAGATATCATAAGCTGCCACAATCGCAGTTATCATCTCTTTCCCGTCTTTCTTGTATTTCTCAGCCATTGTGAGCAATAATGGCACCAGTCCTGAACCTGGATGCCCCATTGCATGTCTGTAACCATCATCCAAATCCGCACACCTTGCCATCATTGTATGTGCGAAAACAGCAGTCTCACAATCTGTCAGCACTTCCTCTTCTCCGATAAAAGAGACTGACTTTTCATTTTTCATGTCAGTATCAGAAAGTTTTGCGTATTTAAGAATTTTATCACTTGATTCACAATAACGTCCAAAAATTAAATTTCCATAGGAATCTGTTATTACCTGCTTTGCTGCTTCAACAACTCTTGCAGGCAGATCTTCGTAGGAAAGATTTACCACATAATCTGCTAATCCATAAATCAAATAATCCATAATCTCTATCCTTCATCTTGCTGGTTTTTCAATAAACTTCCGCCCTGATCACAAGAGCCTCAAACATTTTGAAAAGTATTGATTACAGTTATATTAACAGATCAGCCGGCAATTCCGAAGCATATGTTATTTACAAATATGTAACAATTGCTTGCCACTCCTTTTCTAATATTTATCTAATATTTTTTTTTATAAAATTTGTAGACAATTGTTAAAAATTAATATATATTACTTCTTGTTACTTTCCTTATAGATTATGAATATTCATTTTCTTACAAATCATATAATTTTACTTGTGTAATGAATATAATTCTATTATTAAATGGGGAACAAAAGAAAGGGATAATATTTATGATAAGCAAAAAAATTTATGTGTATCAAACCATCTTATTGATTGCAGGAATCTTAATATCTGCATTTGGTATGATGATGTTGATTAAGGCAGAAATGGGGCAAAGTACCGTATCCGGTATCAGCTATAATATTGGAGCTATTACCGGATTAAAGACTGGTACTGTGGTATCGATCATAAATTATATCTGTTTTGCCGGACAGATAATTATACTAAGAAGTGAGTTTAAGATATTTCAGTTCGTACAGCTGGCTGTTACTGCTTTGTTTGGAACCGTTCTGAATTTTTATTTATATAATATTCCTTATATTTTACACCTTGATCTGAATAATTATGCAATAAGATTGTGTGTATTAGTCACAGGGATAATCTTTATGTCTTTTGGAGTCAGTCTTATGATCATAGCTGATCTGACGATCCTACCTTTTGAAGGTTTTTGCAAAATTCTTTCTCAAAAGCTGAAAAAATCTTTTGGCTCTGTAAGGGTATGCGTCGATATAACGTTTATTATTATGTCATTTGCGATCATAGTACTATTTAAAATTCCAAATACAACCATTCGCGAGGGTACTGTCATCTATTCAATCCTGTGCGGTTCCATGGTGAATGTTTTTACAAAACAAATAAAAAGACTGCCATCTGCTCTTTGAACTCACGGTCATGATGAAGCTTTGGACCTTAGCAAAGTAAAGTTATGTAATAGCACCATCTTGTTCTGATATTACAACCGGGCCCAGAATCGTCTGAAATACAACTGTGTTTTTCATAAAGTCAGCCTCCTATAAATTAGTTCCGCAAATTGTCCGTATTGTTTCACTTCTTCCAAATAAAACCGTTTTAATGATTCCTCCTGTGAAAATAACGGTATTCCTTTTCCCAATAATACTGGAGCAATTTGTATTATCATAGTATCTATCATATCATTCTCCAGCAAAGGAGCCAGAATTGTACCGCCCCCCACAATCCAGATGTTTTTATTTTTATCAAGTTGTTTAACAAATTCCACAACATCACAGCTTACAGCAGTAAATCCCTTTACAGAAACGCTATTGGAATGTGTTATTACGTAATTTTCAGTCGTTGAATAAATTCTGTCTGCATCATCCATTTTTTCAATTTCACTAAATGTTCGTTTTCCCATAATAGTAATATTCATTTGATTATAGAAATTTTCATAATCTGTTTCTCCCACATCTCCAGTCTGGTAAAGCCAGTCCAGGTTATGGTTTTTATCAGCCAGATAGCCATCCAAAGTTATGCAGCCATTAAAAAAAACACTCATATTAATCCCTCTTTCAAGAACTGGATTTTTTAACTTAAAACAGATCGATCCAGTAAATATTTGTTACAGATTCACTATCCTCATCATATCCTTCTCCTGTCAGAATGCCGCCGTTCTTTACAGCAACTTTAGCAGAGGCCGTGTTGCTCTTATCACAAGAAATCATGACCCTCTGCAGTTTAAGTTCCCTCGCCCTAGGCAGTAACAATGCTAGCTGCTGTGTGCCGTAGCCTTTTCCCCGTTCTGACGGACTTATTCCATAACCGATATTTCCCCCATCT
>JAEWPQ010000204.1 GCA_023460575.1 Bacillota bacterium
TGCATGAAACGCTTGACTCTCCAGTTCGCGGACTCACACACAGATATCCGGACCGGGTACTATTACTGATTACCGAACAATGTTCCATGTATTGCAGACATTGTACAAGGAGACGTTTTGCGGGTCAGGAAGATAATACCTTATCAAGGAGGTCGATTTTAAAGGCCATTCAATATATCAAAGCTCATACTGAAATCAGAGATGTTTTATTATCCGGCGGTGATGCATTGTGCGTTTCCGATGAGAAACTTGAATTTATTTTAAAAGAATTACGGGCAATCCCCCATGTTGAAATCATCAGAATTGGAACCCGTGTACCGGTTGTTATGCCGCAGCGAATCACAGAGAATTTATGTAATATGATTAAAAAATACCATCCGGTATGGATTAATACCCATTTCAATCATCCCTATGAAATAACGCAGGAATCGAAACTTGCATGCAAAATGCTTGCTGATGCTGGTATTCCCCTGGGAAACCAGTCTGTTTTATTAAAAAATATTAATGACTGCCCATCTGTTATGAAATCCCTTGTACAGCAATTGGTAATGAACCGGGTAAGACCTTATTATATCTATCAATGCGATCTGTCAGAGGGGATTGAACATTTCCGCACTCCGGTAGCGAGAGGAATTGAAATTATAGAGTTACTTCGTGGGCATACTTCAGGATTTGCGGTACCCACTTTTGTAATAGATGCACCTGGAGGCGGAGGGAAGATACCAGTGAATCCCCAATATCTAATATCCCAATCACCGGAAAAAGTGATTCTAAGAAACTATGAAGGCGTAATCTGTACGTATACGGAACCGACCGATAAAACCCATACATGTAAACATTGTGGTATTTGTGATAAATACAAAAATGATGAATACAAGGGGTTGGAGAAACTCTTGAAAAATGAGTGCACCTGCCTGACACCATCAAGTAATGTTCGAATCGACAGGAGAGCGGGATACAATGAAAAAGTTTCAATGTGATACGGAAAATAATTGCTATTTTACAATAGATACAGTAAAAATATATCTGGATAATATGAATAAGCGAGTAAAAATCCTTGCTCCTGGCAGCATATCGATTCAGACTTTAGAAAAAATAAAAGACTTTGCAAAAGTGAATCAGGCTGGGAAAATTATAGGGAATGCCATTTTGCCTGATTTGAAATTATTCACTCAGGCTGGATTTTGCATTGAAGGAAAAATAGATGGTTTTTTCAAAGGAACAGATGCTTATTGTGTGTCATATTTTATGGACAGCAAACGAAAAATCCCTGACAACCCGGAACAAAAAGATAAGATCATCGCTCAGTGCTTAATATCAAACAGCAGACATACTGCAGGAGGCAGCAACAATCTCCCATACAGCATCAGAACTGCCACACAACAAGATATAGAAGAAATCGTCGTATTATTTTCCACCGTGTTTTCCACCTATCCCACGCCTGTTTATGATGAAGAATATATAAGACAGACAATGAATGGAAAAATACTTTATAAAGTTGCTGAATCAGAGGGAAAGATCATTGGAATAGCTTCAGCGGATATGGACATGGAGAACAGGAACGCTGAAATGACAGATTGCGCCACTTATCCGGAGTATAGAGGAAAAGGGGTTCTCTCAAATATTATATATGAATTAGAATCAGAGCTTAAACACAGGGATTTTATTACTCTATATAGTTTATCCAGAGCAGTAAACACAGGGATTAACATGGTGTTATGCAAACACCAGTATAAATATAGAGGCAGATTAATCAATAATTGTAATATATGTGGTGCATTTGAAGATATGAATATCTGGATAAAAATAATTTGACTTACAAATTAAACTCCAATTTAACAGATGTTGAAAAGACATTTCCGGGAAAAATTCTGGAAGTGTCTTTTTATTACAGACGTTATCAGGAATCCTGGGATAGTATCATCTTCTTTAATGCATTTGCAGCAATGCTTGGGCATCGGCTGGTATTCTCCACCAGACAGATGCTGCGTCTTGGAATCTGCTCCTCAAGAGGAATGGAGAAAACCTCCCCGCTTTCAAGGGCTTCTCTGGCAAAATGTTCCGGGATAAAACCGATACCCAGGTCATTTTTAATCATAGGCATCAGCTGATTCGTTGATGCAACTTCGATATCCGGTTTAAAAACAAGATCGTATTTTAAGAGAAGGTTTGAAAAAAACTCATAAGTCATGGTTTCTTTACCGAGACAAACAAATGGGTACTGCAGCAGCTCCGACAGGTTGTGGGGCGTGTCTTTTAAAAAGGAATAATGTCTCCCTCCAATTAATATCTCCTGAAAAGACTTCAGACATGTTTCTTTCAGCGGAAGTCTGATGTTGGAAGGAGATGTCACAACTGCAAAGTGAACCAGCCGGTTCTTCAAAACCTGGATTGCCTGTGGTGTAGTGTGGTTAAGAATGCGCAGATGGATACCAGGATGGGTACTGTGGAACGCTGCAAGTATAGGAAGAAGATGACCGTGCAGAGCTGTATCACTGACACTGATGGTTATTGTGCCTCCGCTCAGGTTTTTGTCATTGATCAGTTCCAGTTCAGCCGCCCTGAACTGTTCCTGGGCAATTTTCACATGGGAATAGAGCTTCTCCCCCTCAGGCGTCAATGAGATACCGCGGTTGGATCGCACGAAAAGCTTACACCCCAACTGATGCTCCAGATTATTGATGAATCGTGAAAGATTGGACTGGTTTGCCGAAAGGAGACCAGCTGCCCTGGAAAAACTTTTGCATGTTGCAACATAATAAAAAATCCTGTAATAGTCATACGTGATATCCATATACCCTCCATTTATCTTCTATATAAATATTACATAATTGATATACAATATATATATTTTACATATATTAACAGCTATTATATACTTCTAGATATAAGAAGTAAAGAGAAGCACCATTATTTTACCTCAGGACCAGTTGTTTCCCGGTCTTTCACGATAACACGGATTTATAATTCCGGTTAATCCGCCTCAGATCATATCTGTTTCGTTCCAGAATAACTTTCCTTATCCGTTTATTGTCTCTCTGTATACGGCTTTTTTAGCGTATATAAGTTAATAAATTAACAATTAAAACCTGCAAAATATTCCTCTTAGAATTTGAGTATGGCTGATTCAGACTGATGAATTGGTCAATATGCCAAAAATGAACCATAAAAAATCCTATTGTTTATGATAAGTTATTAGTATTTTTAAAAGCAGGCAAAAGGAACTAGAATTAACCATAGAAACAATGTTAAAAAAATCACTATCTAAGGAGAGAACAAAAATGAGCCAGTTAATTCAATCATTAGTGGAACGTTCCAGAAATGCACAGCAGGTCCTGCGTACCTATGACCAGGAAAAGACAGACGCAATTGTAAAGATGTTTGCAAAAGTTATTTTTGACAATGCAGAACCACTGGCGAAACTTGCAGTGGAAGAAAGCCGGATGGGCGTTTACGAAGACAAGGTCACTAAGAATAAAGGAAAATCCAGAATTATATGGAATGCATTAAAGAGTAGGAAGTCCATTGGAATCATCGGAACGGATGAGCAGGCCGGACTGGTTGAGGTGGCAAAGCCCATGGGCGTTATTGCAGCCGCAACACCGTGCACCAACCCCATTGTCACTCCCATGTGTAATGCCATGTACGCCGTAAAATGCCAGAATACGATTATTATTGCACCTCACCCACGCAGTAAGAAATGTGCCATGGCAGTGGCTGATCTGTATTACAAAGAGCTGGACCGTATGGGAGTCCCGAGAGATATTTTCCTGGTAATCGAGGAACCGTCTATCGAACTTACCAATGAGCTGATGGCTGCCTGTGATGTTGTACTTGCTACTGGCGGTGCAGGCGTAGTAAAGTCCGCTTATTCCAGCGGAAAACCAAGCTATGGTGTGGGACCAGGCAATGTACAGGGACTGATTGATGAGGGAATTGATTACAAGGCTGCTGCAGGACGAATGATTGCCAGCCGTATATTTGACAATGGTATTATCTGTTCCGGAACCCAGACTATCATTGCACCTGAAAAGGATTACGATACGGTGATAAAAGAGTTTGTATCCCAGGGAGCCTTCTATA
>JAEWPQ010000205.1 GCA_023460575.1 Bacillota bacterium
GATACCTTAAATCAGGTGGATAAAAACTCCTTTTGTCAGAGAGAACAAATAAATGCAGATAATCACACTGCTTTAAGCTCTCTTCGATCAGATACCGGTGTCCCAGTGTGAAGGGATTGCAATTAGCCACAATGCAGCCGATGTCAGCTTTGGAATTTAATGCACAAACCGGTGTTTCTTCCGTCAGGCTTTTTTGCCATGAAGAAAAACCCCGTACCCTGTTCTCCATAAAAAGTACTGTAGAAGTTTTAATTATGGTATAAAAGCCCAGATCTGAAAACATGACTTCATTAAGCGGCTTCGTATACAGAAGGATGTGAGTTCGTCCATGTTCATACTGATACTGAATAAGTGCAGACACCAGTGTTCCTGCAAGTCCCTGTCCCTGATAGTCCGGATGAATTGCAATACATTTCAGTACATTCTGGTCTACGGAGCCGGTAGCGATAATTTCAGATTCATCATTGTAAAGGCACACACTGTGTTCAATACCTTCGTCATAGTTAAGACCCATGAATTCAAGGAAACTTTTCAGCTGTTCCAATTCTCTGCCGTTGAATAACTTTCCTTCCTGCATTGGAATTCCTCCTTATCTTTCCGTGCATCAATCAGACTGTTTATGAAAATAGTGGCTGCCAGCAGATCAGCAGATCCACCGCTGCTGTAATTTTTTTCTGTAAAATACAGATCCAGTGACTGAAGCTTCTTTTCCGCTCCGGGGACATAAGCGCCTCCATTTTTTAAAAAATCGCGGGCGATTGACTGAACCTGTTTTAATCCTTCCATGCCAGTCCGGGCCAGGATATTACCATCCTCCACGCTGCACATAAGAGTCATAAGTACCTGGAGTTTAACCAGATTCCAGTCCTGGCCGGAGTTAATTCCTTCTCTTAAGACAGGAAGCCCGTAATTTCTTATAGAAGGATATCCTTTTACGGCTTCTCCTCTGATTCCTGTGGAGCCGTACTGAAAAAGATTGCGTTCCCCGCTGCTTTTGGGAGAACGGCATTTTAGCTGTTCCAGCTCATCCAGAAGAATTGCTCTGGTCATTTTCTGCTCTGTCTCCAATAAAGCATCTGATGTAACACAGCATAACTTACGGCAGCAGACTCCGGCAGCCGCGCTGAAAATACCTAAAGTAAAGATGGCTCCCTTATGGGTATTGATCCCGCCTGTTGCCTGATACATCGCCTGTTCAGCCTTTATTCCGATCTGGCGGATAACAGGAAAGAGATTTTCCGGTTCTTTGTACATGAAAGTCCCCTGGAGAGCCATTTCTTCAAAATAGGGTGTTATGGCTTTGGTGCTTTTTTTGAATGTATTAAGATCCATATCTTTGTGAGCACCAGCGGAATAAGGATCCACAAGTCCCGGCTTCGGGGCCGTAAAGACCTCTTCAAACAACGCTTCCGCTGCCAGCTGTCCGATTAAAATTTCAGATTTATACACTGAATTCAAATGGTTTCACCTGACGGACAACATCCATAATCGTACCATCCCGGCTTTCAATAATTCCTACCACCCTGTCACCAAACTGAACCTTCTGGGGCTCTCCAGCTATAGAATAAGCAATATCCCGTAATTGTTCAATTGTTTTAAACGGAAGATCCACACCCTTCATGCATGCAATAAGATCTTTTCTCTGCGGATTAATGGCAATCCCGTAATCAGTTACAACTACATCAATGCTTTCACCGGGGGTTGTTACAGTCGTTACTTCGCTGCACACAGCCGGCGTTCTTCCCTGAAGAAGAGGAACGATAACAATGCTGCATTTTGCGCCTGCTGCCGTATCGGGATGTCCGCCCTGTGCACCGGTAATCATGCCATTTGAGTCCACCACTACGTTACAGTTAAAATTAACATCTACCTCAAGGGCTGCTAAAATAACAAAGTCCAGTTTATTTACAACAGCGCCTTTATTAAAGGGATTTGCATATTCTCCTGCAGAGATCCTAAAATGCTTTAAATCCTTTACCGATTCAACCGCCGCAAGATCAAAATCCTGTGTATCCAGCAGACAGTCTACCTGGCCATTGACCAGCAGATCGCACATGGGTTTTGTAAGTCCTCCGACTCCGAAGCGCATCCGGACATCTTTCTCCTTCATAATTTTCGCCAGAGATATGGTAGATGCGATGGAAGCACCTCCAACCCCTGTCTGATAGGAGAAACCATCTTTAAAATAAGGTGCATGGGTAACAAATTGGGTACAATATTCCGCCATCATGAGTTTTCTCATATCGGTTGTTGGCTTTGCTGCTCCGGTTGCTATTTTTTTAGAATCACCGATCTCATCCACAACAACAACGTAATCCACCTTTGTCATACTGATGTGTGCAGGAAAATTGGGAAATGGCACCAGACAGTCTGTAATCGCAACAACCTTATCTGCATAATCCGCATCCACAACTGCATAAGAAAGAACACCGCAGTCATTTTTTCCGCCGATTCCGCGGCAGTTACCGTAATCATCACAGGTGGGGGTTCCGATAAAAGCAATATCGATTTTGGTTTCTCCGGATTCAATGGCTCTTACACGTCCTCCATGGGAACGCATGATGGCAAGACCCTTTAATTTTCCTGCTGATATTGCTTCTCCGATCTTCCCCCGTACGCCGGAGGACTGAATCTCAGTAATTACCCCCTCCTCAATATAAGGAACGATAGGATCGTGTGCTTTTCCAAGGGAGCTGGCACAAATCGTGATGTCCTTTATTCCCATCTTATAGACTTCTTCCATGACCATGTTGATAATATAGTCACCCTCACGGAAATGATGATGGAAGCTCAGTGTCATTCCATCTCTGATCTTGCACTTAACCAGAACCTGCCGTATATTCTCTACGAGCTTGCTTTCGGTGTTATTGATCATACATTTGGTTTCAGGACCGTTTTTCTTGTATGTATAGCTATTCCTGTAATGATTTCCCTGAAACACTTCTTTTCCGGTTATTTTCAGAATTTCTTCCGGTATATCTCTTCCAACCGCGTTTATCATCTTTATAAATCCCCCTTATAAACTCCGGATGCCTTTGCAAGTGAAATTGTGCGCATTGCGCCATCGTAGAATGCGATGTCAATCATCTTACCGTCCACGGTAAATACACCGATTCCCTTTTCCTTTTTATCGTCGATTTCCTTTACAACCTTTTCCGCAAAAATAATATCTTTTTCAGATGGGGTGAAAATATCATGTACAATCTGGATCTGCCTTGGATTTATGATGGATTTTCCATCAAATCCCATGAGATGTATGGTTTCTACATCTTTCCGGAAACCTTCCATGTCGTCGAGATTTGTGTAAACCGTATCAAAACATTGTACCTTAGCAGCTCTTGCAGCAATCAGCATATTCTGTCTTGCACCCATCAGTTCCACTCCTGTGCCGGTAATATGTGTCTGAAGATCTTTTGTATAATCTCCTCCTGAAAGAGCAACGCCCAACAGCCGTTCAGAGGATTCACATATATCCAGCGCTTTCATGATACCCCTTGCAGACTCCAGCGCCGCCATAATCAGAACAGATCCGATGGGACGGTCAAATCTTGTTTCTGCCAGTTCAACCACCTCTTCCACAAGTCTGACATCTTCAGGACGTTCTGTCTTTGGTATCCGGATTGCATCACAGCCGCCTGCGACTGCGGCCATAATGTCTTCCTTCCAGAAACTTGTATCCAGACCATTGATGCGGACGACCCGTTCTACTCCATGGTAATCAATTTCCCGCAGCGCATGAAATAAAGAAAAACGGGCTGCATCCTTTTGGTTTTCTGCTACGGCATCTTCCAGGTCAAGTATCATGGAATCAGGTTTATAGATATAGGGATCCTTAATCAGTCCGGGTTTCTGGCAGTTTAAGAACATCATGCTTCTTCTCAATCTCTTTTTTTCAGGATGTATCATCGGATTACACCTCCCCATGGAAGATCTTCGTATACATCGGCAGCTCTGAAAACAGCTCCTTCCACTCTCGCTTTTATTGTACAGTCGAGTGCACCCTTATCAACGACTGTTATCTTCACATCATGAATATCTAAGTTATTAAGAGTCTCGTAAACTACCTTTTTAATCTGGTTTCCATACTGGTTGATGACAGAACTTTGTAAGTGAAATTCAATGACTCCGTCTCCAGGCTCGACCGTTACCTGGGCATCACTGGATTCCAGTGTTCCAGCCATAGCCGGTTTTAAAATCTGCATGACAGTTCCTCCTGATTTATCTTTTGTTTCTGTTTTTATTAAAATTGATCAGACACCCGGCTTTCACGATTTCACGCTCATCCTTCGTCATATCTGCGATAGTAAGTGTCATTGGGGATACATGTTCTCCGTTAATCTTGTAAGCCTGAATATTCGTTAAATCACCATCCAGAATGTCTCTGATTCCTGGTACAAAGATATAATCCCCTACTTCGAAATCCGGTTCTTCCTTCATCTGGAACGGAATCATTCCCCAGTTCATTACATTGGAACGGTATCTTTTGGTTGCATACTCTTTCGTAATATTCGCTAATCCCCCAATGACTCTCTGACAGCTGGCGGCCTGCTCTCTGGCTGAGCCATCACCTGGTTTTACTGCATAAATCATGCTTCCGATTTCTGTTTCTTCCGGATTAACGGTTAAATCCTTAAAGGAAGAACGGATTACCTTAAATACGTGCTCCAGCTCTGGTTCAGCAGAAAATACATTCTCTCCGCTTATTCTTGCTTTTTCCAGACGGGCAACTTCTTTGGTTCTCTCCACATACATGGGATCTCTTCTTGATAATGTAAATTCTGCAAGACCAAGGGGATTGGAGCGGTAAGAGGAGGTTTCTCCGGAAGGAATCAGTTCGTCTGTTGTTGTAACCTCATCCATGATCTTTGAGCATACTTTTAAGAGTATGTTGTCAGTAAGTGCACTCATTTCCGGCCAATCCTTGATGTTTGGACCATATGCCAGTTCTTGTGTGCTTTCCCCTTTTTCATAACCGTAATATACACGCTTGTCATAAACGGCTTTATCGAAGTGATAATCAGGAATCTGATTCCAGCAGTCAAATTCTGCTGCAGAGGTCAAAATACCTCCGTTTGCTGCTGTGGCAGCAATGGAACGGGCATCCATTAATGCAACTGCAGACATCTGTCCGTTACCCGGCTTGGAGCCTTCTCTGTTTGCAAAGTTTCTGGTGGTGTGCCGTATACTGAGGCCATTGTTACAAGGAGTATCTCCTGCTCCGAAACAGGGACCGCAGAATGCAGTACGGATGACTGCACCTGCTTCCATCAGTGTTTCCACCATGCCCTTTCTCACCAGATCAATAAACACTGGCTGGGAGGAGGGATAAACAGCAAGAGAAAATTCTCCGTTTCCACAGGTTTTTCCCTTTAATATATTAGCAGCTTCCACAACATTGGTATAATTACCGCCTGCACAGCCGGCAATCACGCCCTGCTGTACCATAAGCTTTCCGTTTACAATTTTATCCGTTAATGTAAACGGAGCTCGTCCGTCACTGATTTTTAAGGCTTCCTTTTCTACTTCTCTCAGGATATCAGATAGATTGTCATTCAATTCATCTATTTCATAGGTATTGCTTGGATGGAACGGAAGGGCGATCATTGGTTTCACTGTGCTTAAATCCACGTAGACACATCCGTCATAATATGATACATCGGCAGGATTCAGTTCTTCATAAGATTCCTCTCTTCCATGGAGAGCAAGGAACTGTCTGGTATCTTCATCTGTTTTCCATATCGAGGTTAAGCAGGTGGTTTCTGTTGTCATAACATCAATGCCGTTTCTGAAATCCGTACTCATGGATGCAATGCCAGGTCCCACAAACTCCATAACTTTATTTTTAACATATCCCTTTTTAAATACAGCACCGATGATTGCAAGGGCAATATCCTGTGGGCCCACACCAGGCTGGGGTTTACCGTTAAGGTAAATGGCTACAACTTCCGGACAAGCTACATCGTAAGTATCACATAAAAGCTGTTTTACCAGTTCTCCACCGCCTTCTCCGATTGCCATGGTTCCAAGAGCTCCATAGCGGGTGTGGGAATCAGATCCTAATATCATGCTTTTGCATCCGGCATGCATTTCTCTCATATACTGGTGAATGACAGCAATATGAGGTGGTACATAGATTCCGCCGTATTTTTTCGCAGCAGATAGTCCGAACATGTGATCATCCTCATTGATCGTACCGCCAACTGCGCACAAAGAATTGTGGCAGTTCGTCAGTACGTAGGGAATCGGGAATTTTTCCATACCGGATGCCTTCGCTGTCTGTACAATACCCACAAATGTAATATCGTGAGATGCCATGGCATCAAATTTCAACTTTAGATGGGACATATCACCGGAGGTGTTATGCGCCTCTAATATAGAATAGGCAATGGTACCTTTTTTTGCCTCCTCTTTATTCACTGTTTTATTGGTGGAAGAAACTGTCTTTTCAATATCTGCCTCCGGAATAATCTTAGTACCATTTATAAGATAGACTCCGCCTTCGTATAATTTTACCATGTGAAACCCTCCTGAGTTATGAAAGTATTTATGCTTTTACTATATAACCGTTCCGCTATATAGGCAAATACCATGTACCTTATAACTCTTATAGGTTTTATCTATTTAAAACTTTTCTTTTCCCGGATATTGCATTATACTATAAGTACAAGCACTAACTGTAAGAAGGAGTAACCATGACCAGCCGAGAACTTTTATATGTAAAGACAGTAGCCGATGAAAAAAGCATTTCCCAGGCGGCCAAGAAGCTATTTATTGCACAGCCATCACTCAGTCAGTCACTTCAGAGAATTGAAGACTCTCTGGCTACCAAGCTTTTTAACAGAACATCCGCAGGTTTGACTCTAACCTATGCCGGAGAACGGTATTATCAGGTAGCGTGCAAAATATTAAAAATTTACGATGATTTTGAGACAGAAGTCAGTGATATTAATAATCTAAAAACAGGACGGATTCAGATGGGTATCACCAATCATTTAAGCACAATTATTCTTCCGGCTGTGCTTCCCGAATTCAAAAAAAAATGTCCGCAGATTGAACTTTCTATTTGTGAAGAAATTACAGGTAATTTGGAATCCAGGCTTTTGGCAGGCGAGCTGGATTTCGCTATTCTTCATGCACCGAAGGAACTGTCAAATCCCCAGCTCTTCAATGAGATTCTGTCAAGGGATCCTTTTATAATCGCGCTTGAAGGCTCTCATCCCCTTGTAAAAAAGGCAATAAAAAAAGAAGGCTATCCTTATCCGGTACTGGATTTAAAATTGCTGAAGAATGAGCCTTTTATTATGGTGCATAAGCAGCAGAGAATCCGCCAGGTGACAGATATAATCTTAAGTAAGGCCGGTATCACCCAGCCCAATATTCTCCTCACACTGAAAAATTACGAAACCGCCTTTGGACTGGCAGGCCAGGGACTTGGAGTAACTCTTCTTCCGGATGACTATGCAAGAATCACACAGCTTAAAAATCCCCCAACTCTGCTGTCCATTGATGAAAAATACAGCCCGAACTGGGATCTGTGTATTACATCGTTAAACGGCGGATTCTTATCCCGGGCTGACCAATACTTAATTTCACTGGTAAGAAAAAGCTTTTGCAATGAAGTTGTATATTTATGAATCAGAACATATCATGTCCCGCACCTATCAGGCATGATATGTTCCATCTATCGATTTTTTTCCATGAATGCATTAAGCTGCCTCTGCTTCTCAGCGATTACACGGTCAATTCCCGCCGTCTCCAGTTCCTGATTAAAAGATTCAATTCCGGTTTTAGGCCATAATTCACCACACAGAAGAGCATTCTCATATTTGTCAATAATATATTGGCAGGCATCAACCTCCACCCTTACTGCAGATACGTCAAACAAAAAACCCAGAGCCGGAGAATCCTTAACTGGTTCATCCCAGAACACCACATGATCCAACAACCCATCCTCTTCCTGCCATTGTTCTATTTCAACTCCCACCGGCCAGCTCCACACCTTGGAAGTCCATTGCTCGGCGGGTGAGTAATCCGGGTTATCAGCTGGTTTTACATATCCGGCACCGGCAAATTCATAATCGATGCCTTCCTGGCCATAGGCCAGTAAACGGGATATATCCACGTCTGTATACATCAGATTCAGTACCTTCATGGCCAGTTCCGGATTTTTACTGTCACGGCTGATACACCAGATCATATTACAGCTGTCTGAGTCCGCTATCCGGGGAGCCAGCTGGACAGCAGCCATGGGATATTCCACATAACGGGCTATGTTGAAAATGGAAATCTCTGAAAGATTTAGAAAACTGCCAAACGAATCTCCCTGAGCCAGATAACTCTGTCTGTCTTCCTTTCCCATATAGGCTTTTTCCATAAAAAGCCCCTGCTGGTTCCATTCCCGCATCTGAAGACACAGGTTATAAAAATATTCCGACTTATAAAAGTTTTCAACCACACTGCTGTCTTTGCCTTTATCCACCAGCACACCAATGTTATTGCCCAGCCGGTCCTGGATCATACGTGGGATTATTCTGCCTCCATGGGGTACGATTATATTCATATCCGGATAATGTTCCTTTACTGACAGAAGCATTTCATGAAGCTGATCCATCGTTTTGATAGAACGCCAGTCAATTCCCAGTGCCTCAGCAATATCACGGCGAAAAACAAACCCCATACATTTACTGTCAGAAGTACAGGATGGAATCCCATAGATTTCGTCATTTAAACATGCAATCAGCCACTCCTTGTCACGGATATAAGAACTAAGATTATCTTTATAAGGCTTTAGCAGATTATCAATTCCGATTATGGCTCCCATACTGATCCAACGTTCATATGAATCTAATTCAAAAGCTGCAAATACATCCGGCAATTGTCCTGAATGATACAACACCGACAGTTCATCCTCATAGTCATTCATCTTATAGCCGATAATCTTAACATTACAACCAGCTTTTTCTCTGGTTATCCGGCTGATTTCTTCTGATATCCTCTGATTGGATTCTGCGGATGCCGTATGAACAGAACAGATTGTGATGGTTGGATATTCACTGGCATCCATCCCCTTTTGTCCCTGGCAGGCCGTAAGGCCTGCCAGACTTAATAAAGCAATCGCTGTTATTAATCCTGCCCTTTTCCCCATTGCTCCTCCTCGGTCTCACCCCGTCGTTTTTCCTGCGGTGTTATTCCCATAATTTTCTTATAGCTATAAGAAAAATGAGAAAAATTGGTGTACCCCACTTTAGCTGCAATCAGACTGATTGGCAGCCGTGTTGATTCAATTAACATCTGTGCTTCTTTCATTTTAGTTTTAATAATAAATTCTTTTAAAGTCATTCCCGTTTCCCTTTTAAAGATCCGGGTCAGATAATCAGGGTTTAAATGAATATGGTGGGCAATATCATCCCGCATAATCTGCTCCTCCATATGGTCAGTAATATAATGTACTACTTTTTCGATCAGATCCTCTGGCACCGTCTCCTCCAGATTTCCGTCAAAGCGTCTGACCACATACCCAATCAGGGCTTTCATCTGCTCTACGCTTCTCATTCCGTCCAGATAAAGCTGAAACTCCTCCTCTGTAGAAAACAGTTTCTTAAAAAACCCCTCCCCATTCTGGGAGGCATAATAAACAGCCTGTAAAAAATCCTGATAAAATTCCCGAAGTGTATTACGGTTCATAACTCCGCTTTCAACCAGACGATCCAGACATTTACCGGCATCCTCTGCAACTGCCTGAGCATGTCCTTCTTTCAATAACCCTGACCATCTGCGTACCTCAGGAACCCGGCTTGAAATCCCTTTATCAGTATTTCGCGTACCAGTATAAACACCATTGGATAAAGAAACATTGTCATCGCGATAATTAACCAGGCTATGCCAGTTTTTTTCCAGTTCCTGAAACGGCGATGGTGCAACCATATAAATAGCCGTTTCGCATTTGAAAAACTGCTGGTAAAAGCTGTTGATAAACTGGAGCCGGCAATCCATCGTATCCTCATCCGGCAATTCATCTCCCCATATTACCATCCCGAAACATGGATAATCTGAAACAAAAGAGATTACCTGCAGGTGATTCTGCTCAAATGTCTCAGCTGCAATGTTCTCCATTGTATCTGACAGCAGCCTTGGCTGCCATACTTCTGTACTGTTCCAGCGGATAATCTGTATCATTAATAAGTATACGGTCTGCTCCATTGCGGGAACTTTCCCCTTTTCCTGAAGCTTAAAAAACTGACTTTTGCTCACTACTCCGGTCAGATAATTTTTTATACTGCTTCGAATCAGATTTTTTTCCTGTTTTTTATATTCATCCCCCATTTGTTCCAATTCTTTTTTCTTAGCTGATGCACATAATTCCTGAACTGCCCGCCGGACACTTTCTTCAATCACCGGATAGGAAGCCGGCTGTAAAATATAATCTGCACAGGCTAATTTGAGCGCTTCCTGAGCATAAGCAAAGTCAGCATGAGCAGTCAGCACAATACAGGAGATATGCGGGTAAATCCTCTTCACCCAGCGGATCAGCTCAATTCCATTTTCTCCAGGCATCTCAATATCACAAAGTATGATTTTAATCTCTTCCTGCTGAATGATATCCTTAGCCTGATATGCACTAAGAGCAGTATAAACCTTGTCAACACCAATCGTTTGCCAGTTAATTCCCCATTGCAGCCCCTCTGCTACACGGTATTGATCATCCACAATCAATAATTTCATAATTCTTCCCCTTCCGTATATGGAAAAAACAGTTCAACCAGAGCCCCTTCCCGGTTGCGGAATGCAGCTGCAAAATCATCTCCGTAGCGCAGCCGGAAACGCTTCAGCACATTATAAATACCAACATGTTTTTTCCCTTTCCCATCAACCATTATTTCTTCTTTATCGATGCTGTTTATAACGGATTGCTCAAATCCCGGGCCATTGTCTCCAACCGTTATGTGTATCAGTACCCTTTCAGCTGTAACAATCCGGCTTATTTTAAGCACCAGCTTCAGCTTCTGGCCAGAAACAAAACCATAATGAATACTATTTTCTATAAAGGTTAACAGACTGACTGGCGGAATTGGTATATTGGTAAGCACAGCATCATAAGTAATGGAAAATTCAATACTCTGATGCTGGTTTAACGTAAATAAGTCAGTATAATTCTTGCACACCTCCAATTCTTTCTGCAATGGAACACAATCTTTTGTGATTGTAAAAATATAACGCAGATAACTTGACAAATGCAATATAGTCTGCTGGATCTCCTTGTTTTTTCCGGACTCTGCCATACCGTAGATATTCTTTAAACAGTTAAGATAGAAATGAGGGCGGATCTGGGATTGCAGCAGCTGATATTCTGTGTTCTGCTTTTCCAGCTCTTTTTCATATGAGGCTATTTTCAACTCTGAAATCTCATCAATCATCTGGTTAAACATATCATTAACCTGACAAAATTCCTCCACTGCATACGTATCCACATGAGCAGATAAATCGCCGTTTCGGATGGCTTCAATGGTTTTTGTAAGGTGAGAAATGGGATTGACCACCAGTTCCCACAGCCAGATTGAAACAAAAGGAACTGACACAACCGCCATTACAGCACAGATAATAACAATCATATGAAACAGGTTCATTTCATTTAATATCCCATCATAAGGTCTTGCATAAATCAGTGTAATATATCCCGCCTGATCAGAAACAACAAGATATTTCTTCGCAGTCCCTGTAATCAGATAACTGTCATCAGCTTTCAGAATTTCACCAGGTGCAAGCCCAAGTTCCAGATCCGGATAAATCATCGTTTCTCCTTCGCCAAATATCAAAGTTCCATTCATGCGGTAGTCCAAAACTGCAATGGTATTCAGACGCTCTAAATCGATTACAGCAATACAGTAAACAGTACGGTAATTCATTCCCCGCACCAGATAATCTCTACCGCCAATCGAATGGAAAAACCACTTGGATAAATCAAAATCCCCCTGATTAACCAGTCTCTTAATCTCCGCTTCCAGATTTTTCTGAGCCTGAATGCGCTGGGAAGACGTAATCTCATAATAAGAATTGTATTCGCCGGTATACCAGTTATTTACCGGACTGTAAACAGCCATTGTATACAGATTCTGGTTGGCGGTCAGATTGGACTTTAAAATCTCTTGTACATTATAAGACCGATTGTACATGTCATTGAGCATCAGTTCCACAGAAAAGCTTTGAAACTGGGCGTTTCCTGATACCATCCCGGACATTACCCGCTCCGTTGCCTTCATCGTACTCTCCAGATGACTTTTAAATATTTCCAACTGGCTCCTGGAAGACTGACTGGAAGAGACCTCTACGCCGCGGGCAATATAACTGGAATAAATGACAAGTATCATCGCTAATGGAATCATAATACCCAAAAACAATCCCGGAATCAAATTTTTCAGTGATACCCGGCGTCCCCTCTTCCTTTTGTGTTTATCCAGTAGTTTTAGAATGCCAAAAACATTCATACACGTTCCCGTCCTCACTTTGCATCAAATGTAATTACATTACAAAAAGGGACAAACGATATATCAATCCAGTTTGTCCTCTTTCTATAAACAGTTTAATACTAACTTAAATCTGGTTAAGCTCCGGTACGGCTTTCCGATATTGCAATACAATTTCATCCTTGGTATTTTCCATGTATCTTAACATTTTCTGACGATAGAGATTCACGGTTTCCTGATATTGTGGTTTGTCAATTAAATTTTCCAAGGCATCCGGATCCCTCCTTAAATCATATAATTCTTCTTTTACCCGATAATCATACATCTGAACACGGGCGGCAACGATTTCATCGTTTTTTGCTTCATTCACCATTGCCTGATAAGTCCGCCCCATTTTCGATTCATTCATGAACTGATAACTGCCATCTGACCAGTCATTGAATATGTAAGCATACTCAGCATCCTGAATTGCACGCATGGGATATAAATCATGCCTGGCTGTTGACGTTATCTGAGTATAAACATCTTCCCATCCAGATTCCTTTTGTCCCTTCAATATCCCTGCGTAAGAACGTCCATCCATATCTTCCGGAATGGGCAGTTCCAGCAGCTCTAGCATTGTTGGCATAAAATCAATTCCTGAAACGTAGTGAGCCGTATCTTTTTCACCTGCTTTTGTTACACCAGGCGCCCTGACAATCATTGGAGTACGATTGCTGTTTAAATAACAGTTTGTTTTAGCAAAAGGAAATGCCATTCCGTTATCACTTAAAAATACAATAATAGTATCGTCATACATCCCGGATTCCTTTAATGCTTTTAGTACCATTCCCATAGTTTCGTCACAACGATGTACACTGGAAAAATACTCAGCGGCTTCTTTTCTGACCTCAGGAATATCAGGAAGGAAACCAGGTACGGCTACTTCCTCCGGTGTATAATAGCGGGAAGCATAAGTATGATACCCGTATTTCTTTAATTCCTGGTCGCTGCCGGCAAAGGGGCGGTGCGGATCGTG
>JAEWPQ010000206.1 GCA_023460575.1 Bacillota bacterium
GCTTTCACCTTATAAAGGCAGTTATCCCGGAAAATCTTTTCATAGATAGAAAGAGCCTCCGCATAATGAACCAGCTCTTTATCTCCCGAATACAGAAGTGCCCGTTCCACAAGCTTGCGGTATCCATCACCTACAAACTGCCTGGTATGTGCCTCGTCAACCGGATCATATCCAAAGTTCCCCATAGTCAGGCTGATGCTGTGAGTCATGGACTGGATTGTATCAATAATGGTTCCGTCTAAATCAAATATACAGCTTTTATACATGTTCTGCCTCCTCACTGCAGTGCTTCATTCGTCTCTTTATTTCTTTCTAAGAAAAATTGTACTTCCTGTCCGGTTAATAATCAACACTTTTTGGCTTTTTTCGTATATCCGTACTGTATCCGTCCATACTTTTAATATCCCATACAGATAAAAGAGGAGCATTTTATGAATAGACATTACAGGTACCTGGCTATCGGATTGATTTTGGCATTTGCCGTCCTGATGATTGCCGTATTTACAGCCGTAAACTGGTACAAGATCCGCAAAGCAGCTCCGGAAAGTCTTCCTTCTGTTGAAGTCAACAGGAATTTAGACAACGTTCTGGCAGAAAATCAAACACCCCTGTCATAGTGACAGGGGCATTTTTTTATTATAATTCAGACTGCAGATTTTTCTTTAAAGCTGCAAGCACAAGGCAGCCCGCAAAAGAACCAACAATAATTGCGATTAAATAACCAAACGGATTGCCGATTGTAGGAAGTACAAAAATTCCGCCGTGAGGTGCTCTTAAGGTACAGCCAAGCGCCATGGAAAGACCGCCTGCTACTGCAGAACCAATCATACAGGACGGGATCACACGAAGAGGATCCGCTGCTGCAAATGGTATTGCACCTTCAGAGATAAAGGAAAGTCCCATAATATAGTTTACAAGCCCGGACTGACGCTCTTTGTCTGTGAATTTCTTCTTAAAGAATGTAGTGCAGAGTGCGATTGCGATGGGAGGAACCATACCGCCTGCCATAACTGCTGCCATGATATCAAAGTTTCCTTCTGCCAGCTGTGCCGTACCAAATACATAAGCTGCCTTGTTAACCGGACCGCCCATATCGACTGACATCATGCCTCCAACAACTGCACCAAGTATAATTTTGCTTGTTCCGCCCATTCCGTTTAACAGACTGGTCAGTCCGTCATTAATCGCTCCTACAAAAGGATTGATAAAGGTGGTCACTACAGAAACAAGGAAAATACCAATCAGCGGATAAAGAAGAACCGGTTTGATTCCCTCTAAGGACTTTGGAAGCTTTTTAAATGCATTCTTTAAAAACAGAACAATATAACCACCGATAAAACCAGCAAGCAGTGCACCTAAAAATCCGGAGTTTACACTTCCGCCTGCAGGATTTGCAAATGTAGCGCCCATTTTAGCGATCAGACCGCCAACAAAACCAACTGCCAGACCAGGACGGTCAGCAATACTCATGGCAATATAACCTGCCAGAACCGGGAGCATCATGCCAAATGCCTGCTCTCCGATGGTCTTTAAATAAGCCGCAAGAGGCGTATTTTTACCAAAGTTAGACGGATCAATGGAAAAATCATCAAAAAGGAATGCCAGTGCGATTAAAATACCGCCGCCGATTACAAAAGGAAGCATATGGGAAACGCCGTTCATTAAATGTTTGTAAATGGAACGTCCAAATCCTTCCTGTCTGGAATCCTCTCCGGAAGAAGCAGGACCATTATAGCGGTATACCGGTGTTTCACTGCTCACCGCACGCTTTATCAGTTCTTCTCCTTTTTGAATTCCTTCCGATACAGTTGCCACAACAACCCGTTTTCCGTCAAAACGGGACATATCCACGTTCTTATCGGCTGCAATAATGATTCCGTCAGCTGCTGCAATTTCCTCTTTTGTCAGAGCATTGCCAACACCTTCCGCGCCGTTTGTTTCTGCCTTAAGAGGAATTCCAAGTTTCTTCCCCTTCTGCTCTAAGTTCTCAGCTGCCATAAAGGTATGAGCAATTCCTGTGGGACAGGCTGTTACTGCCAGAACACGGTAACCGCTCTTTGATTCCTTTGGTTTTGCAGCTTTTCCCGCTTCCTTTTCATCAATAAGACGTAAGAATTCTTCCTTTGAACCGGCATGAATCAAAGATTCCTTAAAATCAGGATCCATTAACAGAGTGGATAATTTGGACAATGCCTCCAGATGAACATCTGCCTCTCCATCCGGTGCTGCAATCATAAAAATGATTCTGGAAAGGGAACCGTCGTAAGCATCATAATCCACACCATCCGGTACCACAATCGCTGCAAGTCCTGGTTCTTTTACCGCAGCTACCTTTGCATGAGGAATGGCAATTCCATCTCCCACTGCCGTACTGCCAAGGGCCTCTCTTGCCAGAATGCCTTCTTTATAGGCAGCCTTGTTCCCCAGTCTGCCGGACGCATTCATTAAATCTACCAGCCGGTCGATGGCCGCTTCCTTACTGGAAACATTTACCCCAAGCTCCACACTTTCCTTTTTCAGTAAGTCTGTAATCTTCATCAATACCCCTCCTTTAATAATTCATCATAAAGCTTCATGATATCTTCCTTCCCTGCAAGACCTTCCGAAAATGCAGTTGCACTTCCGGCAGCGCTTCCAAGACGCAGAGCGTGTTCATAACTGCCGTTTTCCATAAAGCCTGCAACAAAGCCTGCAACCATGGAATCTCCGGCTCCAACAGAATTTTTCACGGTTCCGGAGGGAACTCCCATCTTAAATACCTCACCCGTCTGGGTAATCAGGACGGCACCGTCTCCCGCCATGGAAATCAGTACATTTTCTGCACCTTTTTCCTGTAGAAGCTTTCCGTAATGAATAATTTCATCTACACCTTTAAGTGTCACACCAAACATCTCCCCTAGTTCATGATTGTTGGGCTTTATCAGAAATGGATGATAAATAAGCACATTTGATAGTAAATCACGGGTCGCATCCACGACAATGCGAATTTTCTTTTTATCTAAATACTCCATGATTCTCTCATAAATATCATCACTCAGTGATGCAGGAATACTTCCTGACAGGATTAAAATGTCTCCGTCTGAAAGGCAGTCAAGCTTTTCATAAAGCTGCTCCACATCTTTTTTTGTAATCTCAGGCCCGATTCCGTTAATTTCTGTTTCCTCACCGGACTTGAGCTTTACATTAATTCTTGACATTCCATTTTTAACATGGATAAAATCACTTCGAAATCCCAGGGTTTTCACTCTGCGTTCGATCTCGTCTCCGGTAAATCCTGCAACAAATCCCAGTGCAGTATTCCCGTATCCAAGCGTGGCCAGAACTGTTGAAACATTCAGACCCTTGCCTCCGCAGTAAATGTCTTCCTGCTCCGTTCGGTTGACTGATCCCAGTGTGAAGTGATCTACTTTTACGACATAATCGAGAGCTGGATTAAATGTTACCGTGTAAATCATATATCACTGCTCCTTCTATATATAAAATTTTATTTCATCCCCTCGCCTATACTATAATACGATTGCTTTATTTCGTCAATATGTTTGTGCGAGAAATATTATTTCTTACGTCATTTCGGCGCTTTGCACAATTAGTAATAAATCAACTCAATTTTCTCTTTTGTTTTTTGTGCTATTTACCCATATTCCAGTGTTCCCAAAAGAAACAGCAGCAATTCATCTAATACATCGAAAAAAGAGAACCTTTCGGTTCTCCCTTCTCATTGTTATAAATCGTTTCTTATTTTTTATCATCAGAGATTGCAATTTCGTGTCGTCTGATATGATCATGGGAATTCTTCTTACTGACGGACAAAAAGAGATATAAAATCTCCACCACTGTCGTTGCCGAAACCCTGGAAAAGCAAAATTCACCCAAAAGAAGCTTTTCCCTGGTAGCAGTGGTAATGTGACGGTCGCAGGCCTGTCCCAGAGGGGATGAAGGGTTATTGGTAATTGCAATGGTTGGCACACGGTTTTCCTTCGCCACTGCCACCAGAGTCATAAGGCGTTTGGAAAAGCCGGAGTTTGAAATGATAATAACCGCATCCTCCGGTCCCATATTACAGGTATATGCCATCTGGGTTTCCCAGATCGTCCCGGAAACAGCCGCTATTCCCAGTTGATTGAACTTAAAGGCGCCGTCGAGAGCCACAGGAATGGTATTGCCCACTGCCACCAGCTGAACCGTTCTCGCCTTTTCCACAATGGACAAAATCTTTTCAAGCTCCTCCGGATCCATCATGGAAATGGTCTGAGTCAGCTCAGTGACCTTGTTAGCCAGGATATTCTGAAGAGACTGGCCTATATTTTCACGGCTGATGTCATTGGATACTTCGATGGAGTTGCCCCGTTCCTCAGCCACCTCTTTTGCCAGATTAATCTTTAAATGGTGAAAACCATTAAATCCGCATCTTCTGCAGAATCTGGAGACTGTGGCATCGCTAGTTCCACTTGCCAGAGCCAGTTCTGCCACCGTCATGTCAATGATATCACTTTTATTTGAGAGAATAAAATCCGCAATCTTTTTCTCTGCCTCAAAAAAAGAATCATAGGATGAGCAGAGAACACCGGACACACTTATACTTTCCTGCATATATCGTTTACCTCTAATTCATGTAATATTATTTCATCATTATAAATGATATGAAATAAAATGTAAAGTACGGACTATTCTTTCCCGGATGTCAGAAGAAAGACAGTAGAAATAATGCATACAAATCCAAACAGATCCATAAATCCGAAATTAACTCCCATAAAAAGAACAGAGAACACAGTCGCTGACACAGGCTCTACCGATGCCAGCAGACTTCCCTTCTTAGGGCCCACACAGTTTACGCCTTCCAAATAGCAGGCAAATGCGATCACCGTGCCAAACAGGATAATAATTCCCATGAAGGCTGCTGACGCTGCATCAAGGGGTACCGTCTTCTCCCATGGGCGGAAAATCAGGCTCAGCAGAATTCCACCAATAAGCATTCCCCATGCTGCAATTACCATAGATCCGTACTTCCTTAAAAGCCTGCCCGGCTGGGTGGTGTAAACCGCCAGAGCCCCCGCAGAGCAGAGTCCCCAGAAAAGAGCCTGATCTGAGATGGCAAGGCTCTCCGGGTTTCCGTGAGTCGCCAGCAGAAAAGTTCCTGCCATGGCAAGTGCTGCAGCGAGAAGTTCGTGTTTCTCCGGTATTTTCCCCGCACGGGCAGAAACATAAAGCATAATAAGAACAGGGCCTATGTACTGAAGCACAGTCGCTGTCCCTGCATTGGAATAACCGATGGCTGTAAAATAGGTATACTGGCACATGGACATCCCCACCATGCCAAAGATAAATAAATCTCTTGTATCTTTGCCGTCTTTAAAAGGTGCAAAAATCTTCTTCCCCTGTTTCATAAAACAGATGAGCAGCAGCAATAATCCCGCACACAGCAGACGTACCGGAACCAACCAGTCGGAAGTCAGCCCTTTCACCTGTAAAAGATACTGGCCGCAGGTTCCTGATATTCCCCATAAAACCCCGCCCAATATAGTAAGTACGCATCCCCTTCCAAGGCCTTTATTCTCAGTTATCTTCATTGCTGTCATCCTCTTTCGTCTCTTGTGTTGTGCCCTCCCAGGTATTATGATCCGAAGATGTATCTCTTAAAATCTCATCAATTTGGGCAAACAGGCGGCTGTCCGGCAGATTCCTCTGCCACAGACCGTATGCAGCGGTGGATTTAATCTCTTTTGCATCTATGGGCTTTCCCGCACAGTAATCGCTGTTTAAATCTCCATACAGCTTTGCCATCTGCTCAATCTGCTCTTTCGGAAGATTCTTAATCTGGCTGCTCACCTGTTCATACACCACATCTTTTAAGCTTTTTTCTGCATACCCGTTGAAATGAAGCAGATTTTCATCCATCGTGCCGGATTTCTTTTCCCAATCCTCCACATCTGTCTGCTCCGTTGTATAAACCAGCCGGTTATCACAGGTCCAGGTCAGGACACCGTACTGATTGGGGCTGATTGCAAAGGAATTGGCCACAACTTCACTGATGTGGTAATCCGCCCCCTTTTCACCCGGCTCCTGTTTGTAAGTCTTGGTCTTCTGTAAATGAAGATGACCGCTTATGTAGAGCGGGACGCGGAAGCTTTCCAGCAGACTGACCACTTCCCCGCTGTTTTCCAGCGTACAGTCCTGGGGATATAAGATGCTCTCTTTTAACAGGTTATGGTGGGCAATTACAACCACCGTTACCCCCAGTTTTTTTGCCTCTTCCAGTTGGGTCTTCATCCAGGCAAGCGTCTCTTCCTTAATTCTTCCCCCCACTTTATTGTAAGGCTCATACTGGGCGGAATCCACCATAAGGAGCCAGTTCTTTTCATCCAGCTCATAGACATAGCTGAGAGAATTCTGATCCAGACTCCTGGCCTGATCATATCCAAATCTGCGGTATATATCATAGAAATCCTTTACACCAGCTTCCTGAATCGGTTCCTTTTCTTTGCCGAAATAGGAGGCTGCCGCGTGATTGTTAATATCGTGATTTCCAGGTATAACAAGAACCTTAACTCCCTTTTCTTCTAAAGCCGTTAATTTTTCTGCCAGCGCCTCATGTCCCTTTTTTTCTCCGTTTAAAGTTAAATCTCCGCTTAAAATCACTGCTGTTGGCTTCTTTTTCTCCATCTGGTCTGTAAATGCATCCATAATCTGGGGAATATAGCGGACCACTTTTCCGTCATCCTGTTTTTCCAGTTCACCAAAAGCTTCGCCGTAATCCGTCAGCTCCGGTGAAAAATAATGGACATCCGATGCAATCACAATGACAGGAGGCACATATGGTTTCGCCTTCTCTTCCGGTTCTTCTCCCGTCATTTGGGGCAAAACCGCCAGTGCACGGTGTCCCTCCGCTTGTGCATCTTCTTCCTTACCGGTACTCTCTCCGGTTTCTGCGTTATCCTCTGTTTCCGGTTCTTCTTCTGTATAAGGTTCTGTTGTGCTTTCTATAGGCGCCTGGCTCTCCCCGCCTTTTTCTGTATGGGGAGAATTCAGTTTCTGTATCAGCAGGACAATAAAAAAGCACACCAGAAGCATAATCATATAGATACAAACCAGAAGTATGTTTTTCTTTCGCTTATTCATCTGATTCCTTAAAGATCCTCTCTGGTCCTTCCGGTTCTCCACATGGAATCATAGCACGTTTTTGTTCCAGGATCAACTTCAAATGAGTTATCAAAACAGAACTCCGTCTGCTCAAGTGAACATATAGACAATATATATCTTTCCTTCACACAATACTGTACCACCTGCACTCCGGGAACAGAGCATGTGACACCCTCCGGCTCCAGGTAAAAGGAAAAATCCGTAAGAGGAATGGTGATTCCCCACCCTGCTGCTTTCACATAGCTCTCCTTTAATGTCCAGATCTTAAAAAAGAAAGCAGTCCGTTCCTCACCCTTAAGCTTCCCAAACTGTTCCTTTTCCTGTTCTGACATCACTTTCCGTATGATCTTCTCCGAAAATGGGCGTATTAATTCCACATCAATGCCCACAGGCACATCTCCAAGTCCACACGCAGCCAGTCCCTCCGTATGGCTGATGTTATGAAAGATATGGGGATAATCCTTTAACTGCGGCTTTCCGTGCCCGCCTTTTATAACAGGAACAGGAATACCGTCGCCATAATCAATCCCATAGTCTTTCTTTAAGCCCTTTCGTAAAAGAAGCTCTCCCTGCCGATGCTCCCTTTCGTGCTTATTCTCACCCTCTGTCAGATTAAATTCTTCCATGTAAACTTTTATCATTCTAAAACTTCCTCTGTTTAATTTTCTGTCTGGCTCCAGGTTCTGTTTTCTGCCGGATTTCCGTGGCAGAAATAAATTTTTCTTGCACCAAGAGCGCTGATTTTCTCCGCACTTTTTATCATTGCTTCCCTGTCACAGTAAATCATGGGAAGTCCCGGATAAAATAAGTTCATCAGGGCATCTCCCACAAATACAGCCCGCTTTTCCAGTTCCAGCCCGATGGAGCCTCTTGTATGGCCGGGAAGTTCAAGGACTGTCCCGTCAATACCATATTCATTAAGCCGGTCTCCCTCTTTTATAAAAATATCAGGTGTAAAATCCGAAACCACCGATTCTTCAAAGTTTTTTACTGCAACATCAGCGACTACCATCCCTAAAAGCCCCTGATAAGAAACGGGCTCCTTAAAATTATCCTTAATAATCCCCATGTCCTCTCTGTGAATTGCCAGAGGGGCTTTCAGCTCTTTTGATAAATGAGCTGCATTCTGTACCTGTTCGATATGACCATGAGTCAGAATTATGAGTTCTACCCTGTATTTTTTACATTGGTTAAGAATCTTGTCTTCATGGCCTTTTCTGCCGGTATCAATCAGAATGGCTCTTCCGTTTTTTTCTATCAGATAGCAGTTTTCACTCCCACACCTGATTCTTTTTATTTCCGCCATCTATCATTCTCCCACTTTCCCATACATTCCCACTTACTCCCTTTATTATAACGGGTATCACTGTTCATTCTATTGAAAAAGTGTCTCTGATATTCCACCGGTTTCATAAGCATATCATTTATTTCCTCATACATCAAATCCTTTTGCCAAAATACAAAAAAAGACCTGCAGGCTTCTTTCTTCACCTGCAGGCCTTACTTACTCTTATTTATGAACGGCGGATATGAAATGCATCCATTCCGGGATAAACTGCGCTCTCACCCAGTTCCTCCTCAATCCGAAGCAGCTGGTTGTATTTTGCAACACGTTCGCTTCTGCTTGGGGCTCCGGTCTTAATCTGGCAGGTATTTAACGCCACTGCCAGATCTGATATGGTAGTATCCTCTGTCTCACCGGAACGATGGGAAGCAATGGCAGTATAACCTGCACTGTGTGCCATCTTAATGGCTTCCAGAGTCTCTGATACTGATCCGATCTGATTGAGCTTAATGAGGATGGAGTTTGCGCATCCTTGTGTAATGCCCTTTTGCAGACGCTCTGTATTTGTTACAAACAAATCATCTCCTACCAGCTGGATCTTGTTTCCAAGCTCTTTTGTCAGGAGTTTCCAGCCATCCCAGTCCTCTTCATCCAGTGCATCTTCAATGGAATAAATGGGGTACTTATCACAAAGCTGTTTCCAGTGTTCAATCAGTTCCTCAGAAGTGTAATGCAGACCGGATTTCGGCAGAACGTACTGTCCTTTGCCTTCTCCCTTCCACTCACTGGAAGCGGCATCCATAGCAAGTACAAAATCACGTCCCGGCTCATATCCTGCTTTTCTCACAGCTTCCAGAATGAGTTCAATGGCTGCATCATCGCTCTCTAAGTCGGGAGCGAAACCGCCCTCGTCACCCACTGATGTCGCAAGGCCTTTTGCCTTTAAAATTGATGCCAGACAATGGAACACCTCTGTACACCAGCGAAGACCTTCCTTAAAGCTTGGAGCACCTGCAGGCATAATCATAAATTCCTGAACATCTACGGTATTGGCTGCATGAGCTCCTCCGTTTAAAATGTTCATCATGGGAACTGGAAGGCGGTTGCCTGTGATCCCTCCCAGGAACCGGTAAAGGGGAATTCCCATGCTGATTGCTGCTGCCCTTGCACAGGCAATGGATACTGCAAGAATGGCATTGGCTCCCAGTCTTGATTTATCCGGTGTCCCATCAGCTGTGATCATAGCCTTGTCTATTCCATAAATATCGGATGCATCCATGCCCACCAGTGCATAATGAATGACTGTATTAATATTGTGAACTGCATTTAAAACACCTTTTCCGCCGTAACGGGTCTTATCCCCGTCTCTTAACTCCAGCGCTTCAAACTCGCCGGTAGAAGCTCCGCTTGGCGCTGCTCCTGTAGCTATGGTTCCATCTGCTAAATGAACCTCCGCCTCAACGGTAGGGTTTCCTCTTGAGTCAATAATTTCTCTTCCAATGACCTTTTCAATTTCCAGATAATTCATCATGATTTCTCCTTTTCTTTTATATGTTTTCCAGAACGGTCAGAAGTTCCTCTACGGACTTCTTCCCAAATTCTACAATCTCATCATTTATAATCATACAGGGAACACTCATAATCTGATATCGTTTCTTTAATTCCGGATAATAAGCCAGATCATATGTCCAGGCCTTCACTTTCCTGCTGTCAGCCGCAATTCTTCCCGCAGACATAACCGTAGTCGGACACATGGTACAGGATAATGACACTGCAATCTTAATATCAAGCTGTTTTTCCAGCCTTTGTATCCTGTCAGTTTCTTCTGAAGAAAGGGACTGTCCCGGTCCCGCTGCATTATATAATCCAATAACAAAGGAATTAAACTCGTGGCCTCCCGGAATTCCATAAAAGCGGATTCCTGTTTCCGTTCCATCTTCTCTTAAAACGCACAGGGCCGGAAGAGTCTCATCTGGTTCTGACTTATCTGATACCTGTTCTGTGATGGTCTCCACTTTATCAGAGATCCCTGAAAGTTCCTTTAGAAAGGATTCCATTTCAGATGAAAGCCGGCTTTTGTCTAAAAGTGCCTTTACAGTAACTTTTGTCTGAAACTTCTGAAACAGAACTTCCAGCTGCTGTCTCATCTCAGAATTGATAAAATTCTCTTCTCCCGATTCCTCCGGCTGCTTTGTATCCACATTTCTATCCTTTACTTCCGGTGCCGGCTCCCTTGGTGACAAGTTTAACTTTTCATATAGTTCAGCAACATATTTCTCTAAAGATGTTGCAGCAACCGCTCCATCGGAGACAGCTGTAACCACCTGCCTTAAATTTTTGATACACACATCACCGGCTCCATACACTCCGGGAATACCGGTCATCTGATTGTGGTCTGTAATAATGTATCCATGACTGTCAAGCTCCAGCTTTCCTTTTACCAGTCCGGTATCCGGTACATAGCCCGCAAATACGAAAATACCAAAGGATTCACCCTCCGGCGCTTCATAGCTCCACTCTCTTCCGGTCTTACTGTCTCTGAACCGGGCCGTTCTTAACAGTCTGTCTCCGGCAGCCTCCACAATCTCTGTGTGATAATGCACTTCAATTTTCTCATGATTCTTAGCCTTAGCGGCTACAGAAGCGGCACAGGTAAAATCCTCTTCTCTTACAATAATGGTGACCTTTTTTGCATACTTGGTCAGAAATACAGCTTCCTCTGCCGCTGCAAATCCACCACCAATTACAAATACATCCATTCCGGTAAAAAATTCACCGTCACAGGTCGCACAGTAAGCAACTCCTCTGCCTTTGTACTCCTTCTCTCCTGCAAACCCCAGAGTTCTGGGGTTTGCTCCAAGAGCAAGAACAATTCCAAGCGTCTGATAATCACCTTTATCTGTTTTAACAATTCGGATATCACCGGAGAAATCAAAGTCCGTTACTTCTGCCATTTGAAATTCTGCGCCAAAGCTTTGGGCCTGGATACGCATCTTTTCTGTCAGCTTGGTACCATCTGTCTTCTCTATTCCGGGATAATTCACAATTTCCGATGTAATGGTTATCTGTCCGCCGATTTTTTCTTTTTCAAGAACCAGAACCTTAAATCTGGCCCTGGCTGCGTAAATGGCTGCGGAGAGACCTGCAGGACCTGCGCCTACAATAATTACGTCATAAAGTTCAGCCATAAGATCCCGCCTTTACAAAAACCCTACTAAATCCAGGCTTGGTTTTAATGTTTTTTCTCCTGGTTTCCATTTTGCAGGGCAAACTTCATCTCCGTGTTTGGCAACAAACTGGGAAGCTTCCACTCTTCTAAACAGCTCCTCTGCATTTCGTCCCACATTGCCGGCTATAACCTCATATGCCACGATCACGCCTTCCGGATTCACAACAAAGGTTGCCCGTTCTGCCATGCCCGATCCCTCAATCAGAACATCAAAGCTTCTTGCCAGCGCTCCCGTAGGATCCGCAAGCATGGTGTACTTAATCTTTTTAATTGTCTTTGAAGCATCATGCCATGCTTTGTGAACAAAATGGGTATCACAGGATACACTGTAAATTTCACAGCCTGCCTTTTTAAAATCCTCATATTTATCTGCAAGATCTTCCAGTTCCGTGGGGCAGACAAACGTAAAATCCGCCGGATAGAAAAAGAACACGGACCACTTTCCCAGAACATCCTTTTTAACCACTTCCTTAAATTCTCCATTTATAAAACTTTGTACTTTAAAATCACTGATTTCTTTTCCAATGAATGACATACAATTTATCTCCTTTCCTGACGCTATACTCAATTAATATGGCTTGTTTCAGTTAAATTTATGAGTTAGTTATTCCTAATTCATGAAATAATCATAGCATAGTTTTCCAGAAATTTCAATAAATAATATCGATAATAATTATTATTTTATTATTAAGACAAAAAAACCGGAGAAGCACAAAGAAATTTCTCCTTTGCAGCCACTCCGGCATTCCAAATTCCGGAGCTAAATCATCCAGAAGTCTGTTTTATCCGCATTATACTCCAGCCGAAAACGCAGTTTTTCAAAATACGCCTCCAGTATCTCATAAAGCGCCTGATACTGCTCTGTTCCATTGCTGTCACTAAGTGATTCCACAAAGCAGGATTGTTTCCCGCAGGCATCTCTTAAATGAATTTTAAATTCCAGCCCGCTGTCTTTTAAAATATGATTGCATTCCAGTATCTCACTGATCGATACGATCTTCATGGCATCCTCTATTCCTGACTCTTAAACCGCTTTGCCTGTTCTCCAATCAGTTCCATATCATCAAAATAGTTGATCTTCATGGCTTCTTTTACATCTTTTAAGGTATCTGCAGCAGCCGCTTCCGCTTTCTGGCTTCCCTCTTTTAATATCTGATATACGTTAGGAATATCTGCTTCGTATTCTTTTCTTCTTTTTCTGATAGGTTCTAACTCTGCCTGCAGGACGCTGTTTAAAAATCTCTTTACCTTAACATCTCCAAGTCCGCCTCTCTGATAGTGTTCCTTCAGCTCATCAAGATTCTTGTAATCCGGTAAATACTCTTTAAAATCCTCTTCTTTGCAGAATGCATCCAGATAGGTAAATACCGTATTACCCTCCACCTTTCCGGGATCGGAAACCATAAGGTGGTTGGGATCTGTGTACATGCTCATTACCTTTTTCTTGACCTCATCTTCCGAATCGGATAAGTAAATGCAGTTTCCAAGAGATTTGCTCATCTTGGCCTTTCCATCTGTTCCCGGTAGCCTTAAGCACGCCTGATTGTCCGGAAGAAGGATGTCTGGTTCTACCAATGCTTCCCCGTAAACGGAATTGAATTTCCGCACGATCTCCCTTGTCTGTTCAATCATAGGCTCCTGATCTTCTCCTACAGGGACAGT
>JAEWPQ010000207.1 GCA_023460575.1 Bacillota bacterium
GAGAAGAACAGGAAATCATGGAAACAGGGGGATGCTGCTCATTTAAACACAGGAAAAACAAGGAGTAAATGTATGGCGGAGCATATTACATATGGTGATTTAAAAATTAAATGTAACGTTAAAATAAAACGTATATTGGAACTTTCCATAAAAGAAAGCATTGGTACCCATGCTATGGCTATGGTAACGGCAGAGTTAGAGCCGGAGAGTTTTTCAGTATCCGGTGAAGAAATGAATAGCCAGCCTTTAAAGATATATAGTACAAAAAATCAAAAAGAGGTTCTGCTTTTTTCAGGCGTAATCAGTAAGGTCTGTGTAGAAAAGGAATCATTTCATGAGATTCTTTATCTTACTTCCTACTCATTTTCGTGGCTCATGGATCTGGAAAAAAAGAGCAGATCATTTCAGGATTGTAATAAGTCTGTTTTGCAATTGGTTCAAAATTTAGCTGAGGAAAACTCTTTTACTGTGATATCCTCTGCATCAGATAAAGCAATTACAAAACCTTTTATTCAGTTTGAGGAAACTGATTGGGAATTTATATTAAGATTATCAACGCACCTTCATACTCCATTAATTGCAGCAGATGATTATGATGGAAGAGGAGTATACCTGGGATTGCAGAAAGAAAGTGATCCCCTGGAATTAGATGCTTTAAGTGAACGATGGTGTATGGAGGCGGATGATGCAAAAGCGCTGGACTGGAGAACCAGAGAAGCCTGTTATTACGAAGTGGATTCTTATCAGGTCCTGCATCTGGGACAATGCGTCAGCTACAGAGACAGAATTATGTGGACATATTATGTAGAGATGAATCTGCGGAAGGGTCTTTTGTGCTGTACATACAAGTTATCCGGAATGAATCACGGAATGTATCCAACAATTGATAATCCCTGCATAAAAGGAGTTTCATTGACCGGAACAGTACTGGAACGCAGGGATGAGAAGATCAAAATCCACCTGGATATTGATAAGGAGCAGGATGCAGGCAAAGCATTTTTTTATCCATGGTTTCCGGAGTATGGAAATTTGCTATACTGTATGCCGGAAACAGGAAGCAGGGTTCGTCTTCAGATTCCAAGGGGAGATGAGCAGGAAGCATTTGGGGTGAGCTGCATCCGTGAGAATGGGCAGGAAGGCGCAGAGACACTGGATCCGAATAACCGCTGGTTTATTACAGCGGCTAAAAAAAAGATGGCACTTAGACCGTCGGATATGGAATTGTCCGCTGATAACGGGAAGTCGGAGATATCCATGCAGGATGGTGTTGGTAATATCATTCGCAGCAACGGAGAATTATTACTTCAGGCAAAGGGAAAGGTTGTGCTGCGCGGAAAAAAGATTGAACTGATGGCACCCACTGAGGTTACAGTTGTTAAAAGACGGTTGGGAAATCCGGCAGTGGTTAACATCTGCCATAATCTTGATTGTATGGGAGAAAGTACTATTTTAAAAAATCTTAGTGGTTCAAGTGAGGGGACTGCAGGTCCCGGTTCCAGTTTAGGCAATCAACAGAAGATGGATAAACGGACAGAAGAAAGGATGAAAAAGGAAAAAGAGAAGATGCAGCTTAAGATGAAGGAATTGTCAGAGGACAAGTCAGATAGCTATGAGTTTGGACCATCAATCGTAAATATCATCTCAGCGATACCACAAAGTACTGAGCAGGACCGGCTGTCCCAGATCGCAGCAGGATTTCGGCCTATAGCAGGGAGAATGAAAGGAGATTAAGTATGTCGTATTCCGTTATAAATGGAGCAGTAGGAAAAAGTCCGTTAATTGATAAGATCAACCAGATTCCTGTCTGGCAGGTTAAAAGCGGAGTTCAGGAGCAGATGGAGCAGCTGGTTACAGGACATAGTGGGGAAATCTGCCAATCGGTTCAATTTTCGTTTGATTCATGCAGGAAGGAGATAAAGGAGCAGCTGAATAGTTCGAAATTAGAAACGGGGGAGGCAAATGGAGTACGTCCAAGATAAAACTCTTTTTTTTGACGGAAGACTGGCGGTACAGATTCCGCAGTCTTTTCAAGATATGGAAACTAACAGAGCAGAATTAATGTACCCTTATGAGCAGAGACCTCAGATTATTTTGGAGGATGGGGAGGCACACCGGTTTTGTACTTTTTCTCTTTTGAAAGAGCAGAAGCTGGCAGCAAACCAGGTGGAATATGTAATAAAAAACATTACTGCAGCAGTCGTGGGACTGTATCCTTCATGCCTGCTGACCGATCCACGGTTCGTGTGGAGGAAAGAGGGGGCATACGGCTGGTTTTCTTTCCGAAGCATTATAAAAGAAGGAGAACTTAAAAACTTTATGTATATTTTTTCTGTAGATGAGTGCATGATGCTTGGTACAATGGGCTGTTTTATTGAGGATGAGGAAGGGAAAAAGCAATTGTTACAGATTATGGACTCATTGGAAGTTCCTGAAAGAAAGCCGTCTTTTGCGAGGAGCAGTCAAAGTTCGTTACAGACAGTTGGAAAAAATCGTGGAGGGGGTATATGAAAAAAGGTACTTATGTGGATGAAAAAATTATAAGTTTACAGAACTTTGTTAAGAAAAGAACCAGTTCATATGAGTTGCTGACAGATGAAATCCCAATTCGGGGAAAAGGTGTACGATTTGTACCTTTTCCTATGTTTGACGGAAAAGTAAATGCACTAATACCTCAAAATTTCACAGAAATGCCCGAGATGATTGCAAAAGTCAGATATATAAGCAGCAACCGTCCGCCAGTATTGCTTACAAATGAATATTATGATGATAATTTCGGTTTTCATCTTCTAAGGCGGGGGGATATTCAAGAGTATACCAATCTGGATGAACTCATAGATCAAATGCAGGATACGGTTAAGCTTCATACACCGGAGACTGTAATTTACGGCAGGGGAAGTATTGATTCAGCGAGAGCCGATGGCAGGTGGTTTGAATACAAGAATTTTACACTGGATGATGAAACATATAATCTGCAGTTTCTGGTTAGTACGGAGGAATATCTGTTGGCAGGAACATTTAACTGCAGGATGTGTTTTTATGATGATTGGAGAGAATCCGTGTTGAAATCGCTGGAGTATATAGAAATCACAGGAAAAGGAGAATTGAAAAATGAAAGCAGATAAAATACATATTTCTCAATTTGAGTTCCTGACACTGGAGAGCCTGGAGATAGACCGGGAAGTGGGGGAACATGCAACTGCGTTTGTAAGCGGATATATACGTGATAAGGATGTGGAAGCTTACAAAGGTAAATTACTGGAACGCATGTGGGTGAATATTACCGGCGAGGATGAAGAAGGGGGTACCCAGAACCTTATGACAGGAATGATTGCGGGTTTTTCTCTGGAACCACAGCCTCATGCTACCATGCTTACCCTGACACTAAAAAGCGGTACATATCTAATGGATGGGAACAAGCATTATCGTTCTTTTCAGGATACCGGTTTAACCTATCTGGATGTGTTAAGAACCATAAATCAGACTTATGGTGAAGCTGATGTAAAAGTGAAGGGAGTTCTGGATTCCTCCACCATAGACTTTTTATTACAATACAACGAGACTGACTGGGAGTTTATCAGGAGGATTGCCAGCCGTTTTGGTATGGCTGTAACACCTGCGATTACCAGAGAGGGAGCTTATTACTTTGTAGGTGATGCTAATTATTCTATGTACACCATGCCTGAATCTGCCAACTTTAGTGTCAGCAAACGTGTCGACAGTTATATGACTTGTGGAGGAGGCAGTTCTAATTCATTTATGGAACAGGATTACATGGAATACCGCATTACTTCAAGGGATGTTTATGATTTATGGGACAGGCTTATGCTGGGGAACGAAGGCGGGTATGTCTGTAAAATTGAAAGTAAATATTTACACGAGGAGTTAACACATACTTATACCTTGCGTCCTATCAATGGCATGGGTGTAATGTTACGGTCAAACAATTATCAGTCAGGCTGCTCTTTTCAGGCATCAGTCAGAGAAGTCACTCGTGATATGGTAAAGATAGAACTGGCGGAGGACGAAAATGCCAGTCAGAATATAACGAAATGGTTTCCTTATTCCACTGGATACTCTTCCCCTGATGGCGCAGGCTGGTACTGCATGCCGGAACCGGGAGATCGTGTACGCCTGCAGATACCAGATCAGATCGAAGAGCATGGTTATGTCATCAGCTCTGTACATATGGAGACGGGCAATGACAGGAAGAATCCGGATCATAAGTCTTTTAAGACTAAATATGGAAAGGAATTATTGTTTACACCTGACAGTGTGGAACTTACTAATAACAAAGGAATGTCAATCAGGATAAAAGATGGGGAAGGGGTACAGATAAAAAGCAGCAAGGATATATCCATATCTTCCGGAGGCAACATGACTATATCCAGTGAGGATGCCTCTCTTGTCATAGCAGGAAAAACAAATGTTAATATCAAGCAGGGCGGATCGGGGTTATCGATAGATAAGGATATTACATTCACCGGCGGAAAGATAAGGATACAATAATGGATCGAAAAGAAGAATTTATGACAGCCATGGAATATATCCTGCCTGAACAATTTTCAAAAAGCAGCAGGAGTATTACACTACACTGTGAAAAACATAGTAAGGAAATCGTACATACATTTCTGGATGCTTTCAAAACAGCAGTAGAGCAGACCACAATTCTTCAAGACCAGAAGAAAAAGGGAAAGGTGAGATATATTCTCTTTTCTCATTTGTACAGCAGTATTTTTCTGCAGCGCTATCTTATCAGGATTGATTTGATGGATCATGCATTTTACAGCGATTCTTCGCAGGCTGTGTCTTACTGGGATGCCAGAGACATATATCAGCTTTTTGAGGAAGATGTGGAAGCTATCAGGGAAGAACTGGGCAAAATTTTCCCCAGAATTCGTGAATATGAGGCAGATTTTATACGCTATGCTTATGCACCGTATTATCATGGAGTGACCAAAGCTTTCTTACAGGCAATGCTGGAGGAAGCATTGCCAGAGCGCAATTTTCTTCCGCAGCAAGACAGATTAGAGAGTTTTGTGAGTATTCTGTTTGGGGAGTATATGGGAGAAGCGGACGTTCTCTTTCAGTTAGGAGAGGAGTAAATATGAGATATTTCATGATATATGCTGATAAAAAGAACCCACAGCCACGATTCATGGACTGGTACACTCAAATGAGACCGGGCAGAACGGATAGTCAGATATATGAGGAGCTTTCCAGACAGAATCATTTTCAAATAGAATTGAACAGGGAGATATCATTTATGGACCTGATTTGTCACCCCTGTTTCATGGTTTCAAAAGAATTTGCAGCGTTAATTAGAGTATATAGTCCGGAAATCCAATTCAAATATGCAACATTAAATGATAAGGAAAACAGGAGAAGTGCTTTTTACCAGATTCCTAATTTACCGCAACTGGATTGTCTGGATGAAAAAAGTGAAATAAGCAGAGATGGAAGTGTAATCATTAAAGGGGTTTTGAAAAAAGAGAAAATACAAACACATTCTATTTTCAGACTTGGCGGCATAAAAGGACGATACATTGTGGCAGACTTGAAATTTGTAGAGAGTGCCTGCCGAAGAGAAGTTATGGGTATGAGAATAGAGGAAATTGTGGTAGAATGAAAGGAGAAAATGTATGGGTTGGTTTTCCTGGTTGTTTGGGAAAGAGAAAGGACCACCGGAGCCGTTGGTGTTAGGGGCAAAGCTACGCTGCCCGTATGGTTCACAAGACAGTTATTTATATGTGGATTCAGTCGGTATTGATGTCAATAACCTTCCGAAAGCATGTGTGGAGGACTGTAAGGCATTGCATAATATTGGGTCATTTGGAGACTGTTATGCGGGAGGCTCTTGTGATGAGAAATCAATGGTTTTGGATGAAAAATGGGAGAACCCGGAACCGCAGGGTGAAAAGATAAATGGGAAGGAAATTATAACAACGAAATCTTTACTTTCCTGTAGAGCATCCGGGATGGAATTTAAAATTATTAACTCAGGGCAGGATGGAATTTTTGCAAAGCAGATTATACTAATGCAGGAGATGGATGAGAAATACCCAGGACTGCGGGAGATACTGGATAATCCTTATGGAAGTTTATATTTGAATGAAGGAAAGTATGAATTGGCGCTCCAGTTCATAGAGGACCGGATGATTAAGAATGGGGGGAAGATTGAGCTTTACACCCTGTATGATAAAAATAACCTTGAAGGGGAGTATATTAAGGGTGCTCTGGGGCGTCTGATGCCGTATTGCGATACGGGAGCGATGGAAAGTTTATTAAACGGGATAGAAAATTCCGCAACTAAAAATAAAATGGATGCAAACGCGGACTTGGATGCGCACGTAATAAATGCGGAAATGATAAAGCTGTTAAGGAAGGATTGTAAAGAAACAAAGGAGCAGATAGAAACAAAACCTTTTTATAAATGGCAGGAAGAAAACAAACTGTTTTTGAGCGTGGCAGCAGAAGGAGTAACTAATTTTGCTTATGGAACGTTGATGTATTACAGTGCGATGGGTAGCACTGGTAATACCCAAAGTAAGGGCAATAAACCTGCGGTTAAGGAGAAAAATGGGGGATCTGGAACTAAGGGGACGGGGAAGACAGACTCAATTGATGTTAACCTTAAATATAAGGAAAATTGGACTCCAGAACAGATTGCAGAAGCGGATGCAAAGGCAAAGTCATTATCTGAAGGTACTACTATAAAAACACCTGTTGACAGAAGCGGTACATCTGCAAGATCATTATATAAAAAAGCTTATGGTAAAAATTCTATACCAGACGGATATGATATAGATCATGTAATTGATCTTCAACTAGGAGGAAGCAATACTTTAGACAATTTAGCACCGCTTAATAAAAGTGTTAATAGAAGTCTGGGTAAACAAATTGATAACGCTATAAAACAGTACCCTAATGGTACTGAATTTGGTAATTTTAAAATCAAATAGGAGGTGTATGTATGTTTCAAAGATTTCTAGAATACTTCGAGATTTATGATATAGTTATTCAAGATATAGATCCATATAAAGCGTTTCTCAAGGCATTCTCAGGCTTGCAATTTGGCAATGGGTTATTTACGGTATTTAAAGAAGAAGATATAAACATGTGGAAAGAGAATGTATTATATGCTTTTCCCATATCCGAAGAGAGAGTATCTCTCTTCGGATATGATTGGCAAGGGAATTGCTTTGGAATTGCTAAAGATGAAAAAAATAGTGGAAAGGTAATATTATTTGAGATAGGTACTGGTGAAATTTTATCAACAGATTGCTATTTTGAGGATTTTATTAATAATGAAATTCCATTTAATTCAGAGGCTTGTTTAGCTGGTCAGTTTTATAAAGAATGGTTAAATAATGAAGGTGAATCACCAATATATGGAAGATGTATTGGTTATAAAGTACCCTTATTTATGGGGGGAAAAGATGACATAACAAATCTTGAAGATGGTGATATGGATGTCTACTGGAGTGTCTTATCACAAGCAATCCATAAATTGAGAGTGAATAGGTGAATATATGGATTTAAGTATCATTAATGAGATTGCAAATAAGTGTTCTGTAGAAGCCATACTTAGAAATTGTAAGAAAATTAACAAAAGATTTAGTCTTAAATCAGCTAAAGACACAGGATGTGTTGCTGAATTGGTCATTTTGTTGTATATATGTAATATGTTTGAGGATGCTATAAAGGTATGTGATTTATTGAATGAAATAAAATTCAATGGAAATTATACTTTATGGGACAATGTTGTGAATGCAAGACTAGTTAAATCAAGAATATTTCGCGATTTAGGAAAAGAAGATGAGGCTTATGAACTGATAGAAGAAGTTATGGTACATGAAATTCAAGAATTATGGAATAATCAAGTGGCTTGTCTGAACCTATATGACAAAAATATTACTGAAGCTAACGAAAGAAATTCAAATAAAGACATATTAAGCTGGCAATTGATTAAATATGAAATGATGATTAGATTTGCTGAATTACCGTCTTTTCCGTTGGATAAAGAAAAGTTAAATAATGAAATACGTGAACTAACAATTGTATTAAGAAAAAAATTAATATGTAAAGAGGTATGATGATTTTTAGGGATTTAATTCACAGGCTCTCTTAAATTGCGATTAACTGGTCACGATTTTACTGGAGCCGTACTTAACCCCGTAAATCTTTCGCATAAATGGGCATTCCCTGCAAGGGCGATCTCGGTTACGACCCCAATGCCCAAAATGCGACCCCGATGAAAAATTCCTCTCAGCCCGCATTGCGGGCTGATGTTAACCGAGTCGGGGAAGTTTTTGACCCCGACTCTTTAACCTGCATCATTTTCGATCCCATGGTTCAACCCTATTTTGGGAGCAAAATAAGGCGAGAATTTTCAAGTTCAGGAATTTACAAATGGTTGCGATTGTGCGACCTGAGGGATATGAAAAACTGGTCTATATGCGACATTTTTCTGAAAAGCAAACGAATGACGAACAGGAGGCAAAGCAATCCAAACAGTTATCTGGTG
>JAEWPQ010000208.1 GCA_023460575.1 Bacillota bacterium
CCACTTGACAGCTGGTGACAATTAAGATATTATTTCCGTTAAATATGTAGATATTAACCTGTATCAGAGGAGAAAGACGCCATGAAAAAAGTTGTGAAATTCGGAGGAAGCTCTTTAGCCAGCGCCAGGCAGTTTGAGAAGGTGGGAAATATCATCCGCGCAGACAAGAGCAGAAAATATGTAGTTCCATCTGCGCCGGGGAAGCGTAACGACAAGGATGAAAAGGTAACAGATCTGTTGTATCAGTGTTACGATGCGGCTGAAGCAGGAAAAAGCTACAAAAGCATTCTGGAAAAAATCAAAGACCGCTATATGGAAATTATCAGCGGACTTTCCCTGAACATGAGTCTTGATGAGGAATTTAATACCATTGAAAAGAACTTCTTAGAAAAGGCAGGCAGGGATTATGCGGCTTCAAGAGGTGAATATTTAAACAGTCTGATCATGGCTGAATATTTGGGATTTGAGTTTATTGATGCCGCAGAGGTGATCTTTTTTGATGAGGATGGTAATTTTGAGGCGGAGCATACAGATCAGATACTTTCAGAACGTTTAAGTCAGGTGGAGACTGCAGTTATCCCGGGATTTTACGGCTCAAAGAAGGATGGCACCATCAAGACTTTTTCAAGAGGCGGCTCCGATGTGACAGGTTCTGTGGTGGCAAAAGCGATTCATGCAGATATGTATGAAAACTGGACGGATGTATCCGGTGTTCTGGTGGCAGATCCGAGGATCATTAAGGATCCGGAAGTGATTGAAACCATTACATACAGAGAATTAAGAGAGCTGGCCTACATGGGCGCCAGCGTACTCCATGAGGATGCCATTTTTCCTGTGAGAAAAGAGGGCATTCCCATTAATATCCGCAACACAAACAAGCCGGAAGACAAGGGAACGTTAATTGTGGAAAGCACCTGCAGACAACCCCGCTATACCATTACCGGAATTGCAGGAAAGAAAGGCTTCTGCTCCATCAATATTGAAAAGGCCATGATGAATGCAGAAGTCGGTTTTGGGAGAAAGGTTCTGGAGGTATTTGAAAAATACGGAATCTCCTTTGAGCATATGCCTTCCGGAATCGACACCATGACGGTTTTTGTCCATCAGTCGGAGTTTGAAGAATATGAGCAGTCTGTCATCGCCGGAATTCACAGAGCGGTAGAGCCTGATTTCGTGGAGATGGAATCCGATCTGGCACTGGTTGCGGTTGTTGGCAGAGGAATGAAGGCCACCAGAGGGACTGCCGGAAGAATTTTCTCTGCGCTCGCCCATTCCAGAGTTAATGTTAAAATGATTGATCAGGGCTCCAGTGAGTTAAATATCATTATCGGCGTGAGAAACAGTGATTTTGAGGAAGCGATTAAGGCGATTTACGATATCTTTATAACAACTGAGGTTTAAAAGTCCGGAATATAAATTCATAGTAGAAAGACAGGCATTTGCATACGCAGAGTCTGTCTTTTTTGTGGCAAATTTTGTAAAAAAAACTATTGGACAGGAAATAAATATGATACAATATTTATTAAAGCAGCTATTAGTTCAATTGCGAATCTTATCATGCGGAGGAAGAATATGCAATATCGTGATTTTGGAAAGACAGGAATAAAAGTTTCAGCACTCGGGTTCGGAGCCATGCGGCTTCCTCTTTCGGGAGAAAATCAGGTAGATGAGAAGAGGGCGGTTGCCATGATCCGTCATGCCATTGATCAGGGGGTCAACTACATTGACACGGCCTATCCCTATCATGAGGGGGAAAGCGAGAGGATAGTAGGGGAAGCGCTGCAGGAAGGATACAGGGAGAAAACTTATCTTGCAACAAAATGTCCTGTATGGAAGCTTGAAAAGGAAGAAGATTTTGAAGAAGTTTTAGATGAGCAGTTAAGAAAGTTAAAGACAGATCATGTGGATTTTTATCTGCTTCATGCTTTAAGCAGAGACAGGTTTGAAGAGAAGATAAAAAAGCTTAAGCTGGTGGAGAAGATGGAGAAAGCAAGAGCTGATGGAAAAATTAAGTACATTGGGTTTTCCTTCCATGATTCATATGACGTATTTCAGGATATCCTAGATTATTATGATGGATGGGATTTCTGCCAGATTCAGTATAACTATGTGGATTTAACACATCAGGCAGGCTTAAAAGGGTTGAAGGAGGCTGCAAAAAAGGGACTTGCCGTAGTCATTATGGAGCCGCTTTTAGGCGGAAGACTGGCTAATCCCGCACCTCACGTAAAAGAAGCGTTAGGCGAAGAAAAATCCAGTGTGGAATATGCCCTTGACTTTTTATGGGATCAGCCGGAAGTGAGCCTGCTTTTAAGCGGAATGAGCGATGAACAGCAGCTTGAAGATAATCTTTTGTATGCAGAAAGAAGCTATATTGGAATGGTATCCGAGGAAGAACATGCCATGTACCGGAAGGCAAAGGAGATCTTTGACTCCATGGCGCTGGTTGGCTGTACCGGCTGCCGCTACTGCGTTCCCTGCCCCTTTGGACTTGAGATCCCGGAGATATTTTCCTACTATAACATGACGGCTGCCCACAGGGAGGATGAGGCCAAAGCAGGGTATGAGGGCCTTAAGATAAAAGCGGACAGCTGCAAAACCTGCCACAGATGTGAAAAGGAATGCCCCCAGATGATTAAAATCAGCCAGGTTATGCCCGAAGTTGCAAAGGTGTTTGAAAAGATACAGGCTTAACGGAAACCAGTAAGGAGGACTGTTTATGCTGGAGAAAATTGATTTATCAAAGAAAATCCATAAGGAAACCTATAAAAAGACAGAAAAAGAACAGAGCGAAAAGCTGGGGATATTGCAGCGCCATTGCAAGGAAGCCGGGATTCCGGTCATGATCGTGTTTGAGGGAATGGGTGCCTCAGGTAAGGGAACTCAGATCAATCATCTGATTCAGGCCCTTGATCCAAGAGGCTTTGATGTCTATGCCAATGATAAATCAACGGAAGAGGAGCGTATGCGTCCCTTCCTCTGGCGTTTTTTTACAAAGCTGCCGGCCCAGGGCAGAATGGCAGTCTTTGACAGAAGCTGGTACCGTCAGGTAACCATGGAGCGATTTGCGGGAAAGATTCCGGATGAAGACCTGTCCGGAGCCTTTCATGACATACAGTCCTTCGAACGTCAGCTCACCGATGACGGGATGGTAATTATTAAGCTGTTTCTCTATGTTTCCAGGGAAGAGCAGAAGAAGCGGTTTAAAAAGCTGGAAAGCTCAAAGGAAACCAGCTGGAGAGTGACGAAGGAAGACTGGAAGCGCAACACAGAATATGACCGGTTTCTGCATATCTGCGAAGAGATGCTTCAGAATACCGACATGGATTACGCTCCGTGGACCATTATTGAGGCAACCGATAAAGAGTATGCTGCAGCCAAGATCATGACATGTGTTGCTGACTGTCTGGAGGATGCTTTAAATAAGAAGAATTTAAACGGAGGCGCAAAGGAGAAGGAAGTGCCTGTCCGTTCAGAGAGTTTTAAAGCAGGTGTTCTTTCCGGCGTAGATTTAACGAAGACCATCTCAAAGGAAGAATACAAAAAAGAAATTGACCGTCTTCAGAAGAAGCTGGAATTTCTCCACAGCCAGATTTACCGCTTGCGGATACCGGTGGTACTGGGGTTTGAAGGCTGGGATGCAGCGGGAAAGGGCGGAGCCATTAAACGACTTACCAGCCATCTGGATCCGAGAGGTTATAAAGTATACCCCACAGCTGCTCCCAATGATATTGAACGGGTTCACCACTATCTCTGGCGTTTCTGGAATCATGTGCCAAAAGCAGGACATATCGCCATATTTGACCGCACCTGGTACGGGAGGGTGCTTGTTGAACGGGTGGAAGGCTTCTGCAGAGAAAGCCAGTGGAAGCAGGCATACCAGGAAATCAATGAGATGGAAAGCCACCTGGCAAACGCAGGCGCCGTTGTCATCAAATTCTGGCTTCATATTGATAAAGACGAGCAGGAAAAACGTTTTAAAGAACGCCAGGCGGACCCGATAAAGCAATGGAAAATTACGGAAGAAGACTGGAGAAACAGGGAAAAATGGGATCAGTATGAATCAGCCGTCAATGAGATGCTGGTCCGTACCTCCACAACCTATGCTCCCTGGGTGGTAGTGGAAGGAAACTGCAAGTATTATGCAAGAGTCAGGATCTTAAAAACTGTGGTGGAAGCGTTGGAAGACAAGATAAAAGAAGTGAATAATCGTCCCTGACCACTTGTGTTTTCCTGCTTTTTCGTGTAAAGTAGGAGGAAGTGAACAAAGGCAGGAGGAAAGGGCATGAATACGGTTTTAATCGTGGGCGGGGGCGCTGCAGGGATGCTGGCTGGAATAGCAGCAGCCATGAAGGGCAGTACCGTCCACATTTTTGAGAAAAATGAGAAGCTTGGGAAAAAAGTATATATTACGGGAAAAGGCCGGTGCAATGTGACCAACGCCTGTGATACAGAGGAGCTGTTCGGGAATGTTGTCACCAATTCCAAATTTCTTTACAGCAGCTTTTACGGTTTTACCAATTTCGATATGATGGAACTTTTAGAAGCCCTTGGCTGCCGGTTAAAGACGGAACGGGGAAACCGGGTGTTTCCTGCATCGGATAAGGCATCTGATGTGATAAAGGTATTAAACAACAGACTTCTGGAGCTTGGAGTTACGATTCATTACCGGAAAAAGGCGGAAAAACTGATTCTTGATAACGGTGCTGTGAAGGGGATTGTTGTCAGTGACAGCTCAGGAAAGAAATCTTTCTATGGAGACTCCGTTATTATTGCCTGCGGAGGTTATTCTTATCAGACCACCGGATCTACAGGAGATGGCTATGAACTGGCAAAAGAAGCCGGTCATACCATGGTTTCCTTATCTCCGGCACTTGTCCCTTTCGTCGTGGAAGAACCCATGATTAAGGAACTTCAGGGACTTTCCCTGCGCAACGTAGAAGCGGTGGTTATGAAAGGAAGCAAGGTTATTTACCGGGAATTCGGAGAGATGCTGTTTACCCACTACGGAGTCAGCGGCCCTGTTCTTTTAAGCGCCAGCAGCTATGCGGCTAAGGAACTAAAGAAAGGTCCGCTTACCCTTTCCATAGATTTAAAGCCTGCGCTGACGGAGGAACAGCTGGACGCCAGAATTTTAAGAGATTTTGAGGAGTCCATGAATAAGCAGTTTAAAAATGCTTTGGGCAGCTTATATCCGGCTAAGCTGATTCCTGTAATCATTGATGCAAGCAAAATTTCACCGGAAAAGAAGGTTCATGAGATTACAAGGGAGGAACGCCAGGCTCTGATTCATGTAACCAAGGCGTTTACCATGACTCTGACTGCACTGAGAGGCTACAATGAGGCCATTATCACTCAGGGAGGTATATCCGTTAAGGAAGTAAATCCTTCCACTCTGGAATCCAAGCTTGTAAACGGTCTGTATTTTGCAGGAGAGGTGCTGGACCTTGATGCGGTGACTGGGGGCTTTAATCTTCAGATTGCCTGGTCCACAGGCTGGGCGGCAGGAAGTGCGGCAGGAGAGGAGAAGGACGAAAGATGACAAAGGTTTATAATATAGCAATCGACGGGCCCGCTGGAGCAGGAAAGAGCACCATTGCCCGTGCTGCGGCAAATAAACTTAATTTTGTATACGTGGATACAGGAGCGATGTACCGCGCCATGGCACTGCATTTTTTAAGAAATGGCATATCCCTACAGGATGAGGCGGCTATATCTATGGCTGTTAAGACTGCAGATGTGACACTGGCGTATGAAAACGGTGTACAGCAGGTAATCCTGAATGGAGAGAATGTATCAGGGCTGATCCGTTCTGAGGAAGTGGGTGCCATGGCTTCTGCTGCATCTGTACATTTATCAGTGAGAGAAAAACTGGTAGAGTTACAGAAAGGGCTTGCTGCACGGGAGAATGTAATCATGGATGGCAGAGACATTGGTACCTGTGTTCTCCCTGATGCCGATCTTAAGATTTATTTAACTGCCAGCAGCCGGGTCCGGGCGGAAAGAAGGTACTTAGAACTGAAGGGAAAAGGGCAGGAATGCAGTCTGGATGAGATCGAAAAGGATATTATCAAACGGGATTACCAGGATATGAACCGGGAGCATTCTCCGTTAAAGCAGGCGGAGGATGCGGTGCTTTTGGATTCCTCTGAGATGACTGCCAAAGAGGTAATCGACCGGATTTTAATGCTGTTTGAGGAAAGAAAACTGGAAGAGAGGAGCTAATGTATGGAAGTAATTGTAGCAAAATCCGCCGGATTCTGCTTCGGAGTAAAGCGCGCCATTGATCAGGTATATGAGCAGCTGAAAAGGAATGACAAGCCGATTTATACGTTTGGTCCCATCATCCACAATGAAGAGGTTGTAAAGGATTTAGAGGAAAAGGGCGTAAAAGTAATTGAAAATGAAGAAGATTTAAAGAAGATCCACGATGCAGTTGTGGTAATCCGATCCCATGGAGCCGGAAAGCGCATTTATGAGATCATGGAAGAAAACGGGATTGAAATCATTGATGCAACCTGCCCTTATGTGAGAAAGATTCACAAAATTGCCCAGGAGCAGAATAAAGAGGGCAGACGTCTGATTATAATAGGCAATGAAACACACCCGGAAGTAGAAGGTATTAAAGGCTGGGGAAATGCCAATACTTTAGTGGTGGAAACACCCGAGCAAGTGGAAACTTTACCGCTCACAGAGGGAGAGAGGCTGTGTATTGTATCACAGACGACATTTAATTACAAGAAATTTCAAGATTTAGTTGAAAAAATTTCTGAAACGCGGTATGATATACTTGTTTTAAATACGATTTGCAATGCAACACAGG
>JAEWPQ010000209.1 GCA_023460575.1 Bacillota bacterium
AGGCAAACGGTGCAGCATTGATGCACTATGGAGATACCGTTGTATTAGCAACTGCAACTGCATCCGATAAACCCAGAGACGGAATTGATTTCTTCCCTCTGAGTGTAGAATACGAAGAAAAATTATACGCAGTAGGAAAGATACCGGGAGGCTTTAACAAGAGAGAAGGAAAAGCATCTGAGAATGCAATCCTGACCTCACGTGTTATTGACCGTCCGATGAGACCGCTGTTTCCAAAGGATTACCGCAATGATGTGACTCTGGATAATATCGTTATGTCAGTTGACCAGGACTGCTCTCCGGAATTAACTGCCATGATAGGTTCCGCCATTGCAACCAGCATCTCTGATATTCCCTTTGACGGACCATGTTCTTCCACTCAGGTGGGGCTTGTTGACGGAGAATTAGTGATTAATCCAACTCAGGCACAGAAGCAGGTTTCCGACATGGCTCTTACCGTTGCTTCCACCAGAGAGAAAGTTATCATGATTGAAGCCGGAGCTAACGAGGTTCCTGAAGATGTTATGATTCAGGCAATTTTTAAAGCTCATGAGGTAAACCAGGAGATTATTAAGTTTATCGATACCATTGTTGCTGAGTGCGGAAAAGCAAAGCATGAATATACCAGCTGTGCAGTACCGGAAGAATTATTCGCAGCCATCAAAGAGATCGTAACTCCCGAAGAGATGGAAGTTGCCGTCTTTACAGATGAGAAGCAGATAAGAGAAGAAAACATTCGTAATATCACCAAGAAGCTGGAAGAGGCTTTTGCTGAAAAAGAAGAGTGGCTGGCTGTACTTGGAGAGGCCATTTACCAGTATCAGAAAAAGACTGTCCGCAAGATGATTTTAAAAGATCACAAGCGTCCGGACGGCCGTGCCATGAACCAGATCCGTCACCTGGCAGCAGAGATCGACATGCTCCCAAGAGTTCACGGTTCTGCCATGTTCACCCGTGGACAGACACAGATTTTAAATATCTGTACTCTGGCACCATTGTCGGAAAGCCAGAGACTTGACGGCATTGATGATATGGAAACTTCCAAGAGATATATGCACCACTATAATTTCCCGTCCTTCTCAGTAGGAGAGACAAGACCTTCCAGAGGACCGGGACGCCGTGAGATCGGTCATGGTGCGCTGGCAGAAAGAGCCCTTGTTCCGGTTCTTCCATCAGAAGTGGAATTCCCATATGCAATTCGTACCGTATCCGAGACCATGGAATCCAATGGCTCCACTTCTCAGGCCAGCATCTGTTCTTCCTCCATGTCTTTAATGGCAGCAGGTGTGCCCATTAAGTCAGCAGTAGCAGGAATTTCCTGTGGTCTGGTTACTGGAGATACAGATGATGATTATATCGTTTTAACTGATATTCAGGGTCTGGAAGATTTCTTCGGTGATATGGACTTTAAGGTAGGCGGTACCCATAAGGGAATCACAGCCATTCAGATGGATATTAAGATTCACGGTTTAACAAGACCAATTATTGAAGAAGCGATCCGCACCACAAGAGAAGCAAGACTTTACATTCTTGACGAGGTTATGGCAAAAGCCATTGCAGAGCCTCGCAAGGAAGTTGGAAAATACGCGCCTAAGATTGACCAGATTTCCATAGATCCTCAGAAGATCGGTGATGTAGTGGGCAAGCAGGGCAAGGTAATCAACAAGATTATCGAAGAAACCGGCGTGAAGATCGATATTTCTGATGATGGTAGCGTTTCTGTATGCGGAACCGATCAGGCCATGATCGACCGTGCAAAACAGATTATCAAGAGCATCGTGACTGAAATTGAAGCAGGACAGATCTTTACCGGCAAGGTAGTAAGAATTATGAACTTCGGAGCTTTTGTAGAGCTTTCTCCTAACAAAGACGGTATGGTTCATATTTCCAAGCTTTCCGACAAGAGAGTGGCTAAGGTTGAAGATGTGGTAAACATCGGAGACATCGTTACTGTAAAGGTAATGGAAGTAGACAAGATGGGCAGAATCAACTTAAGCATGAAGCCGGGTGATTTAACTGCGAAAGCAGAAGAACCAAAGGAAGCAAAAGAAGAAACTGCAGCAGAATAAAAGCTGTGATATAGAGCAGGCATCAGACAGAAGTAATCTGTCTGATGCCTGTTTTCAGTTTCCGGGGGGAGAAGAGAAAAGAAGATGAAAGTTACTGTAGCGGTTTAAAGAATTCGTCCCGTGACTGATAAATTCCCAGGTATCTCTGTAATCGCCGGGAACAGTAAAATCATTGCCGGAAAGTAAAGAGATGAAGGCAGCAGGGTTTAAAGAATACCGGTCTGCAAAGGTATCTGCATAAATGACCTTTTCTTCATCGGTTAAATTTTTTCTGCTGTTATGAAATACATGTTCCAGATTCCTGGAAAAGTAGTAGATTGAGTAGGGGATGGTACCGATTTTTCCAGTGAGTGAAAGCCTGGATAATATCTGGGATTTTCTTTTATTGCGGTTAATCACAGTTTCCGGAGAACGGGTTTCTAGGTGATCACCAAAATACAGGATTTCATCATGATTTCCATAAACCACTTTATCTTCCAGAATAAAGGCCCCATCCATATCAACCAGATGTATTACCTTTAATATATCTTTTTTATCGAATCCATAACGTTTTCGTTCTATATCAATGTGCTGGTTCACTGTTTTCACTGCATTTTGGGCAGTAACTGACCAGTTGCTGGTCAGGTCCCCATGTACAATATGAAATCTGACGTCTTCCTTTTGAAAAATTTTCTTTAAAACCGGGCTTAACGTTTCTTCGTCAGTAGGTCCTTCTGCAATAAAGAGTATGACTTTTTTAGTCCTGTTTATCATAAGGCACCGCCTTTCCGGCACGACGGAATGCGCGTCCGATCTCTACACTGTCTGTTTCTTCATAAATTTCCTCAGGCTGTCCTCCCAGTGTGATGCTGCGTAAATACATATCCCGCAGATTATTATTGCTTTTTACATTCTGAAGCCGGATATACCGGTTAGCCGGATTGGCGGTAGAGAAAAGAATGCTTCTTTTGTGGATCATCTCCAGCGCTCTTAAATTGTGGGATGTAAAAATAAGCTGCCCCTTCGCCCCTTTCTCAAAAACAGATAAAATCTCTCCAAGCAGATATTCATAGATTCCGGCATCCAGTTCATCTATGATCAGGCACATGGAAGGATGATTATACACACACATCATTACGTTTAACACAGAGATGATCTTAATGATTCCTTCGGACTCATATTTAAGGGGGATCACAACCTCTCCACGTTTTGATATCAGCTGAATTCTGTAGCCAGGCGTGCCATTTTCCCGCAGCTGTTCTCCGAAGTTATGAATTCCGATGGTCAGGCCTGGAATCAATGAAGATAAAACTGCATTCATATCTTCAATAATCTGGGAAACAAGCTGAAACTGATCCTTGCTGATCACTGACGGGTCATCAAGGCGGATCATTAAATCACCTTTTGCAATACGGTTTCCCAGGTTTAAGCGGAAGGCGAAAGGAAGCCTGGAACTTGTGGGGATGGAACCGGAATGAGCACTTGAGATAACAAACAGGTTTAAGGAGGCATACTGATACAAAGCTTCTATGACCGGCGCATAATCCTGTGTGATATCTTCTGGTGCTGACAGAAAAATGCTCCTGCTTTCCTGGCAGAATAGAAAGGATGCGGTATTTTTCTGGGCAAGCTTTTTGGCCACGCTTAAATTAACACGGATATCTTCCCCGCTTTTGGAAAGAGATTCAAATCGGTATTTCGGTGTGAAGACCGGTCCGTCTGATGATGAGGAATAATCAATTAGAGTTTTCCTGTTTTCAAACCGGGTTCCGTTCCAAATGGAAGTACTTAGCGATTCTCTTGAAATTTCTATAGGAATGCTGGTTCCTCTTTTAAATTCCGCATTATAATCTGCCAGAATGGACTTATCAGGAAAACGGATCAGGAATTTTACAGCGATGCTGCAGCTTCCTGATTCTTCGGATATATAGTGAACCGTATCCTCAGGCAGAGGTTTACCTGCTAAAAGCATCTGAATGATATCCATGGCTTCAATTACGGCAGTTTTTCCGGAACCGTTCTGTCCATAAATACCGAGAAGATCTGCTTTATCCGAAAAATAATCCTTTTCTGCATAGGCCGGCATTTCTATTTTTCCATATTGTGTATTTTTTAAATCTTTTAACTGGATTTCACTGATGCGGACAATCGCTTCTGGCATATGTTCCTCCTATAAAAATCTTATATTGATATTATAGTAACACATAAAAATGTAAATACAATAAAAATAAACTAAATCGATACAATTTGTATCAATTTATAGTATTGCACGTTTATAAATGCATGATACATAAAAATGGGAATCGGTTTAAGCATTAAAAGCATTAAAAAAACGACAGAATTTTACCAAAAATTACATGCCCGGTGTTATTTATTACATGAACGCCCTTTTTGTTACAAAATATTTTATAATAGCTTAAACGCTACAATTTTGTAATTAGTCTGTGAAGGGAGATAGTATGTTTTATTATAAATATCCTATTTTTGAAAAAAAAAAATTGCTCAGAATTGAAATGTTGGAGCAGATGAGAGACTATCCAAGAAATCTGGAACGGTTATATATGAAAACAATGTCAGACGGTATTGTGACAGGCTGTGATGTTTCCTGGTTTAACGATGAACTGGTAATTCAGCCTGGATTACTATATCGGGCAGGAAAAATATATGTGATGGACAAAGAGGAAAAATATGCATGTCCGCCCCAGGGAAAGCGGGTATTTGTAAAAGTGATTTTTTCCGCAGAAAGCCGTGAGGAAAGTCTGATTACAGGTATGGGGAGGATTCAAATTAGTGATATTCCGGCTGCATCAGCTACAGAACTGGAATTATGCAGATTTCATTTGCAAAATGGAGCTAAATTAAGGTGCCAGTATGAGTCATTTAAAGATTATTCCACAGAGTACAACACTTTAAATCGCATTGATACGCCTTTTAGTGATGATAATGATCCTGTTTTGTGGCCAAGAATGATGGAACAGTTTGCAAAAGAAATGCTTTCTAAAAATCCTGCCAATGTTACTGATTCCATGTTTGCAATTCAGGTTTTAGGTAATCATGGTGTATGTTCAAGAACTCTGCTGGTTACCTATTTAAATTCGAGAATTCTTAATATGAAAAAAAGCTGGAATAATCAGGAACTTTATCAGGAATTGCTTAATCTTCTTAACTCTGCAAGAGAGGAGAGGGGGCAAAACGAAAGCTGGCGAAGCCGGAATATGGTACTTATATAGAGGAGGAAGTTATGGTACAAATAGACGAACAGATTGCGGCATGGGAACGCAGTAAAAACACCCTGAATTTCGGTTGGGATATGGAGGTATTAAAGGGAGGAATAAAGAAAGAACGGTTAGAATTATCCGATGGCTATAGGATTACATTTGCTACAGAGTATTGCTTTGCAGAAAAAATACCGTTTATAAAGTTTGAACATGGGGATACGGTAAGTGAAAAAAGAGAAGATGCAATCATACGGATTAATCCTGAATCAACAACAATACAGATGTTGATTCATCTTCCGGAAGATATGGGAAACTCTCCTTTGGAAGAATGGAAAGATTCCATCAAAAACGATTTAAAAAAAATTGGAAAAAAGACAGGAAATTTTCGTGTAGAAAAGCTTGAGTATATGGATTATATCTGCTATGAAGTGTGTGATCAAAATATCTGGACATATAATCTGACATTCAGACTGCATAAATATGACCGGAAGATTGTGGGAAATTATAATTGTTTAAAAAGTGATAAAAGAACCTGGGGCTTATTATTGGAAGCGTTACTGCTTGAAAATCACGCAAAATTATAAAGGAGTGAAAGAATTCTATGAAGAAAGGAATTACATACAAAGATCTTTTTTTCTCCTTTGGAGATATCATCTCCATACAGGATTTAAAAATTGTTCAATCACCCAATGAACATGCAAAGCTTTTTATTACTGTATTGCTGGATGCGCAACTGGGAGACAGCCTTTTTTATCAGATGCCTCAGACGGTTGCTTTAAATTATCTGGATAAAAAGGAAGACAAAACACTGTTCAGAGGTGTGGTGACCGGTTACAACATGTACAGAGAAGGGGAGCACAGAGTACTGACAATAAATATGATGGATTCCACCTATTGGCTTGATTTAACCAGGGAAACAAGATGTTTTCAGAATCTGGCCATGACATCTCATCAGGTAATTGATCAGATCTTATCCGGATATCCTTCACCGGATTGTATGAAAGATATCCCAGATGAGCCCATCGGTGAGCTTATTTATCAATATGAAGAGACGGATTGGGAGTTTTTATGCAGATTTTTATCAAAGTATTCAGATAACATTTATCCGGGTTCCACTGGTGACGGGATACAGATAAAGGCAGGATTATCCCAGCAGGCTGAGGACATTGACTGGGATCAGCTGCCGTTTCGAATGAAAAAAGACTTAACCCGCTACCGTTTCCTAAAACAAAATGGAATGGATGAACTGCTGCAGACTGATTTTATCAGCTGTATTGTTACCTGTTATGACGTTCTGCCTGTTGGCAGTCAGGTGAAATACCGCTCAGCTTCCTGGTACATCAGTCACCTGGAACGTACTCTTGAGAGTGGGATTCTTGTCAGCCGCTATGAATTGAGGCAGAAAAAGGGATTGACATCAATGCGGAAATTTAATGACAGAATTACAGGCATTTCAGTAAGCGGACAAGTGGAGGCAGTTTTGCGGGATAAAATTCAGGTAACACTGGCAGAGGATCAGCTGAAGATAGGCGATGGAAAGTACTGGTTTCCATATTCAACAGTTGCAGCTTCACCTGATGGCTGCGGTTGGTATTGTATGCCGGAAAAAGGGGAAAGCATACGGATCTATTTTCCTACTTGTGCAGAATCGGAAGCATATGGTGTAACAAATATCAAGGCGAGCAACAGCACAAAAACAGATGTGAGAAGTATCAGGAGCCCATATGGCAGTCAGGTGATATATAAAAAAGACGGCATTCTGATTGAGGCAGGCTCGAAAGGAGGATCCGTGCATCTTGGAAAGGATGGTACACTGTCGATAAAGTCAAAGGCCGGAATTGCCATTGCAGCAGGGACAGAGATATGCATTGAGGCTCCGGAAGTTGAAGTAATATCTGAAGCTGAAGTGAATTTAAAAAATGATGGAGGATCAGATATAGTGATTGCAACATCTGACATAACTTTTCATGGTCAGGAGATATATGAAAATTAATCAGGAGGTAGATACAGTTGGCCAATACTTTAGGAGAACTGCATACAGAAGGGATTGAACTGTCAAAAATACAGGAGATCCGTTTCTGCCACAATTATGGGGAACATGCAGAGCTGACATTATACGGATTGCAGCAGAATGAAACCAGCATGGAAAAATTTAATGAAATACAGGAAAGTACCCGGTTATCATTGGTTGCAGATACGAAAGAAAAGAAAAAAACGATTTTTCACGGATTAGTGACTCATGCAGAAATGGAGAATACAGGTGGCTTGTTCAGATTAATAATTAAAGCCAAAAGCCTTAGCTGCTGTATGGATATAGTAAAGAAGTCCAGAACATTTCAGGATACCACCATGACCTATCATCAGCTGATCCAGAAGGTGACGGCTGAATATCCGCAGGCAGATGTTAAACTTTGTTTTCAGGACCAGCCTATAGGTTCAATTGCAGTCCAGTACCAGGAAACAGACTGGGAATTTTTAAAGAGAATGCTGTCGCTTATATATCAGCCTTTATCCTGTTCTGCGGATGGTACCAATATCCAGATTTATGCCGGTTTACCAGATCTGGAGTGTCTGGAAACCAGATTATCTGAGACAGAGTATGTAAAAGATATGGAGCAGTTTTACCTTTGGCAGGAGATGGGGGCAGATATCCAGGAAATTGATATGTTTGTCTGTAAAGCACAATCGGATGCCATGGTAAATCTGTTTGAAAAAATCATGTTGATGGATCAGCAGTTTCTGATATCAGCAGTACAGATAAAAAGCATAAAAGGAGTTCTTAAAAGCTTTGTAAAATTGCAGAGAAAAGAGGGAATATTAGAAAAACCCGTCTATCCCATGCATCTCATTGGTGTGGCTTTGGAAGGGACTGTTACAGAGGTAAAAGGGAGCAAAATCCGAGTACTGCTGGATATTGACAAAGGAGACAGGGCAACTGCACATTATTGGTTTCCTTATTCCACCTTATCAGCATCACCTGATGGAAGCGGCTGGTACTGCATGCCTGAGATTGGTGACCGGGTCAGAATTAATTTCCCATCAAAGAATACCAAAGATGCTGTTGGAATCAGTTGCGTCAGCACATATCGGGGAAAAGACAGAATGGGTAATCCAGCGGACAGATATCTCCGGACCAGGAATGGACAGGAAATGAGCTTAAGCAGTGGTGTCAAGTTGAAAAATGGGCCCTCTGCCATAAGAATTGGTGATGATTTTAATATGACGACCTCCAATGCAATTCATATACGGGCTTCTGAAAAAATCACCTTAAATGCTGCTGATGCTCTGAAGTTGCATAGCAGTACTGAAAACTCCTGTCAAGGTGGAACAGGCAGTATAACACTGGATGAAAGCGGTAATCTGCTGATTAAAGGCAATCATCTGATTATTGGATAAGGGGACATATGAAACGGGAAGAAGCACTGAAGAAATTTAAAGCGGAACAGCATCAGAATAAGGCTGAATATATTTCATTATTTCAAGAAAATCTGCGTGACCAGCTGCCTGTGTTATCAGATCAGTTTTTAAAGGTTTTTGAAAAACTGCGAAGTAATGTACCTGAAAATAAAGAGGTGGCTTACATTTATTTCTCATTCCTAAGGTGCGATATCATTCAGCGTAATTACAGAATACTGGTGGAATGCATGGATACGGATTGGTATGCGGACCAGGATACAGTTTCTTTCTATATTTCTGTTGATTTCCTTTTTATAGGTATTAATGATTTATGGGATAATCTTTTTGATGGTATACGGAAGTATATGGGTAAAATAACCAAATACGATGTATATGATATGGTTTTTGATACAGTTATGGAATGCAGTCGGTATGCAGCCGGGGTTTTGCGCGGAGTATGCTGGGATATAGAAGAGAATAAGTATTTTTGCCGGTTAAAGAAAGCTTTCGTCTGGAGCATATTATGGGGCGAATACAGAGGAGAAACAGAACTAATCTGTCACAGAGATTATAATAAAAAGGTTCTTAAGGATTGGAGAGCGCTTTTTATGCAGCTGGACCGGAAACCGTCTGCCATGACACACAGCTGCTGGTATGAGATAAATCTTGAAAATCACAGCTGCTCGCAACGTGATTTCTCTTATGCAGTGTTTTGTAAGTGTGCTCTGGAAAATATGGATTTTAGCAGCAGCAACTTATCAGGGGCACAATTTATTAATTGTAATATCCGTGATTGCAGGTTTCATGGAGCGGACCTTAGTATGGCTAAATTTATCGGATGCAGCTGGGAAAATGTTACGTTTAGCGGTGCGGATATGAAATATGCCGTATTCTCCAGAGAAGGAATTCCCTTACAGGAAATTTCTCAGGAGCAATGGGATACCATGCTGCTTGCAGATTGAGAGGGTTTAGAATGAAACGATATTTTTTTATGGAACAGGATAAAAATATCAGGGATTGCATTTGTCTGGAACAATTTGATATTAAGGGACCGAAACACATATTCAGAAAAAAGGACGCTTACAGATTAAACGATACCACTGTATTGTATCTTGCGGACAATGGAGGTGAAATTGCCCCTGATTTTCTTCAGAGCCCGGTTTATATGGTGTCAGAAAAGGTTCAAAAGGTCCTTTCCATGTATGAGGAAAGTCTGATATTTAAACGTGTAGTTATGATTGACATGGCCAATGCTTCCCAGAGGATGTATTACCATGTGCTTTTCGAAGAGGTTGAAGGATTGGCCCCATCCACAGAACGATATCCGGATGGTACAGAAAAGAATATATGCTTAAGCAGAGAAAAGATAGATGGTTATAGGGCTTTTATGCTGAAGGACAGCAGGAAGAAGGTTCCTGTCATAAGTCTGGAAGTGGCAGAAAGCCTGTTAAGACGAAATCTGATAGGAGTGGAATTAAAAGAAATTGAGGTGACAAATGGAAAATAAAGAAGAAACATATGTGGTACATTCTGCACCGGTCAAATGCTCTATGGGTTTGAGATCTAGCAAGGTTGCACTTCAGCTCAGTCATGGAGTATTTTTACAAAATATGCCTCAGGTGACCGCAAAGGATTGTAAGGGGAAACTAAATGTCTTAAGCTTTGGCGGATGTTTCAGCTGTGAAAATCCAAAAACGCAGGAAAAGGCAAAGGAGATCGCAAAGGAAGTGAAAGAAGAAAAAGGAATATCCTTTGAGGAACAGGTCCTGGAAATTTTCTGTCAGAGTGACGGAGATGAGAATTCATCGGTAAAGAGACTTGAATGCGTTGGTGAGTGCATACCGGTAATCCTTGCAGATTCATGGGATGAGGTCAATGAAACCGTAGAGATTAACGGAGATCAGCCGATTAAAGGAAGTGCCACGCTGATGTGTAAATATGGAGGAAAGATTGAATTTATTCAGACTGGACAAACGGAATAACCGACTGTTGAGGAGAAAGAAAGGGGGAGAATATGAAGCTGTCATATCATGACACAGAGCTGGAGGCTGGGCTGGAAGGCATTATAGAAATTGAATACCTGCAGATAAAGGAAGCTTTAAATGAGCATGGAATTTTAAATGTAAAATTCCTGATTGAAGAAGAAGCAGCCAGCCATATTGTTCTATATTCAGACAGAAATATAGCTGTAACAGTCAGAGAATTGCAGGAAGGCGGAGATAAAAAAGTTACATTTTGCGGAAGGCTTAAATCCTTACGCACTGTGTGTGAATCAGGGAGTTATCATTTGTATACTGAATTTGTCGCTTATACATCAGAATGGGATGTTACATTGAAGAGCCAGAGCTTTTGTGACACTGCAGCCACTTATGAACAGGTATTGAAAGAGGCTTTAAAGGAATATCCTCAGAAAGATTTAAAAGATGAAGTAACTGGAGGAAAACTGATTCCTGGATTTTTGCTGCAATATGAAGAAACGGATTGGAAATTTTTACAAAGACTGGCCAGTCATTTTTCAACCTTTTTAATTTCTGACAGCACGTCACACTACGGGCAGGTTCATTTTGGGATTCCTGTTATTAACTATGGAACAGTTTTAGAATCCAAGGATTATGAAATGGCCCAGGATCAATGGGAATACCATAAAATCTTAAGCAGCACACCCAAATCAGGAGATGAACTGCTCTCCCAGGAGATGATCCGGTGGCGGATTGCTTCACAAAAGCGTCTGTATATGGGAGAAGAATTGATATTAAATGGGATCACGGCAGTTGTTACTCAAGTTGATATACGTTCCTTTCATGGAGACCTTATAAAAATATATGAGTTAAGCAGAAGAAAAGGAATTCTTACACATAAAAAGAAGAATGAAACAATTTATGGGATGAGTATTCCTGCAACAGTGAAGGAAAGAAAAGGCAATCAGGTGCGGGTACATATGGATATTGATCCGGTTTATCCTGCCGGTAATTTAAATTATTTTACATATGCAATAGAAAGCAGCAGTTTTTATTGCATGCCTGAACCAGGAAGTCGTGTTCAGATTTATTTTCCCAGTCACGATGAACAGGATGCCATCGCTGTCCATGCCATACGTACGGCAGGTGGAACGAATCCGGCAGTAAAGATATTTTCTGATCCGGGAGGCTCACGCATGACAATGGGACAGGGAAACTATGATTTTATATCGGGTGCTTCCCGCCTGCATCTTGGGCAGGATGGGCAGATAACCATAACTGCTTCCCGTATTGTTCTTGATGCGGGAGGCGGTTTGATAGCAGGAGAGTCCGAACGTGGAGCGACAGGGAAAATACTTATAAACGCAGCTGAATTGCTGAAACTTACGGTCGGATCAAATGAAATTATGCTTAACGGAGATACTGATGTTATATCAGAAAAAATAGTCCATATAGCAGAGAAAGAAAGCATCCCGTCGGTGACGGCAGAAGAGCTGGAGGATTTTTTAAGTATAAACGATGAAGCGATGTCTAATGAAATTAATTCCAATGTTAAAAAGGCGTTGGAAGGCGTAGCTGACAAGGTGATTGAGCAGAAAGCTGAGGAAAGGAGGATAGAAGGGGAAGAAAAAATAAAAGCCGGAGCTTTGCTACTGGCAGGAGTTGCGGGAGTTCTTCTTGTTGTAGCGACTGGAGGTATTGCAGCACCAGTTGTAGCAACAGTTCTGGCTGGAGTTGGAGGAGCTTATGCAATATCAGAAATACAGGAAGGTTGTAACTTGAAACAATTGGCTGCTCAAAATGATATAACAACAAAAGCACAAAATGATTTTAGAAGTCTCCTGCCTGAGGGAGAGACTTATGATGATATTTATAATGGCATGGGTGTCGGAATCTCCACTAGTATTGGCTTGGTCACACTAAATGGAATCAGCTCATTTGGTAATGCATATCTGACAACCGGATATTTGACAGCAAATGCAGCAGGAAATAGCATCGATTACAAGGGTAATTTTAATGTCAAACAGTTCGCATATAATATGACATTAAACACGATTCAATTAGGAGCATTGAAAGCCGGAACCAGCACTCTGCAGTGGGCAAAAAATAGCAGCATGTTAGGAAATGTAGCTGTTACCCGGGTAGGGGGAACTTTGATATATACTACTGCAGCGGGAACCACGGAGACAGCTCTGACAATTGGAGCCGGAAAGCTTTTAGATGTACCGGTGGATCCTGTTCAGACAGCAGTTACCAGTTATTTTGGCCATGCAGCTGTTTATAATATATCCATGCATCAGACAGTTGCTGATCCCGTTCTTGCAGCCACAGGATGTTTTATTATTGAAGAGAATGATTTTATACTTCCGGGTATACGAAATTCAATGTCCCTTATGCGCTGCTATCAATCCACCAGCCAGAAGACAGGTATATTAGGTAAAGGCTGGAGTTTTTGTTATGAGGATAGATTACTGCGGGATGGGGATAAGAGTTTACATGTCAGACTTCCAGAGGGACCGTATCTGATTTTCCCGTTTTCAAAAGATCAATATTATACTGCAAAGGGGTATGGAGAACGGTTCTTACTCTCGCAGACAAAAGATGGAGAGTGGAAAATAAAGGATTGCCAGGAGTATCAGACTTATCATTATTATGACAATGGTCTTCTGCATTCCATTACGGACCGCTGTGCTCAGACTACAGTTCTCACCTATCAGGGAGAAAAACTGGAGAAACTAAAGACTCCTCTGGGTCATACGATATTATTTACATTCCGCAATGGATATCTTGTTAAAATGGAAGATACAATAGGCAGATGCATGGAATTTAGCATCCAGAACGGTTTGCTTAAACAGGTCACTCATATGGATCAGGGCATCTCTATGTATGAATATTCTTCAGATGGATATTTAATTAAAGCAACAAATCAGGCAGGACTCTCAAATCTCGTTAACACCTATGACAAGACCGGACGCGTCACATCCCAGATTCTTGCAAACGGGGACAGTTATAACTTTGTTTATGATGATGCTGCAAGAAAGACTATCGTTCAATCTTCACTGTCAGGAGGTTCAGCAGTATATTTTTGGAATAGAGAATATAAGTTGACAAGAATCTGTTATCCGGATGAAACAGCAAGGAAATTCCGTTATGACAATCAGATACGTTGCATTGAGATGGAAGACAGGGTAAACGCAGTATGGCAATGGGAATATGATGATTGGGGAAGAAAGACAAAAGAAAAAACTCCTGAGGGACTGGAGCGGTTTTATGCCTATCTCCCTTCCGGTGAACTGGAACAGGTGTTCGACCAGACTGGGGCATGCATCCGTTACGAATATGATTCACTCCATAACCTGATTCAAAAAAGCCATTTATTGGATGCAGAATCGAATATCTGGAGCCGTTGGTCATATGAATATGATTGTTCCGGCAGGCTTACCAAGAAGACAGATCCACTGGGAAATGAGACTTATTATAGTTATGAGGAGAGAAGAAGTGCACCGTCAAAGGTGATTTGGCCGGATGGAAAGATACTAAGCTATGAATATGATTTTGCAGGAAGAAAGACGGCTGAGGAAGATGAGTGCGGAAGACGGGAATTCGGTTATGATTCTGCCAGCTATATAACCATGTTCAGGGATGGAGAAGGTAATGAGACCAGAAGAATATACAATGGAATCGGTCTTCTGAAAGCAGAGTATTCTCCAAAAGAGTGGAAAAATAATAATGGATTGGGTACATCTTATGAGTACGATTTCCAAAACAAGAAAACACATATTCATTTCCCGGATGGAACCCACGAAAGGCAGTTTTACAACGGAGAGGGTAACTTAATTAAGGAGGTCCATCCCAGTGCCTATCAGGCGGAACTTGATGATGGAGAGGGCATCTGTTATGATTATGACGGTGACCAGAACCTGATTCGTATTCATTATCCTGACGGAGGAACGGAGCGGTTCTTCTATGATCCGGAGGGGCGGCGCGTAAAACATGTGCTGCCGGAGGAATATAGTCCAGATGAAGACGATGGTCCAGGATATCAGTATTTCTATGACAGAGAAGGACATCTTATAAATGTGACAGACCCGGATCAGGAGACAGCAGCCTCCTACAGCTATGATATAGCGGGGAACCTTACCTGCTATACCAACGGAGCCGGTGAAATGGAATGTTATGAATATGATCTGGCCGGAAGGCTGGTCTGCAAGAACTCACCGTCGGGAAGAATCCGCTATGTCTATGATGCCATGGGCCGCCGGATCAGAGAGCGCCGGGACGGGGAGGTTTGCCTGAAGATCACCTATGGATATGATGCCATGGGAAGGCTTCATACGGTCGGGGATTCCACCGGTGCCATGGGAAAATACGGGTATGACTGTCATGGAAATAAGATCTATGAGGAGACCCGGATCAGTGATACCGTGTCCCGGAAGTTTACATGGCGATATGATCATTCAGACCGTCTGGTAGAAAAAAGGGAGATATTAAACAGCGGACTGGAACCGCTGGAAGGAGAGCCGAAAGAGGCCGTAACCACCTATCAGTATGATGAAAACGGAAACCAGACCCAGGTCATCACCCCGGAAGGGTACCGGATCAGCCGGGAGTATGACATAAGGGACCGGCTGATAAGGGAGAGGGTCCTTGACAAGACCGGAGGAATCGACCGGACAACCAATATAGAATATGATCCAGCTGGAAACATCATCCGGATCAGTCGCCAGGGAGCCGGAGAGGAAGCCCATGAGACAGAATGCACCTATGATCTGAAGAACCGGATCACCCATGTGAAGGAATCGGAAGGTGCTGTGTTCGGATATGAATATGATGCCAATGACCGGCTGATTAGAAGGTATTTACCATTCTCAGGAGACACAGGAGTTCAGTCAGGCAATTATGGAGAAAGCTCAGAAAGTCCAGTAAGCCAACGGGCCTATCGTTTTGTATATGATACCAGTGGCCGCTTAAAAGAGAGCTGGAACCCAATGGGAGTCCGGGAACAGTTCAATGATCATGACGGAGCAGGAAGACTGGTAAGCAGACAGGAAGCAGACGGAGGCCGTACAGACTATGTCTATGACGTCTGCGGAAATCCAACGGCCGTCATGACGACCAGAAGCCGTACCCTGGGGAATCCGGTTCAGGCCTACCGTTATAATGATCGGGGGCAGATCACCGGCGTTTGGGATGGAAATGGAAATGAGACTGCCTACGGTGTTGACGCCTGGGGACGGATAAAGGAAACAAAAACAGCGGACGGCGCAAAAGAAACGTATACATATGACTATGCTGGAAATGTGACCAGTACGAAGGATGCGAACGGGAATATTAACTGCTATCGTTACAACAGCCAGGGAAAGGTATGTGAGATCACGGACCAGGATGGGAACCGTGAGACCTTCCGTTATGACAGGGAAGGGCGGCTGATCCTGCATTTGGACCGGAACAGGAACCGGGCAGAGACAAGCTATAACGTGGATGGGAAGCCCCTGTGCCAGACTGCAGTATCAAAGGAAGGGCGGCGTGAGATCCGTACCTGGGAGTATAACAGCAGCGGACAGCTTAAAAAATCTGTTGCAGGAGGATTTAGTTATACCTACCAGTACCGTCCGGATGGGAAGCTGCTTAGAAAGTCATCATCGGGAAGGACGCTGGTACAGTGTGAATGGAATGCAGACGGAAGTTTGAAATCTGTGAAAGATCACAGCGGGGGAACCATATATTATGAATATGACTTATGCGGAAGGCTTAAGGGAATCCGTAATAAGGAAGGAGAAGAGATCGTATCTTACCGCAATACACCGGGAGGAAGGTTAGCGGGAATACGGCATAAAAATGGAATAAAGACCAGCTATGAGTATGATACGGACGGAAATATCATCCATCTGCGGACGGAGCTAAAAGACGGGGAAGTCCTGTTAGATTTTGTCTATGAGTATGATGGAAACGGGAACCGGATTGCAAAGGCAGGAGGATTCCAGAGACTGGGAGAAGATGGAACGTACCGGTTTGCAGAGATTCGGAAGGACTTCCGGTATGATGTAAGGAACCGTCTGACAGAAGAAGCAACAAAAACGGAAGAAAAGACTGGAAGAAAGGAAGCTTCTGGTATTACTTACCGTTATGATCCCTGTGGGAACCGTATGGAAAAGGTGGAAGATGGAGAGAGGACGGGCTACTGCTACAATAATAAGAATCAGTTGATCAGCCGGGAAACAAAAAAAGGCAGATGGACTTATCAGTATGACATCCAGGGAAATCTGACAGAGGAAACCGGAACGGATGGAAGCTGGGAGTATCATTATGACCCGCTGAATCGACAGGAGATGATAGGGAGACCGGATGGAAGTAAGATCAGGAACCTCTATGACGGGGAAGGGCTGCGAGCAGAAAAGCAGGTAAATGGAAAGAGCAGTCGGTATCTGTTCCTGAATGGAGAGATTCTGTCAGAAATGGACGAAAGCCAGAAGCTGGTAAGCCATTATGTCAGAGGCCATGGTATAGCAGCTGTTGGAAGCGGTGAGGAATATAATGCGGTTCATCAGGACGAAAGCGGCAGTACGATTTATGTGACCGGAAGCGGTCAGGAGATACATAATTCTTATGAATATGATGCTTTTGGAGTGGTGACACAAAGAAGTGAAGCAGTTCCCAATCAGATATTGTATACAGGCCAGCAGTATGACCAGGAGAGCGGCCAGTACTATTTAAGAGCGAGATTTTATAATCCGGTAATCGGACGCTTTCTGCAGGAAGATGTGTACCGAGGAGATGGCCTTAATCTGTATGCATACTGTGAGAATAATCCGGTGGTGTATTATGACCCGAGCGGTTATAATAAGACACAGAAGCCGAATGGTGAGAACAGCCAGGGACCGAATGCTACGGAAGAGGTGTTCACTGAGGGTTCGGGTAGGGTTCCAAAACCCGGTGATTCAGACTTTATGGGGCCATTAACTAAAGCCGATAATCACTTCATTAATGGAGACGGTATTGGACCGAAAAAGAAAGGCGTATTAGGTGCACATAACTTGGATAATTTTAACAGTACATTAGAGAGTACAGGATTTCCATTAGATGATCTGAAAGTGGGTGAACCCGTCCCGCATCCGACAATAGATGGAGTATATGCTCAAAAGTATCGTGTACCTGCCTACGATGGACGAGGAGATTTTCTTGGATTTAAAGATATACCAGATCCTAAAACATATTATGATGCTAATATCATTTCTGACAGTCAAATGTTAGAATGGGGCTGGGAAGCGATGAAAAATGGAACTATAAATGGTAGATATGTTAAAGGATTTTCTTCAAATGGATTAGAATTTCGAGGTTTTTATGAGGATGGGAAAATAACAAATTTCTTTCCTAAATTGCCAGGAGAATAAAATAGAGTAGGAGGAATAGATAATGAGAGTTTCAGAAGAGAAAGAAAAGTATTTAAAATTATATTTTGAATATATATGCTTCTTAGGAGAATTAGAAATAGGTGCAGTGAAACAAATGGCACAATCAAAAGGACAAGGGGCAGAATACATTTCTTGTTCCTTCGATCCTGAGGATGAAGATTATAAAGAAGGGTACGTAACCTTGTTGTTTTGGAAACCGGCAGATGATGAAGATACTATGATATTTATCGAAAATAGTTTATTTTATGAGCGACTTTTAGAAGTATGTAATGCGCATATCACAAAAAATCCCAATGACAAAGAATTATTAGATGGTAATTTGAATCAGATAAAAAAAGACTTGAAGATTTCATAGTTTTGAAAGGTTAAATAGGTATTGCAAAGAGGATGTCCCATAAGTCATTTCATGACTTATGGGACATCCTTATATTCAACAGAACATACTTACTTAAGAGAATTTATTTATAGTTTTTCAATATATTTAGTATCTTCATACCATCCATGAATCCATGCTGATACAGAAAAGCTTCTTCTAAAGCAAGTTGGCTTATAAGGGAGTCAATATAATTATCAATTAGTTTCTTCTCTTCAACTGGTAAATTTTCAATAAAGATTTCAGCCTGCAAAATTCGTTCCTCTTCCTGTTCAGATTTATCAGGCTCGTTTTTATGAAATGAATCAATTAACATGTTGATTCGTTCCTGAATAAACATATCCAGTAATTCCTGTTCGGTCATATTATTTCCCTCCTTTGAGAATATACAATATCGAAATAGTGTCAGAAAGTCGATACCAGAAAGTACTAAAAATAGATGTTTTGAATTGGGTAAATATATCAAACGAATTCAGGAATGCTTATTATTTTGATTTACTGGTTATGGGTTTAAAAAGAGTCGTTCAAGACCCCGCAACTTTTTCGTGTAAATGAGATTAACGTAAAAGTATGACCTCGGTTACGACCCCAATGCTAGAAATCCGACCCCGATAAAAAAGTCCTTTCAGTCCGCATTGCGGGCTGATGTAATCCGAGTCGGGGAAGTTTTTGACCCCGGCTCTTTAACCTGCATCATTTTCGACCCCATGGTTCACCCCTGTTTTAGTGTAGGAAATAAGCGGAAATATTCCTTAACCAGATTTTTAAATAGCAGCAAGTATGCGACTTAAGGACATATAAAAGAACAGCCATAGATGCGACTTATTTTAAAAGTGGCAGAAAGCTGAACAGGTGGCAACATCAATTCAAACATTTATCAGAGAAAAGGATACCCCTCTTTTTTATTCAAATTTGCCCAACAAGGTTTTTTATTGCCTGAATGGCATACGTGTTCCATCATCGGTTTCAAAGGTCATACAGGGGCGAAATTTTGCGACACAGGGCTAAACGAGAATGGTACATCAATTCTGTGTTGCCATTGATTTATAATAACTGTCTACTCCCATGGTTCATGGTGAACCATGGAATTTACAGGAATCTGGTTCTATGGTAAAATGGGGCTGCCGGGGGTTACAGGGGGTAAAAATACCGTTTCTGTAGCCCCCATTTCTGTTCTTTTTTCTGCCGTTTTTTCTCCTGAAAATAAATCCAGAAATAACTTGCAGACTGTCCGAAAACTACGGAGAAAAGCAAGACGACTACTGTGTCGGTTTTGTAAATATTTAACGATTGACGCTTATACAACAAAAAACGCCTTGTTCAGGCGTTAATGAGTTCCAATAATCGTTGAGTTCCGAGGAGTTTTACCGCCCGCTTCATGTTATATCCTAAAAATGACAACGCTAATTCAGCGGTGGCTTTAACCTTCCCTTTGACGAGGAGATAATAACCGTCGTTCCATCGTTTGACTGTACCATAGGGATGCTCCACTATCTGATTTCTGATGCGAAGGTTCCGCTGATTAGGGTAATATTTCAAAATGACAGCTTCTTGTTTCGGCACATCAAGCGGTATAAAACGACGAGCTTTCCTGCGCGTTATACGACCCGTCCCACATTTGCTGTAGAAGTCAGTATATTTTCGGATTTCGTCAGTTTTAAAGGATACTATGCGTTGTTTGCCGACTGTGCACTTATTGTTACATTTTGCACAGACGGAGGCTCTGTGATAGCGACGCCTGTCTGGGTCTGCTTTGCCATTTGTCCAGGCAATTCCGGCATAGAATAGCGTATGCCCCATAGGACATATGACGGTGTCGATTGTTAAGTCGCGCTCGAAATATAGCTGTACAGGCGGTTTTAAGCGCAGCTTCAATTTTTCGCGCACAGTCCCGCCAGCAGCTTTCTTTTGTTTATATGATACAAGTTCACCCGTCTCCTTATCAAGGAATTGCTGTGGCGTTGTGGACGGGACAATTTCAAATGTTATGTCGTCTCGTTTTAACACGTATGGCAGAATCCCGGCGGCAATGCACTCTTTGAGAATTTCGTGGTCTGCGGATTCAAGCATTTCAGGATTGATTTCCTCACCGGTCTTTGCAAATTTGAACGTGCGGCAGTTTTGGTTTTTATTGGGGTAAACTGTTGGGGTATCGCCATTTAACAAACAGTTCAGGATTTCCTCATCGTTGCCATAGCCCTTGTCCGCAATGCCTTCGAGGGTTTCCATGCCAAGAATATCCTTTGCACCTGAAATCCCGGCTTCAAGCAGCCCCCAGTCCGCGCAGTCGTTTGTTACGTCAAAGTGAACGATAATGTGATGATCTGACTCGACTGCTGTCTGCACGTTAAAACTTGGTTTGAATCCATCCCGCGTTTTCATCAGTCGCGATTCCGGATCCGTTGTACAGACATGGTTCAATCCATTCTCATCAAGCTTGGCAAGTGCATTTTCAAGCTGAACTTTACGTTTTACCAAATATTCAAGAATTTCCTGGATATTATCTGACGTTAGTTCCTCGTTCCTGCGCTGCGTTTCATCGGCGACATCAAGTTCCGCCATATATTTGGCGATTCTTTCATCAGCCTGTGCTATAAGTTTTTCAACGTTTGATTTGACATAACAATTGTTATCGGAATTTACCGCACGGAATTTCGAACCATCAATAACTACTGTCTCATGGGACAGCAGTTTCGCTTTGTCACAGAGCATAACAAACTCACGAAATACATTTTTTATTGCTTTCGGGTTGTCTTTACGGAAACCCGCTATGCAGCGAAAATCCGGCACTATTTTCCCTAGCAGCCACATCAATTCCATATTACGTCCTGCTTCTGTCTGCAACTTGCGTGAGGAACGGATTTTGTTAAGATAACCATAAATATACAATTTAAGCATATCACGTGGGTCATATCCTGGACGTCCTTCTGCGGCGGGTTCAGCCTTAAATCCCAGTGAAGCCATATCCAGCTGCTGGACAAAAGCCTCTATGATGCGAACGGAATTGTCCGCTGAAACATAATCATCCAAGCAATCTGGCAGAAAAGTGATTTGATTCTTACTTGCCCCCTTGATATATGCCATATGTTGTACCTTCCCTTAAGCGTTATAGCTATATTATACAACAGATTGCACTGTCTTTCAGTAATTTTCTCCGTAGTTTTCGGACAGTCTGCTTGCAATCCATTCCAGACAGAGTTAACATCAACAACCAATAAAAGAAATAACTTGTCCTTTCACCTATTGGTTTGTTGTAGATAGACTAACTATTAAAAGTCAAGTCCAAATATTTCATATCTGAATGACTTGCAGAACTGTCTTTCAGAAATATTTGAACCTTGAAAACTGCATGATAAACAGAGCATCATCATAGGTGCTCAAAAAGGAGATATTGAATATAGAAGGTTTAAGCAGCCTTGTTGTAAGGCTGACCCGATTTTTCAAGTTGATAAATCACTCTGACCAGCTTCTTGGCAGCGTGAGAAATAGCAACGTTATAATGCTTGCCTTCCGCTCGTTTTTTCGCAAGGTAAGCTGCAAAGGTCGGATCCCATCGGCAGACAAACTTAGTGGCATTGAAAAGTGCGTACCGAAGATACTTGGAACCTCGCTTTTCCATATGGGAATAAGAGGATGCCAGTTGCCCTGATTGATAAATGGAGGGAGATAATCCGGCATAGGCAAGTATTCTGTCAGGAGAGTCAAAACGGCTGAACTCACCGATTTCTGCAATAATCATTGCTCCCATACGGTAACTGATGCCGGGAATGGTTAAAATGGGAGAGTTAATCTCAATCATAATTGATTCAATTTCCGATTCAATATCTGCGATCTCCGAATTAAGTTCCTGAATCAGCCTGATTGTGTGTTTTAGTTCAAGTGACCTGGCAGGCATGTTGGAACCGATAGAACTTCTGGCAATATTCCGGAAGGTAATTGCCATATCTTTGCCATAATGTCCTCTGGAAGCTTCAGAAAGAAGATTTACCAGTCTTGTTAAATGTGCAGAAGCGATGGCGTCTGCACTTGGAAACTCGGATAAGAGGGCATAAACGGAGGGGATGTGGAGAGTAGGAACCATATTTTCCAGTTCAGGAAACAAAATGGTTACAAGGCGAGAAATGGAAGATTTCAGTTTTGCCCGTCCTTTTACTTTATCAAAGCGATAACGGGTTAGTGACTTGAGCTCCTCATTATGATAAGATATGTCTGAGTAGGACTTTAAGTTCACGTCAGACATGAGCATTGTAGCAATCGTATGGGCATCAACCTTATCCGTTTTGGTCTTTCTAAGGCTTAGACTTTTTCTATAAAGATTGGTATGTAACGGGTTGATAACAAAGGTGGCAAGGCCTTTATCAAGAAGATATCCCAAGATGTTATAACTAAAGTGTCCAGTGGCTTCCAGGCCTACTTTTACTTTATATAAATCATCTGAAACAGATTTGATTTTCTGATAGAGTTCGTCAAAGCCAACTCTGCTGTTTGGAATAGTAAAGGCTTTAAAGAGCACTTCTCCATCCGAATTAGTGATAAAACAATCATGCTTAACTTTAGCAACGTCAATTCCCACGAAAATCATAGCAATACTCCTTTATAATGAATTTGATACTGTTTGGACCCCACAGGTACTCTCTGCGATTGTAACCTCGTTCTAAATAAACCGTCATGCGGTATCTAACTAATTAACAAATGAACAAAGAGACAGTGGTTGGAGCCTATCTAGAACCATCAAGTGGTAGACTGTCGGAACCAATCCACAGTATCTAAAATAATCATAGCTTATCCCAGAGAAAAGGGAAAGAAAAGCTATGAGTATATAATACGAGGCTGTCGAATCCTTGCGGACTCAATAGGAGTTAACGCTGTCATCTGAGGTTGCCGGTGCGGGAACCGATTGTTTGGAAACAAGATCAGGAGGGAGAGAATTGCAGAGAAGAGAAAATCTGCTTTATGTGGGGATCGACCTGCATAAGGAAACCCATACCGCAGTGATGGTGAACTGTTGGAATGAAAAGTTAGAGGTAGTAGTAATAGAAAACAAGCCCAGTGAATTTAAAAAGCTGGCAGAAAAGGTAAACAAAAAATCCAATCATCTTGGGCTTGAACCCATTTACGGATTGGAGAATGCATACGGCTACGGCAGAAGTTTAGCTGTCTGGCTGATTGAAAATGGTAACATAGTAAAAGACATTAATCCTGCACTGGCTTACGACTAGAGAAAAAGCGCCCCCATGCTCCGAAAAAATGACGAGCATGATGCGTATTGTGTGGCAACGGTTCTGATTAACCAGTTACATACCTTGCCAGATGCAAAGCCAAAAGATAACGAATGGACGCTGGCACAGCTGGTGAATCGGAGAGATCTACTGGTAAAAGACGGTATCCGTTTTAAGAACGGACTCCATGAGCAAATATCAATGGCATATCCTAGTTATAGTAAGTTTTTCAGTGAGATAGACGGGAAATGTGCCATGTATTTCTGGAAGACTACCCGTCCCCTGTCCATTTGCAGGGAAAGACGGCAGAAGAACTAACAATGGAATTCAAAGAACTATCTCCTATCATCAGAAAAGATAAGGCGGAGTTGATTCTGGATTATGTTCAGAATGATGGAAATACCATACGAGATTATCAGGAATCCAGAGACTTTATCACAACAAGTCTGGTACGGGATTTG
>JAEWPQ010000210.1 GCA_023460575.1 Bacillota bacterium
TTAGCCGGCTCTGTAAAAGGAAGAAAATCATCAAGACATGCGGTTTCCGACTGGATGGAGATCGAAAAGGAAAGAGGTATTTCCGTAACCTCCTCCGTATTACAGTTTAATTACGACGGATTTTGCATTAATATTTTAGACACCCCGGGCCACCAGGATTTCTCTGAGGACACGTACCGTACGCTGATGGCGGCAGACTCTGCTGTCATGGTCATTGATGGATCTAAGGGTGTGGAAGCGCAGACAATTAAGCTGTTTAAAGTTTGTGTGATGAGACATATACCTATTTTTACCTTTATAAATAAGATGGACAGGGAGGCGAGAGATCCCTTTGAACTGATGGACGAGATTGAATCCGTTCTTGGAATCAGAACCTGTCCGGTGAACTGGCCAATTGGCTGCGGAAGAGAGTTTAAAGGAGTTTATGACCGTTTTAAGGGTACCATTACCACTTTTAAGGCAGCCATGAACGGACAAAAGGAAGTGGAATCCACAGAGGTTCAGTTAGGAGATGACCAGGTGGACGCTTTAATCGGAGAATCCTTCCACAGACAGCTGATGGACGAGATTGAGCTTCTTGACGGAGCCAGTGACGAACTGGATATGGAACGGGTCAGCAGAGGAGATTTATCTCCCGTTTTTTTCGGCTCTGCACTGACCAATTTCGGTGTTGAGACATTTTTACAGCATTTTCTTCAGATGACCACCTCACCCCTTCCCAGACTGACAACAACCGGAGTGATTGATCCTTTTGATGAGGATTTTTCTGCTTTTGTTTTTAAGATTCAGGCAAATATGAATAAGGCCCACAGAGACCGGATTGCTTTCATGAGAATTGTATCTGGAAAGTTTGATGCCGGTATGGAAGTGAATCACGTGCAGGGAGGGAAAAAACTTCGTTTATCCCAGCCCCAGCAGATGATGGCACAGGACAGAAAGATTGTGGAAGAGGCGTACGGCGGGGACATCATCGGTGTATTTGATCCCGGCATTTTCTCCATTGGAGACACCCTCTGCAAATCCAGCGAAAAATTCGAATTCGAAGGTATCCCCACCTTCGCACCGGAGCATTTTGCCAGAGTTCGCCAGATTGATACCATGAAGAGGAAGCAGTTTATAAAAGGTGTAAATCAGATCGCCCAGGAAGGCGCCATTCAGATCTTCCAGGAGTTTAATACAGGAATGGAAGAGATTATTGTAGGCGTTGTGGGAGAACTTCAGTTTGAAGTACTGACCTACCGCCTGGAGAATGAATACAACGTGGAAGTGAAGCTTGAAAAACTGCCATACGAATATATCCGCTGGGTAGAAAACAGCGCTGAGGTGGATGTGACAAAGATTCAGGGCACATCCGATATGAAACGTATTAAGGACTTAAAAGACAACCCGCTTCTGCTTTTTGTTAACAGCTGGAGCGTGGGAATGGTACTGGACCGCAATCCAGGCCTCATACTTTCTGAATTCGGACATAACTAATCAGGAAGAGAAGGACCTGGGAATGTATAAAAACAAGGAGGCAGCAGACAATGAGTAGAATTGATGAAGTAAGACAGGCAATGGTAGAAGCGATGAAGGCAAAGGATAAGCCAAGAAAAGATGCGTTATCTATGCTTCTTTCCGCTCTTAAGAATTTTGAGATTGATAAGAAGGACCATACTCCTATTACTGAGGAAGAAGCAGATGCAGTTGTGAAAAAGGAACTGAGACAGACTCAGGAGACATTTGAACAGGCACCGGCTGACCGCACCGACATAAAAGAAGAGGCTTCTTTTAGAATTGCAGTATACAAAGAGTTTGCTCCGGAAGACATGGGAGTAGACCAGATTAAAGAGATCATAGACGGTGTGCTGGCGGAACTGGGAATCGAAACACCCACTGCTGCAGACAAAGGAAAGATCATGAAAGTGCTCATGCCTAAGGTAAAAGGAAAAGCAGACGGCAAGGTTGTGAATGAAACACTTGCAGCCATGATGAAATAGAAATAGAAGCAGAAAGGGGTGCGGATTTATGTATAAGAAAGAGATTGGCCAGTACATCGATTCTCATAAGGAGAATATGATAGAAGATATCTGCAGGCTCTGCAGAATCAACAGTGAGAAAATGCCATACAAAGAGGGAATGCCTTACGGTCCGGGTGCATTTCAGGCACTGGAGGAAGCCCTTGATATGGCGGACTCTTATGGGTTTACCATTACCAATTATGATAACTATGTGGGAACGGCCGATTTAAATGATAAGGAACACCAGCTTGATATTCTGGCTCATCTCGATGTGGTACCGGCAGGAGAGGGCTGGAAGGAGACGGAACCCTTTGAACCGGTTGTAAAAGGCGGTAAATTATTCGGCAGGGGAACTTCCGATGATAAGGGACCTGCTGTAGCAGCACTTTACGCCATGCGGGCAGTGAAGGAGTTAAACATTCCGTTAAAGAAGAATGTGCGCCTGATCCTCGGCACAGATGAAGAATGCGGCAGTTCCGATATTGCCCATTATTACTCCATTGAAAAGGAAGCCCCCATGACGTTTTCACCAGATGGTGCATTTCCTGTAGTGAATACGGAAAAAGGCGGACTGAACGGTCATTTCACTGCAGACTGGGAGCCGTCCGATGCCCTTCCAAAGCTGGTGAGCATTAAAGCAGGCCTTAAGGTAAATGTTGTGCCGGGCAAGGCGAATGCTGTAGTTGCTGGTTTTGACAAAGAAATATTAAGCCGTATTGCAGCTGAATGTGAGAGCGAAACCGGAGTTCGTTACGAACTGGCTTTTGATGGTGATACAACTCACATAACCGCAGTGGGGGAGAGTGCTCATGCATCCACACCAAAAGAGGGCAATAATGCATTAACCGGTCTTTTGGTTTATCTAACCAGACTTCCTTTTGCAAAATGTCCCCAGATCACCATGCTCGGCCGTCTGTTGGAGCTGATTCCTCACGGGGATACAGAAGGAAAAGCTCTGGGCATTGCCATGAGCGATGAACTCTCAGGTGGATTAACTCTGGCTTTCAGCCTTTTGGAAGTGATAGAGACCGGCCTTTCCGGAACCTTTGACAGCCGCTGCCCCATCTGTGCAACAAAGGAGAACGTGCTTGAGGTAGTCAGAAAGAATATGGAAGATAAGGGATTTACCCTGCATAATGATTCCATGCGTCCGCCTCATCACGTTGACGGAAATTCAGTATTTGTAAAAACACTGCTGAATGCATATGAATCCTATACCGGTTTAAAGGGAGAGTGCATTTCTATGGGAGGAGGCACCTATGTTCACGAACTTAAGAATGGTGTTGCCTTCGGAGCATCTTTGCCCGGAACGGATAACCGCATGCATGGTGCCGACGAGTTCGCTGTGATTGATGAACTTTTAGTGAGTGCAAAGATATTTGCCCAGGTAATCGTGGATCTCTGTTCATAAGTAAAGTTATCCGCATATAAAAAAACTATTGACAAATCGGATAAGAGAGCGTACAATACGCCTCATGAAGATATACCTACTATATCCGTAGGATTTAGGGAAAGGAGCGGCTGCCATGAGACGGTTAACAGCTATGCAGATGAATATGGATCAGATGAACGACATGTGTATGATGATGTGTTGTTTCTCCGGATGCGTAAAAAACCGATAAAGGAATTCATTTGTATAGATTGTGATTGGAGTTTTCTGGAAACCGCTTATGCGGAAGTTTCAGGTCGCAGGTCTGTGCATGGCTTGCGGCCTTTTTGTACATAAAAAGAAAGGAATTGACACATGCAGTCAGTAGAGCCTATTATTCAGCTGGTCGGACTGGGGAAAGAGTTCCAAACCTCAAACGGTCCCATTAAAGCATTAGATGATATCAATCTATCCATTGAACGGGGAGAGATATTTGGAATTATCGGTTTAAGCGGAGCCGGAAAAAGTACCCTCGTCCGCTGTATTAATTATTTAGAGGTTCCCACATCAGGTGATGTACTTTTTGAAAACCAGAGTCTTTCAGCCATGAGTTCCAGGCAGCAGAGGCTGGCAAGACAATCCATGGGTATGATTTTTCAGCAGTTTAATTTACTTGCCCAGAGAAATGTGCTTCAGAATGTATGCTTCCCCCTGGAAATTGCCAATGTTTCCAAAAAGGAAGCAGTGGAAAGGGCCATGGAGCTGCTGGAGCTGGTTGGTCTGAAGGAAAGGGCGAAAGCCTATCCCTCCCAGCTTTCCGGAGGACAGAAGCAGAGAGTTGCCATAGCAAGAGCGCTGGCCACAAACCCCAAGATTCTGCTTTGCGATGAGGCGACCAGTGCGCTGGATCCCAATACGACAAAGTCCATACTGGGGCTTTTAAAAGAAATCAATAAAGACATGGGAGTTACCGTTGTGGTCATCACCCATGAGATGACGGTTATAGAAGCGATCTGTGACAGAGTCGCAATCATTGACCAGAGTCATATCGCAGAAGTTGGCTGCGTCACCGACATCTTTTCCGGACCCAAATCCAAAATCGGGAGACAGCTGATTCTTGGAGATGCGGCGGAACAGGTAATTGGGTTTGGAAATAACAGAAGAATCCGCATTTCCTTTGACGGGCGTTCGTCCTTTGAACCGGTTCTTTCCAATATGATACTTGCCTGCAAGGTGCCGGTGAATATCATGCATGCAGAAACAAGAGATATTGGTGGCACTGCCATGGGGCAGATGGTGATTCAGCTTCCAGAAGAAGAGATTGACCAGAACCGGATTTTAAATTATTTAAAGACTGCAAAGATTAATTTTGAGGAGGTGAAGGAATATGACCTTTGATGCTGCTACCATAGAGATGCTGAAATTAGGAATATGGGAAACTCTATTCATGACATTTACCTCTTCCTTTTTTGCTTATTTAATCGGAATTCCGTTAGGGATTGTTCTGATCGTCATGGACAAAGATGGAATTTACCCCGTTCCATGGCTGCAGAAAACTCTGGGGCTGATTATTAATCTGCTTCGTTCCGTACCTTTTATTATTCTTCTGATTATGGTAATACCCATTACCAAAGCGATTGTGGGAACCACTCTTGGGGCAAAAGCAGTAATTCCGCCTCTGGTGATCGCTTCTGCGCCCTATGTTGCAAGAGTGGTGGAATCCTCTTTTAAAGAAGTGGATGCAGGGGTGATTGAGGCTGCCAAGTCCATGGGAGCATCTGCCATGCAGATTATATGGAAGGTTCTTCTGCCGGAAGCAAAGCCTTCTCTTTTAGTAGGAGCAGCTTTATCCGTAACAACCATTCTTTCCTATTCTGCCATGTCAGGCTTTGTAGGGGGAGGCGGTTTGGGTGATATTGCCATCAAATACGGATATTACCGGTATCAGACACAGATGATGTTTATAACGGTAGCCATACTTGTCCTGATTGTCCAGATTATTCAGGAAGCAGGCATGAAGCTTTCCAGAGTGAGTGATAAGCGAATAAAATAGTAACTGCCACAGGCGTTATTAAATAAATTTTCAGGAGGAAATCATTATGAAAAAATCTTTTTATGCTTTAACCGCAACCCTGCTTTTGGCAGGAGCACTGACCGGCTGCGCAGGAAGCAAAGAAGCACCGGCTACCACTGCAGCAGCAGATTCAAAAACAGAAACTACGGCTGCTGAGACAAAAGCAGAAGCAGAAAGCAAGACAGAGGCTTCAGGCAAGCTGGAGAAAATCGTGGTAGGAGCCACACCTGCTCCTCACGCAGAGATTTTAAATGCTGCAAAAGATATTTTAAAGGAAAAGGGATATGAGCTGGTTGTAAAGGAATATACCGATTATGTACAGCCAAACGTAGCACTTGACTCCGGCGACTTAGATGCCAACTACTTCCAGCATCAGCCGTATTTAGATCAGTTCAATACAGAAAAAGGAACCGATTTAGTCAGTGCCGGATCCATACATTATGAGCCATACGGAATCTATGCAGGAAAGAGCAAATCTCTTAAAGATCTTGCAGAAGGCGCACAGATCGCGGTACCAAACGATGTATCCAATGAAGCAAGAGCATTAAATCTTCTGGCTGACAATGGTCTTATACAGCTGAAAGAAGGTGTTGGTCTGGAAGCAACTAAGAATGATATTGTAAAAAATGACAAGAACTTTAAAATTGTTGAAGTAGAGGCAGCCCAGCTTCCCCGTTCTCTCGGTGATGTGGATGTAGCGGTTATCAACGGAAACTATGCCATTGATGCAGGATTAAAGGTTTCAGATGCACTTGCAGTTGAGGATGCGTCCTCTGCAGCAGCAACCCGTTACAGCAATATCATTGCAGTCCGCAAGGGAGATGAAACAAACGATAAGACAAAAGCTCTCGTAGAAGCATTAACCAGCGATACAGTTAAAAAGTTTATTGAGGATACCTATGACGGAGCGGTTGTTCCCTCATTTTAATCAGTAAATAACGGTAATAATTATCATGCAGCGGGGAATAAAAACCCTGCTGCATTTTTTGGAATTAAGATTCAGATGAAATTGAAAGAAAATCTTCATTTTACATATAATGGAAAATAATGTATAATGCCTTTATTATGACTTAAAGGAGATGATAATTCATGGATCAGGATAATCAGAATAATTTAGATGATCCTTCTGTTACGCAGAAGAATGAGATACAGCCTGTTTTAGAAAATTCCGGCGGTGAACAGAATAACGGTGGTTACAACACGGTATACCAGCAGCCTCAGGAGAAAAAGCAGAATAGTATGGCACTTGCCTCTCTTATTATGGGAATCATCGGCATTGTAACCTTCTGCTGCTGTTACGGAGGTCTTATTTTTGGAAGTCTGGGTATTGTGTTCGCCCTGCTTTCCAAAACAGAGGATCATTTCGAGGGGAATGCGATAGCGGGTTTAATTACTTCAACAATTGCCTTGGTACTTACAGTGATTGTGTTTATCCTATATGTGGCATTTGGATTCCTGGATAAATTAACTGCAGGAGGTGTATTTTATTGAAGGTAACATCAAAAGAGCTGAAAAAGCGTGCAAAGCAAAAATTGAAGGGCAACTATGGAATCTGCGTAGGTGTTCAGTTAATTATAGGCGCAGTAATGTCAATTATTATGATGATGGTATTTTTTGCAACCTTAATATGGGTGATACTGAGTACTGGCGGTAAGTTCGGAACAGGCAGCAATGTGTCAGAATATATCATCATCATAACGGTCGTGGGAATTGCAACGGTACTTATGCTTGTTCTGATATCCTTATTTACACCGGGCATGTTAAAGATGTTTTTAAACATCAGTGACAAGGAGCCGGCGAAGATTGCAGATCTGCTTTTTGGATTTAAAAACAAACCCCATAAGTTTATTGGCCTGAATTTTATTATATTTCTGCTTATGATAGTCTGGGCAATTCCATATTATGTAGTACTGGTGGTGGCCGCTATTACGAATTTTATTCCCGTTATGGTAGTTCTGCTGATCATTACCTATCTGCTTCTTCTGGCCGGCATTATGATTACATCCTTATATGTGTCCCAGTCCTTGTTTATATTTGTGGAAGAACCGGATAAAGGTGTTTTTCAGTGCATCAGAGAGAGCGCAGCGCTGATGAAAGGGAACAAGGGGAGTCTTTTTTACATTAATTTAAGTTTTATGGGAATGATAATTCTTGGTTATTTATCTTTGGGAATCGGATATCTTTGGATATTTCCGTATATGTACGCCACATTAACAGAATACTATAAAGAACTGAAGCCAGAGAAAGTTTTACATCCCGAAGGTTATCTTTATGATTCTTCTTATGAAGCGTTACAGAAACAGGAATTTTAATTTGAAATCGTGTCACCGTGTTTGCATGCGCATAGAATACACTATAGGAGGTGTGTCTTATGCGCATTTGCGATCTGAAACAAAAAGAAGTGATTAATATCTGTGACTGCAGGCGTCTTGGTTTTGTAGGGGACGTGGATTTTGATATGGAAACAGGCTGTCTTCTGGCTATCATTGTGCCAGGTCCCGGATGCTTTTGCGGCTTTCTTGTGCGGGAGAAAGAATATATTATCCCGTTTTGTGATATCAGACAGGTAGGTCCTGATATTATTCTGGTTAACGTGGATTTGGAAAAAGCGACGGGAAAATGCGGTATTTAATGGAAGATGGGCTTGCGAATCTGTGGATTGTAAGTTATGATATACATAATAGTAAGTTACAGTCCGAAAGACAGGAGGATCCGAGGCGTGAAATGTCCATTTTGCAACGAGGCAGATACAAAGGTCATTGATTCCAGACCGGCAGACGACAACAGTTCGATCAGACGCC
>JAEWPQ010000211.1 GCA_023460575.1 Bacillota bacterium
AGCTGTGCCGCAGCCTGACAGCGCAATGGCTGCACATAAAGATAATGCCAATACTTTTTTCATAATTATAGTCCTCTCTTTTTATCATTTGCCGGCTTTTAAGCCGTTGTTACCTATTAACAAGAATGAGCTTTGATTCAGGAAGATACAGACGGATCGTACTGCCCTCTTCATAAATCTCTTCTGCAGGTCTGCTTACCAGGAATTTGCCTTCCTCTGTCAGCACTTCATACTGATAGCTTTTCCCTAAAAATGTCCGTACGCCTACGGTTCCGGAAAGGACATTATGATCTTGCGTCTCTCCTGCAATCCGGATATCCTCTGGTCGGATAGTTCCTGCCAGTAAATCACCACTTTTTACAGACTCTACTGTAAATACTGTACCAGCCTGGGTTTTATATACATTTCCTTCTTTATTTAATGTGAGGAAATTTTCAAAGCCGATAAATCTGGCGACAAATTCCGTTTCCGGTCTCTGATAAATGTTTTCCGGTGTATCAAACTGCTCAATCACTCCCTGATTCATAACCGCTACCTTATCAGAAATGGAGAAACATTCTTCCTGGTCATGGGTGACAAACAACGTGGTAATTCCAAGCTTTTTCTGAATGCGCTTAATCTCCATACGCATGTTGATCCGAAGCTTGGCATCCAAATTGCTGAGGGGCTCGTCAAGCAGCAGAAGCTTTGGCTCGATGACAAGGGCTCTGGCAAGAGCGACTCTCTGTCTCTGTCCGCCTGACATCTGCTGTGGGAAACGTTTTTCAAACTCTGAAAGGCCGCAAATCTCTAAAATATTTTTAACTTTCTGGTCAATCTGGACTTTATCAAGTTTTCTCATTTTCAAACCAAAGGCAACGTTATCATAAACATTCAAATGAGGAAACAATGCATAGCTCTGGAACACAATACCAAAATTTCTTTTATGGACCGGAACCTTCGTTAAGTCTTCCCCATCAAGGGAAAACACTCCGCTTTCAGGCTCTATAAATCCGGCTACAACCCGAAGAGTGGTGGTTTTTCCGCACCCGCTTGGGCCTAATAAAGACACCAGCTCCCCTTCCTTTATTTCCAGATTTAAACCTTTTAACACCTGTTTCTTCTTATCATAACGGACATCAATATCCTTCAGTGTCATATAAGCCATATCTCATTCCTCCTATTTCGCCAGGGCGGCTATTCCCAGTGTTTTATCAACAATTACCATCATAAGAACTGTAACCGCCATCAACAATACGGATACTGCCGACACCGTAGGGTCATAATTATACTCAATATAATTCATCAAAGTTGCCGGAAAGGTGGATACTCCCGGCCCGGAAAGAAACATGGATACCGGTATGTTATTAAAGGAATTGATAAAAGCCAGCATAAATGCAGCAGAGATTCCTGAGGTAATATTGGGAAGCACAACCCGGAAAAATGCACGGACCTTTCCGCAGCCAAGACTCCACGCTGCTTCCTCTGTGGAAAAATCAAACTGCTCAAGGCTTGATCCAACCACCCGGATCACGTAGGGCAGCGTTACCATGAAATGCCCTGCTAACAATCCCATAAACACCGGTACTCTTAAAGCCAGCACCAGGAACTGATAGAGTACAAATCCGATAACGATTCCAGGAACAATGGTTGGAGAAAGAAAAACGGATTTTATCAGACCCTTTCCTTTTAAACCAGATCTTGCCAGAGCATAGGCTGCCGGTATTCCCACTAAAAGGGCGATAACCGTAGCCAGCATGGCAATCTCAAGACTCGTTAAAAATGAAATCCGGAAAGATTTTATGGTAAATACCTTTACAAACCATTTAACAGAGAAAGAATCAATGGGAAAGGTTATGGCACTGCCTTTGCCAAAAGCGGTAACCGTAATGATAATCAGAGGCAAAATCAAAAAGCCAAATACGAGAACAGCAAAAACAGTCAGCATTTTATTTTTACGCATGGTCTCCTCCTCTTTTGTCAAGTCTCGCTGCCAGTGAATTAAATCCTTTGATTACAGCAAGTGTTACAACAATCATGATCAGGGAAATAACAGCTGCTCCATCCCAGTCGCCCACGCTCATGGCTCTTTGGTAAATAAAGGTGGAAAGAACCATGTTTTTATTTCCGCCTAATAACTGGGGAGTGGTATAAGCAGTGAGGGTTCCGGTAAATACTAAAATCCCTCCCACAATGATTCCCGGCAGACTCATGGGGAAAATCACCTTCATAAAAGCACGGATCCGGTCTGCACCAAGACTTAGAGCTGCCTCCATCATATCATCACCGATATTTTCCATAACACCTGCTACCGTCACAATCATAAGAGGAAGAAATAAGTAAACCGATCCGATGATAATGGCAAAGTCTGTATAAAGCAGCTTAAGCGGTTTTTCCACAATTCCAGCTGTAATAAGCAGTCGATTGATCAGCCCGTTGCTTCCTAATATATTAATCCATGCAAAGCTTCGGATTACAGAATTGGTCATCATGGGGAAAATGGAAACAGAAAGCAGTATTCCTCTCCATTTTTTACTGCACCGGCTGATAAAATATGCGGTAGGAACCCCAAGCACCATACAAAATCCGGTGGTTAAACATGCAACCTTCACGGTTCTTACAAAGATCTTCCGATAATATTCATCCTGGAAAAATGTCACATATGCGCTTAAGGGATACTCTCCTGTATGAAGGGAGGGAATCAGCACTCTTAAAAGCGGAAGGAACAGACATACTGCCAGAATCACCAGACCGGGAATTATCATTACAAATGCACTGCGTTTCTTCATTTTAACCTCTCCATGTTTTCTGCACTCCAAACGTTGCTGTTTCTTATAACTATTTATAAGTACAATTAATTTATATCTATACATTTATTATAATTTATGATACAATGTACGTCAAATACATATAATCTATATTTTCTATGCAGTAAAGCTATAATCGGCGTATAAAAAGGAGAAATTACCCATGGATCTAAAAGAAGCCCGTTACATTCTGGCTATTTCCAGAAATAAAAGCATCAGCAAAGCAGCAGAAACGCTTTTTATTTCCCAGCCGTCCTTAAGCAAATATTTAAAAAATTTAGAGCAGCAGCTGGGAACCCGGTTATTTGACCGGGTGGGAAGCGGTTATTTTCCCACTTATATTGGAGAGCGTTACATTCATTATGCGGAAAAGATTGTGGAATACGGCATGGAATGGAATATTGAATTCGATGATATTATGCACCATAACCACGGCCGTCTAAACATCGCCCTTCCCATTATGCTTGGAAACAGCCTGATTGGTCCCACTCTGATGAAATTCCACAGGCTCTACCCTCACGTCACCGTCAATATGATGGAGGAAGTCAATTTTGTAGCTGAGCACACCTTAACGGATCACACGGTTGACTTAACCTTTTATAATGTGCATGAATTTCCAACTGACTTAGATTATCAGATCATCGGAAAAGAGGAAATGGTTCTTGTGCTGTCCGCAGACAATCCACTGTCAGAAAAAGCAATTAAAAAAGAAGGCTTTCAATATCCTTGGATTGATTTAAACCTTCTGTCTGAAGAATCCTTTATTCTTCTTTATCCTGATCAGAACACGGGGGGAATCGCGTTAAGACTCTTTGAAGAATATGAGATGGAACCAAGAATCCTTCTTCATACCCGTAACAGTGAGATGTCTATCCGTCTGGCCATGGAGGGCCTGGGCGCCGCATTCGCTCCGGAAAGCTACTATCACTATCTGAGAAACAGAGAGCCTTCCTCCTCTGTCTGCCTTTCTGTGGGGAAAACGCGAAACGATAATACACTGATCGCTGCCTATCAGAAAAACCGGTATTTGCCCAATTATGCCAAAGCTTTTTTGGATATTCTCACTGAATATTACGAAACAGAGCACGCCGCCTCTTTGTAATAAAATACGCGTCCGGATACCCGGACGCGTATTTTATACAGTCATCAAAACAACACCAAATGTTATTAGTAAATCTAAAATTATGCACACAGCAGTTACACCTATGGTAAATGGAACCAGATTCTTTCTTTGTGGTGTAACAGATCTGCTTATAATAAGAGTGCTTGACAGCAGTCCCAGAAGCATTCCGATTAAACCGCACGCTGCCCAGCCGCCTACAACTAAAATTGCAGACAACAGGTAAGCCCACTTAGGTATATTTTCGAAAGGAACATAAGGTTTCTTTGAGTTTACATAAACCCCATCCACAGCCAGGTCAATTTTATTGCCAATTGCTGTAAGGTGGACTGTTGTTCCATCCAGATTGATCGGAAAATCAAAAAGCCGGATAAACATACTGTTGTTCTTCACTGGGGTTGAAACACCGTCAACTACTGCTTTTCCCTTAAACACTCCTGTTTTAAACGAAATCTCGTGATTCATTCCGTTTACATTAACATTCCATTTGTTTCTCATACGTATTTTCTCCATCTGTTTATTGATTATATTGAAACAGCAAAAAACTCTGCTACTTAATATCTGCCGCGATCAGCTGTAATTTACCAGCCGTCTGTGGATCTAAATCTCCTGAATACTCAAGTCCCTCCGGAGATTGATCATAAAGAACTTTATATAAGACACACGCAGAAAGATAGGTACCTGCAGGGGAAGGATGATTTTCATCTTCATCCCATAATTCAATCTCAGGAAACTGTGATGCGCACCGCATGAAAGCAATTCCTGCAGGTGCCAGCATGGCATCCAGTTCCTTTGCAATATCCATATAATGACCTGCAATTTTTGTCTGCATCTCAGCTCTTGATTCCTTATATTTAAATCCCGGCAAAAAATCAATTGAAATTCCTTCTTTAAAAGCCCAGGTCATGAGAAATACCGACTCTCCCTGAGCCTGACGGATCATAGTGTCAAGGGTCCTTGCTGCGGGATACATCACATCTTCTCCCATTGTGGCGATTCCGCTTTGCTCCTGTAAAATTACATAATCCCAGATATAGTTTTCCAGCGCATCATACACCTGGCTCCCCACCTCATCCTCACGGTCTGCAAAATACTCCAGACGATAAGAACCTTCTGTCAGTTCATAAACCTCCGGCATATATCCTCCGCTTTGACTCAATTGCGTAAACACAGAGGGAAGGTCATTATAATAAGTCATACTGTTTCCCAAAAACAGGACAGAAGGCTGTTCTTTTACCGGATCTGGTTTCTTTAAATTCAGATCCTGCGTAAAATCCATAGGCTGTACTCTGTTTTTCTTAATCGCACCGGTTATCAGCAAATATCCCGCTAAAAGAATTGCTGCCAATACTGCTATAATAGCGATAACTATCTTTTTTAATGTAGATGATTTCATACTCCTACTCCTCTATTTTTGTCTCTTACTTTTATCGGCATAAATGAGAAATAGTATAGCAATATTTGCATTTTCATTACTTTTTGGTAAATTTCAACAAATTACAGCCTGTTTTCGTAACCTAAAATTCATAGTATTTTACTATATTTTACCATTTTTAAAAACAGTATAAATCACCCACCCCACTAACGTTCCTAAAGTATTCATGATAACATCATCCAATTCGCAGTTCCCTCTCTGTGTCATATATTGAACTGTTTCAATAAAAACACTCAGCAAACAGCCCGATAAGATGCAAATCAGGCTGTTTCGGGCTTTTGGAAAGCATAAGGGTAATAATATCCCAAAAGGTATGAATAACATAAGATTTTCAATCACATAAACATGTGAACGCAGAGATGTTCCCCAGGTGCCCATCACTGCCATATTTACTTTATTCCTCGATAAGGAAGGTCTGCAAAAATAAACCGTTCTTGCAAGTACCACTAAGTATGCCACCCAAAGATACAGGCTGATGCCCTCCTTTTCTCTCTTCCGTTTTTTTCCCACGCAGCACCTTATCCATTTCATAAAGATATATACCGCAATGGCTGCTGCAATTCCTGATATTAAATAGGAAACCGGTTGTTTCATATCTTCTAAAATATACGTAATCAATTATATTGGTCCTCTTTCTACTGCAAATTATAGCTTCTTCTTAGCAATTCTTTCAATGGTGCCCTTAAAACGGCTGATTTTATGCTTTAATCCAACTCGTTTCCCATAGGATCTCAATAGCTCAGCACTATATTTGGGATACCTTCTCCCCATTGCTTTTAAAGCCAGTATGGTTGTTCCCATTGTTGTACGTCTCTCATACTGATACGCCTGATACAAAGGCAGTTCCTTTTCAAATTCAGGGTAAGCCGATTTCGTCAGATACCCAGCTTCCGATGCCATTATAAACAAATCTTTTCCCCACTGGGTCCTGCAAAAGACAACATTTCTTCCCGCTGCTTCCGTAAACAACGGCTTGTTATCTTCTCCCAAATACCAGGCATCTCCGCAGCTGATATCCGCCATTTCTCCGATCCCATCCAGACAGAACCGGCACATTTTACGTATATCCCGGCCCAGCGTATCCCTCCACGCACTTCTGTAATCCAATTGAAACGTCACACCGTGCCGGTCAATGGCCGTTGCATAGCCAGGCCACCCATCACCCCGGTATCTTAAATAAATACACCCCTCTTTCCCGCACCCCATCTTATTTAAAAGCTGGATATTGGCCTGCTCACTTGGTGCACCCGCACAAAAGAAGGAAAACATATATTTTATATGATCACTGACTCTTTCATCTATTTTTGCAAAATTGCGCAGAGCAGTCACATCGCAGGGTTTTCCTACAA
>JAEWPQ010000212.1 GCA_023460575.1 Bacillota bacterium
TGAATATGCCTGTGGTGTTACATACATACCTGAATAAGGATGCATATGATTTGGACTTTCTGGCTGAGGAGATAAAATCAATTGGTCCGGGAACCTTGCTACTATTTGAAATCCCTCCGGAATCAGAAGAACCAGAAGAGGAGCTTTGACTTTTGTGAAATAAGAACGGCAGGCAGGAATACTGGCTTCGGTATACTTGCCTGCCACATGGTGTTATTTATAAGCAATTAGTTGTTAAATGCTGATAAGGGGAGTATTTTGCAATACACGTCAATGATACAAAAAAGTTGACATTGTTATATTTATATAATACCATGTAGTAGAACTACAAAAGGCTGGAGGGAATATTTTGCAGGAAAATAGAAATTATAGCGAGATTATCAAATTGAATTATAGTTCCTTGAGTAAGTCCGAAAAGAAGGTGGCTGATGTTGTATTATCCACTGGATATGAAGTTTCCAGAATGACATTATCAGAACTTGCAGCTGCTTCAGAGGTCAGTGACCCATCTGTAATCCGTTTTACCAAAGCAATTGGTTTTAAAGGCTACAGTGAATTTAAAGAACATGTTTTGTTAGATTGGGGAAAAGTAGCATCAGCAGAAGAACAGCCTCCGAAGCTATTGGAATTAAGCTTTTCAAAGTCAGATACCGTTCGCGATGTTCCGGAGAAAATATTTAATACAACAATCAAAGGGCTTCAGGATACCATGCATATTTTTGATTACTCTTCTTATGAAAAAGCGGTTAAAGTGATTTTGAAAGCGGACCGGATCAATATCTTAGGTGTTGGGAATTCTGGAAGTGTAGCGCTGGACCTGGTTAGTAAGTTGGTCAGGATCGGATTGAATGCCAGCTATTTTGCTGATAACCATTTAGAACAGCTGAGCTGTATGTCTCTGGGAAAGAATGATGTTGCCATTGCTTTCTCACATTCCGGGAGTACCAAGGATATTGTCGATACACTGGGTATTGCAAAAAGGGCAGGAGCAACAACCATATCTGTCACAAATTATAAGGCGTCTGCAATCGTTCAATTTTCGGATATTGAACTTTTAACGGGTGATTTTGAAACAACTTTTTATAGCGAGACTATGGTATCACGTATTTCCATGTTGGCAATTGTTGATATGCTGTATATGGGGATTCTGTTAAGTGATTATGATAAATTTACAGAGCGCCTTCATAAAATCAATCTCTTGGTTGAGACAAAGAATTATGGTTAGGAATTGAAGAAAAAGGTGATTTATGAATAGCATGTTGTGGCCTATCCAATTCTATAAGCTTTAAAGAGAAATAATCCTTTGGTCTATTCTGACAGGGGATTGTTTTTTTTTGATTTTTCAGACTCATTTAAATCAACAATAAGGCAGTCATTTTTTTCAGCAGCAAAAATCCCCTTGCCTCTGTAACGAATAATTAAACCTTCTGCTATCACAAATCACAAATGCAGGTGATTTAAACTTGGACCACACATGAGAGAATGATTTTTAAACAAACAAAAACAAAGATTAATATACAAAAATGAAAATAAATTATTTACAAATGTATATAAATGTGTTATATTACCAGTAGGAGGAAAGATAACGAACAATAAAAGATAAAAACAATCATCGTTATCTGAAAAAGTGATGAAAAAATTAAATAAAAAAGCAAGTGAAATGAGCTTGACGGAACTGGCCTCTTACATTGACTATTCTGTCTTGAAACCAGAATTTACTGAGCAGGAGATCATTGACCTCACAAAGAACGGAGTAAAGCTGAAATGTGCAACAATTTGTATTAACCCAGGGTATATGGCTGTATGTGAACCATATGTTAAGGGGACAGATACAATGCTGTGCCCGGTAACAGATTTCCCATTCGGCACAAGCTCAACGGAATCCAGGGTACAGCAAATCGAAGATGCAGCTAAATATGATACAGTCAGGGAAGTGGATATTGTTGCAAATTTCGGACTGATTAGAAGCGGCAAATATGAGGATGTAACAAAAGACCTTAAGGCATGCGTAGCGGCAGCGCATAAATATGAAAGAGAGTTGAAGGTTATCTTTGAGACAGACGCCCTGACAGAAGAACAGGTGAGACAAACGTGTCAATGCTGCGTAGATGCCGGTGCAGACTTTGTAAAGACAAGTACAGGGTTTTTAACTGGGTTTGAGTCTCATGGGGCGACTCCTGAAATCATTAAGATAATGATGGAAGAGGTTGGTGATAAGTGCAAGGTTAAGGGCAGCGGCTGTATCCGTACAAGGGAGCATTTTTTGCAGTTAATTGATATGGGCATTGATAGAATGGGCGTGGGTTATAAATCAGTTCCGGTTGTATTGGGGTTAGAAAACGGTGATGTCAAATCAAAGGATACATATTAACCAGTAAACGGTGTCCTTTGTTATATAAATTGTTAAAGGGCTGTTTGATGTGAACGGCCCTTTTCTGAAATAAAAACCAGTAGATGAATATAAAAAATGGAGGAAATAACATCATGAGATTTTTTATTGATACAGCAAATGTAGAAGATATCAAAAAGGCTAATGATATGGGAGTAATCTGCGGCGTTACTACAAACCCGTCTCTGATTGCAAAAGAAGGAAGAGATTTTAAAGAGGTCATAAAAGAAATTACAGAGATTGTCAATGGACCAATCAGCGGAGAGGTGAAAGCAACAACAGTAGATGCGGAGGGGATGATTAATGAGGGAAGAGAGATTGCAAACATCCATCCCAACATGGTTGTTAAAATTCCTATGACTGTTGAGGGCTTAAAGGCCTGCAAGGCTCTGACAGCAGAGGGGATTCGTACTAATGTAACGCTTATATTCAGTGCAAGCCAGGCCCTTCTTGCAGCCAGGGCCGGAGCAACCTATGTTTCTCCATTTTTAGGCCGTCTAGATGATATCAGTACCAGAGGAATTGATCTGATAGGGGAAATTGTTCAGATATTTAAGATGGCAGGATTGAATACTCAGATTATCTGTGCCAGCGTGCGTACTCCGGTGCATGTGACTGATTGTGCTCTTGCTGGGGGAGATATTGCAACTGTTCCATATAGCGTAATTGAGCAGATGACCCATCATCCCCTTACCGATGCTGGAATCAAGAAATTTCAGGCAGATGATAAAGCTGTGTTTGGTGACTGATAAAAGGAAATCAATGCCAGAGTAATTCATATACATACAATAAAACCTTTTAGATGAAAGTATGGTTCTTGAATGAAAAGCAGGTTGATATGAAGAAAGAAATAGTTGACGCAGTTAATAAAATAAGCCAGTTCCTGGCATTACGCCAGCTGAAAGAATTGACAGTTGATGAATTATATAAAAGCTATCATATTAAAAAAGTGGATATACTCTTGCTGCTTGGAAGCGACTTGCCAATGATTGTGGAAATTGGATGTGATGCATATCATAAGGGACTTTGTGATTATTTATTGTTTTGCGGTGGAATCGGACACTCCACTCAAAAGCTGAAAGAAAAGATAAGTGCTATATCAGGTATGGAAATTGGCCAGTTACCTGATACAGAAGCAGAGCTTTATTCGTTTTTGGCACAGATAAAATATTCTATTCCAGAAAACAAAATAATTATTGAAAATCAATCTACCAATACTGCCGAAAATATTAAATTCGCCATGGATATTCTGAATGAAAGAGAAATTATTGGTAATTCATTTCTCCTGTTACAGGACCCTGTTCTGCAACGCAGAAGCTATGCCACAGCACAGAATTATATAGCAGGAGACAAGATTTTAATCAGTTTCGCTCCCTTTATTGCGCAAATAGATAAAGAAGAGAATATAACACCACACTATCAGTACCTCTGGCAAATAGAACGCTTTTACGAATTGATTCTGGGTGAAGTATGGAGACTGCGAGATGATGAGAATGGTTATGGGCCACGGGGAAAAGGGTTTATACGACATGAGGATATACCGCAGAATATAGAGGAAGCATACCTTGTTATATCAGACTTTTTATCAAAATATAAAAACAGATGCAGCTGATTTCAAATTTTATTTTATTGATATAATACCGGATAAAAGAATGATATCTGTTTGAGAAATAACCATTTTACTGAATGATATAATATGATATAATGAGACAAGTAAAAATTGTATCCGTGAATATTGTGAATAGTATTTCATATTGTTTTTATTTATTTTGTTTCGATGTTGAATTAGTGTACTAGTAATAATAAGAAAAAGGTGAGGAGCAATAATGATTGCGAGTCAGAGATTCGAAAAGATAGTGGAAATGGTAAATGAGAAGGAGATTGTAAATACACGGGAATTGGCGCAGCTTTTGGGGGTGACGGAAACCACGATCCGGAGAGATTGTGAGGAGTTAGAGCAGCAGGGGAAATTAATAAGAG
>JAEWPQ010000213.1 GCA_023460575.1 Bacillota bacterium
AGCTGTCCAAAAAGGATGCAGAAAAGGCAGTAAAAGCTTTAACAGATGTAATATCTGAAGAATTAGTTAAGGGCGAGAAAATCCAGTTAGTTGGCTTTGGTACATTCGAAGTATCTGAGAGAGCTGCAAGAGAAGGCAGAAATCCTAAGAGCGGTGAAGTTATGAACATTCCGGCTTCCAAGACTCCAAAGTTCAAAGCAGGTAAGGCATTAAAGGATATGGTGAACGCATAATCCATGAGACTTGATAAGTTTCTGAAAGTTTCCAGAATCATTAAGAGAAGAACCGTGGCAAACGAAGCCTGTGATGCAGGCCGTGTGCTTGTGAATGAAAAACCTGCAAAAGCTTCCTTAAACATTAAGGAAGGTGATGTAATTGAAATACATTTTGGAACCAGTTCAGTTAAGGTAGAGGTTCTTGATGTCGCGGAAACTGTAAAAAAAGATGAGGCAAAAGAGCTTTATCGCTATCTTTAGTCTTACATTTGATACAAAACATTAATTTCAGGAATAATGGAGCTCGCCTCCTAATATACTTTAGACAGGTATATTAGGAGGTTTTTCTTTATGGAAGAAAAAATTAGCACACGCCCTCACAGGCTGACAATAGATAATCGTGCTTCCAGCACGATGACAGGAATACGGGATGTAGTCTCCTTTGACGAAAACCAGGTGGTACTGGATACTGATATGGGGCTGCTGACGTTAAAGGGCAAGGATCTTCATGTCAGCCGGTTAACACTGGAAAAAGGGGAAGTGGATCTAAACGGCAGCATAGAGAGCCTGATTTATTCCTCTAACGAGGCTTTGCGCAGATCAGGGGAATCTCTTCTGTCCAGGCTGTTTAAATAAAATCCAGAGGGAGTCATATGAGCGTTCATATCGTATATGAAGTAAAACTTCTGCTCTACAGCTTTTTCACAGGTGCAGGGCTTATGATGACATATGACCTGCTGCGAATTTTCCGTATTTTTATTCCTCATACTTATGTATTTACGGGAATCGAGGACATGATCTACTGGGTTTATGCCGCATTGGTGACATTCTCCCTGTTGTATGAGCAAAATGACGGAGGATTGAGAGGATATGTCATAGCCGGGATTTTTCTTGGAATGTTTTTATATGACCGGCTGGTAAGCAGGTTTTTTTTAAAATCCTTGAAAAACCTTCAAAAATATCTTAAAATGAAAGTGCATAAGTGGATCCGCTCCAAAGGGCGGCAATAGAAACAACTGGTGATTGTATGAACGAGATGGGAAAGTCAAGAAGAAAAAGAAAAGATAGATGGGGCAACCGAATGGCTCTGATTGGTATCACTTTTGTGGTATTCAGCCTCGCTGTGATTGTCACAATCGAAGGTGCATCGCTCAAAGAAAAAGAACTGGAATATCAGTTTCGCCTGCAGAATCTTCAGGCGCAGGTGGACAAGGAGCAGAACCGTGCCAAAGAACTGGAGGAATACCGGGTATATGTCCAGACGAAGCAGTATATCGAAGAGGTGGCAAAGCAGAAGCTGGGTCTTGTGAAGCCCGATGAGATATTATTAAAGCCGTCGCAGAAGAAGTAAACAGTCTGCGGGTATCCCTTTATGTCCAAAGAGCATGGACAATATAGAGGAAACCTGTCGTACAATTTTAAATTTGAATCAGCTGTTTTGACAAAAATTTCCCTCCACCCTGTATATAATGGTTTAAAGCATGATATAGGCAGGAGGGATTTTTGTGTTCAGACGTAAGGCGGCACATCACGATATGGCTGATGTGAATGTATATACGGCAAAGAGATTAAACGACATGGCAAATTCGCTTGGAGAACTTGCCAGAGCGTGCACAGATGAGCTGTCCGCAGAACAGGGACTTACTAAGGAAGACGGGATTGCAGCACTTGAGACTGCTGCAGCAATGGTATGCGCAGGCTGCAACAAATGTATCGTATATCCCGGTAAGGAACAGGACAACCAATATTATCTGCAGTATTTAATTCGTGCGTTTGAACAGAAGGGAAGCGTAGATTACGGGGACATGCCCCGTTTTTTTCTGGAAAGCTGTAAAAGAAGGGATGAGTATCTGGCTCACCTAAACAGGGGGCTTGGCCGGGCGACCATGAACCTTGCATGGAAGAACCGGTTTCTGGAAAGCAGAGATGCAATTATCGTCCAGTTTAAAGAGCTGGCGGTGATATTAGAGGAGTTTTCCCATCAGGTGGAGCATGCCACTGACATCACTCCGGACTGGGAAGATGAGATCAAACGGGCATTCCGTAAAAATCACATTGTGATAGAGAAAATGCTGCTACTGGAATATGAGAATCAGCAGAGAGAAGCCTATCTTACCATGAGAACCTTAAACGGGCGCTGCGTCACGGTCAAGGAAGCGGCAGAGATTCTTGAGGATGCCATGGAGGAAGGAGAGTGGACCGTTGCACCTGACGGAAGAACTTTGGTAACCAGGTCAGCGGATACCATTCGTTTTGTCGAAAAGGGGGATTATCAGATTATCTATGGTGCAGCAAAAGCCATTAAAAGCGGTGAAGAGATTTCCGGAGACAACTATACATTTGGACAGGTTCAGCCCGGACAGGCGGTCATGAGTCTGTCTGACGGCATGGGAAGCGGAAAAATTGCGGAGGAAGAGAGCAGGCAGGTAATCGAACTGACCCAGAGACTGCTGGAGGCAGGTTTCTCCACACGGGCCGCCTTAAAAATGGTGAATACCGTACTTCTTCTTACCGGAATATCCCAGCATCCAGCGACGCTGGATTTATGCTGCATTGATTTAAAAACCGGTATCATGGAAGCCATGAAACTGGGAGCAGCAGCCACCTATATCCGTAACGAAAGAGGGGTGGAGCGCTTAGAGGCCGGTGAAGTTCCCATGGGAATATTAAGTCCGGTAGAGCCGGTTCTATTATCCAAAAAGCTATGGGATGATAACCGGATTATAATGGTGAGCGACGGAGTATTAGATGCACTGCCTGCAGATGACAAGGAGCTGATGCTTCAGGAATTCATTGCAGGAATGCCAATTAAGAATCCACAGGACATGGCGGACCGGATTCTTTTGTTTGCGAGATCATTTACGGAAAATGCAGCGGATGATATGACCGTGCTGACAGCCGGAATATGGAAACGAAAATAATAATTGCAACAGACATGATTTGCGGGTATATTTATGATAGAGAGGGGAGAAAATCAACTAAGGAAGGTGGCTGAATGTACAAAACGATTTTGGATTATGTCAGACGGAACCAGCTGTTTGACCGGGGAGACCGCGTGATCGTGGCGTTATCCGGAGGAGCCGATTCTGTCTGTCTTCTTGTAGTCTTAAACGAAATGAAGCAGGAATTTGATCTGACTTTAAAAGCGGTGCATGTTCATCATGGCTTAAGAGGAGAAGAAGCGGACAGAGACAGTAACTATGCCGGGGAACTCTCAGAAAAACTGGGGGTGCCCTTTTCCTGTGTTTATGTAGATGCTGCAGGCTATGCAAAAGAGCATGGAATGTCAGTAGAGGAAGCAGGAAGACATTTAAGATATGAGATTTTTGAAGAAGAAAGGCAGCGGTTTGAGGGAACAAAGATTGCAGTAGCTCATCATGGTGACGACCAGGCAGAGACCATACTATATAATCTGTTCCGGGGAACCGGATTAAAAGGACTGGGCGGAATGCGCCCTTTAAGAGGGAATATTGTGCGCCCTCTTTTATGTGTGGGGAGAGAGGATATTCTTGCATATCTCAGGGAAAAAAGGATATGTTATTGTGAGGATTCCACCAACAGCGGAATTGAATATGCCAGAAACCGGATTAGAAGAGTGATACTTCCCCAGGTCAAAGAGCAGTTAAACGCAAGGGCAGGAGAGAACATTATCCATGCGGGGTTAATGGCGGCAAAAGCAGATGCTTACTTAGAAAAACAGGCAGGCAGCCTTTTAAAGAATCTCGGAATATGGAAAAAAGACGAATCCGGGTCCGTTTTTCAGTGTGGAATTGGTACTGAAATACTACTGGCAGAGGATGACATAATAAGGACTTATGTAATCCGGCAGATGATTAACACCGTCAATCAGTCCATGAAAGATATTACTATGATTCATGTGGAAAGCGCAGCAGCGCTTCTTTTTGGTCCTGCAGGCAGGCAGATCGACCTTCCCGGAGGACTGATTGCAGTAAGAACCGGGAAAGAAATGTGGATAAAAAAGAAAAATGTCGAAGATCTGGTGGATAACCACCAGGATTTTTGTCTTCCAAATGTGGATTTTTCTGTTTTTTCCTACAAAAAAGGCATGGAAATTCCCAAAAACGGGTATACGAAATGGTTTGATTATGATAAAATCAAATGTGCACTTTCTGTGAGGTATCGGGAAACCGGAGATTACATGACACTGGCCGGAGGCGGAAGAAAGACTTTAAAGTCCTATCTGATCGATGCCAAGGTTCCCAGAGAAGAACGTGGAAAAATTCCTCTTGTTGCGGAAGGTTCCCATGTCCTATGGGTAATCGGATACCGGATCAGTGAATACTATAAGATAACAGATGATACCCATACAGTAATACAAATGCAGCTAGACGGAGGAAAAGTTAATGGATGACAAGATAC
>JAEWPQ010000214.1 GCA_023460575.1 Bacillota bacterium
GGTTGAATTTTCCGCCATACTTTTTAGCCAGGCCATAGTTTAACAGGATGGATTTGGCATGTCCGATATGCAGATAACCGTTTGGCTCCGGCGGAAATCTGGTCTGCACATGGTTATAAACGCCTTCTAAAAGATCCTTGTCTATCTCCTGCTCAATAAAGTTTTTAGAAATTATTTCTTCTTTGTTATCTTCCATCTTTCTTCCTCCATGTCAGTCACTTCAATAATACAATATCATATCATACTTCAAACGATTCGAAAAGGGGGAAAACGTCTTAATCCTATATCAGATAGCCTTTCTTTTTCAGCTCTGCCTCAATAAAATCCAGATTTTTCTCCGAGTCTGCCTCTACAGTATGATAATGACAGCCTCCAGTCAGTACATTTAAGGGCTGGTCTTTGGAGGATTTCATATGCTCCACAAATTCTGCAGCATCCAGACGGTTGTTAATAATTAAATCCACCTCAATCTGTCCGTATAACTGGTGTTCAATCAACACATTTTTAAGTCTTCCCCCATAATCAACGATGGTATTAAGTTCATCTAAGGTATCCTCTGTCCGGTGACTGGTCCCAAAGATCCTTATATGTGCCTGTTTATTTTCGTCTTCTCCTCTGTGAAGGAGGTAGCCTTTATTGGTGGATATGATTCTCTCATTTTCCGCCCGTAAAAGTGCGATATCCTGTACAACCACCTGTCTGCTTACGCCCAGTCTCCTGGCCAGATCTCCACCTGATACCGGCTGTCCTTCCTCATTTAAAAATTCCACTATTTTGTTTCTTCTTCTGCTTCCATCCACGTCTCGTCATACCTGCCTTGTTCTCTGATGTCCTCTGTTGTCAAAAATGCTCCTTCATATCCAAGGAGTTCGCAAAGTCTTGTAATGTGAGGCGGCTCCAGCCGGGCTTTTAAAAGAGTGTCCTTCTGGTAAAAGACCTCCTCTCCCAGTCCGTCTGAAATCACCGTTCCTCCTGCCATGACGATAACCCGCTCAAAATACCGGGCAACAAAATCCATGTCATGAAGGATGGCCAGTACGAATTTCCCTTTCTCTGTCATGGTACGGATTAATTTCCCCAATACTTCCCGCCCTCTGGCATCCTGGGCGATAGTGGGTTCATCTAATATCATCACCTTAGGGTCCATTGCGGCAACGGATGCAATTGCCACCATCTTCCGCTCAGATAAATCCAGATCATAAGGATTTTCTTCTGCTGCATGGAGAAGCCCCACCATCTCAAGGGCTTCTCTGGCGCGATGTTCCGCTTCTTTTCTCGTCATGCCGATGTTTAAGGGGCCTACCATCACCTCTTCTAAAACCTGATTTTTAAAGATCTGGTCATCAGGATTCTGAAATACATATCCCACCTTTTTTGCAAGCTGGGCAACTGTCCGCCCTGAAATATCTTCCCCTTCCAGTAAAACAGTTCCTGCCTTTGGTTTTAACAGCCCCTTAAGAAGCTTGACGAGAGTAGTTTTTCCGGCGCCGTTCTGCCCGATCACTGCAGTCGGTCTTAAATCAAGGGTAAGTGTAAGATTTTCAATCACAGGAGCGCCGGGTATATAATAAAAACCCAGATCTTTTATGGAAAATATCTCCGACTCCTGTTTCACACCGTTTCTGCCTCTTATTCTTCCGGGAAGTCTGAGAGGAAACTGATCCTTTAACTGCTGTATCTGCTTTAATGTAACGGGATAGATAAGCTCCTCTCCCTCTTCCCAGTGCACGAAAAGGGTTTTGGAAACCTGGGTGTATACAGGAGGCTCTACTCCCAGCTTACTTAAGTCATCTCTGGAAAAAATTCGTTCCGGAACATCATAAGCCACCTGCTTTCCCTGATGAAGCAATAGGATTTTATCGCAGTAGGCCGCCAGCTTTTCCATCTTCTGTTCCACCATGATGATGGTGATTCCGGTTTTTGCAAGCTTTTCAACCACTCGAAACACATCCTCGCTGCCCTGGGGATCCAGCTGGGAGGCAGGCTCATCAAGGACAAGAACTTCCGGCTCCATGGCAAGAATGCTGGCGATAGCCACCCTCTGAATCTGCCCGCCGGATAAATCAAAGGGATTCCTGTCCTTATACCTGATGATATCCAAAGTCCGTAATGCTTTTTCCACTCTTTTTCCGATCTCTTCCCTTGGAATTCCAAGGTTCTGAAGTCCAAAAGCAATTTCATCAAAAACAGTATCCTTCGCACCGGACAGCTGGTTAAACGGATTCTGAAACACAAGTCCCACCTTCTGGCACAAAGCTGCAATTGGTACCTTTGATGCTTCCATTCCGTCTATAACCACCTTTCCCCCATACGCCCCCCGGAACATGGTAGGAACCAGTCCTGCAAATGCCTGGCAGAGAGTACTTTTTCCTGCCTGGTTTTCCCCTGCAATCCCGATAAACTCTCCCTTCTTCACTTCAAAATCAATCCCGTCAAGGGCCAGCTTATGGGTGTGGGGATACCGGTATTTCAAACCGCTCACTTCAATGAATGCCATACATCATCCTCCATACAACCGAAGCCGCAATAAACAGAACCATGAGAATCATGAACCGTTTGTCCCTGCCCAAAAGCCGGTGTTCTCTTAAAAAAGTTTTTTTATTCTTCGATCCAAATCCTCTCACTTCAAGAGCAATTGCCCGTTCTCTGGTATTGATAAGAGAACTGCTGACTACGGGAGAAATCAAAGGAATAAACGCCTTCGCCCTGATAAATAAGCTTCCTTCGGTTTCCATTCCACGGCTTCTCTGGGCATCTAAAATGGTATTCATGGTCGCCATCATCTGAGGTATGATTTGAAAAACAGAGGCAATCATATATCCGAATCGGGGAGAAAAACCGGTCTGCTCTAAATCATCCACCAGATCCGCGGGCCTGGTGGTCAGTACAAATGCCGCAAAAGCAAGAAGCATATTTAAAATATTCAAACCGATCCGGCATGCGTAAAGGAGACCTTCCTGATAAAAGACCAGCGCTCCGATCCGAAACAGAACCGTCGTGTTCTCCTTATTAAACAGACCATGAATAAGAAAAATAGTGATGATAATGGTAAATGAAAATGCAATCAGCGGAAAAACCTTCTTTAAGATTCCTCCGCTGATCAAAAGGCCCAGGCTGATTACCAGAAACAGCCCGTACATCCACAGCGCGCCTCCAATCAGAGGCACGCTGATGGCTGCCAGAATATAAACCATCTTGGCAAACGGGTGAAGCCTGGTTAAATAGCTGTCCTTATCTACGTAGAGACTAATGCTTTTCATAGGAATAACCCTTTCTTAATCCAGACTTTCTACTTCATCATTGATGTCATAAAGGGAGGTGAGTTTTTTAGGCAGTCCTTTTATTATGGCAAATACAATCAGGACTGTTATGAGCTTGTCCGGTACATCCACCACCAGTTCATCCAGAAATGATCCTAAGTATATGGGCAATCCGGCTGACTGGGACCATCCAAATAAGAGATCTCCCCAGACGTTTCCGGTTGCACCGCCCCAGAATATCACATTCAAAGGAGTGGAGATAACAACTGCCGTAAGTCCTGCAGCTACTGCAGTCAGAATGGCTCCCGACAACTTTTCCATATGACCAAGCCTAGCCATGATTCCCACTGCAGCTCCGATTCCCAGACTGGTTAACGCATAGATCAAAGTGATGGAATCACCGGTGGTAAAGCCAAAAATCAGGTTATTGGCTGCTCCGCAGACAGCCCCTATGACCGGACCCCCAAGCACTCCTCCGATACAGGTTCCGATTGAATCCAGCCAAAGGGGAAGTTTTAAAACTGACGCAAAAAGTTTTCCTAAATAATTAATTCCAATACAGGCCGGTATCAGTACAAAAGTAGCTGCGTGCAGCCTGGTCTTAAATAAATGATTCATCTCATTTCCTCCATTCATGATCCTGATTGACTCATTCGAAAAAACGCTTCCAGTGCAGTAAGGATCTCCATCTGTTCCCCTCTCATCATGGCAGATTCGCCGTCTGTATAGCTGTTAATCTGTTCTGAGAGTTCTTCCTGATATTCCACCACCGTATTCAGTATGGACGCCGTTTTAACCCCCCGCAAGCCTCCTGTAACAAATACAGCAGCCGTCTCCATGTCAGATCCAAGTACACCTTTCCCCGCCCAGTAAGCGCAGATTTCCTCTTCCTGATCGATGTAGAAGCTGTCATGGCTTCTGGCAATTCCAACATGAGTCCTTGCTCCCAATGCTTTTGCGCTTTCCATACAGGCAATCAGGAGTCCCGTATCCGGGATTGCTGGATACTTGGAATCCACATAGGAACAGGAAGCACCGTCATCCCTTACGGCCCCGTTTGCCAGAATTAAATCTCCCAGTCCGATTCCTTTTCTAAGGGCACCACAGCTGCCAATGCGAATCATTAAACGGACTCCGATTCTGGAAAGTTCCTCCACAGCGATTGCGGCTGATGCTCCCCCTATACCGGTAGAAACCGCCATCACAGGCACTCCATGATAAAGCCCTTTTATGCTACGGTATTCCCTGTTGTAAGCAAGCTCCTGCACATCTGATAAATAGGCAGCAATACGGTCTAAGCGGGCCGGATCGCCGGGAAGCAGAGCATAGGGCGCTGCCTGGCTGCATGACAGTCTGATATGGGGCATGATTTCTGCCAAAATTACCATCTCCTTCCTTTTCTCTGCTCTGAATTTAGCACAAAGGAGCTGCCTTGTCAACCAATTGCCAGGTGACAAGACAGCTCCTTACTCTTTTAAAATTTTAGTTTTTGCTTATTTTCTTATGGCAGCTGACCATAGATCCTGTTTCTCAGTAAACTGTTCGTTGATCCATTCCAAAGCCTGCTCTCTTCCTTCCTCTGAAAAAGGGAAAACAGCTGTTGTCTTTTTTTCATCGGGAGTTGCTTCATAACAGTATGGCTGGGGATATACGGTAACTAAAAGTCCCTCTTCTTCCTTATTAATCCGATACCGCATTCCTTTCATGCTTCCCGTATAAGCCTCTTTTTTAAAAAACTGGATTGGTACAAAGGTTTCTTTCTTAAGCATGGTTAATCAATCTCCTTATTTGACACCCGGACCTGTTTTTTTCTTACCTGTGGACCTGGAAACTCCGGGACCGGCTTCCTGCTGCGGGTTGTCTATAACAGGGGATTCCTGGGTGGAAGGCGTTGTTACCGCAGGTGCTGTAGGTGCTGCCGTAGTTGGAGCCGCAGTGGTTGGAGCCGCAGTAGTGGGCGCGGCTGTTGTCGCTGCTGCTGTAGTCGGAGCTGACGTTGTGGAAGCAGTTGTTGCCGGCGTTGTACCGGCAGCTTCGGTTTTCGGTGTACCGTTAGAAGTTATCTTTGATTCCGTACCAGGTAAATTGTAGCAGAGTACCGGCACTTTTGACGGAATATTTTCAAAAAGAGTTTTGGCCATGGCAGGCGGAAGGTTTACACAGCCATGGGATCCGCTTGTTTTGAAAATGCTTCCTCCAAACTGCTTTCGCCAGGTAGCATCGTGAAATCCGATGTTTCCGTTAAATGGCATCCAGTAAGCAACCGGAGTTCTGTAATCCTCTCCCTTTAAGGTCGCATCCTTTTGCTTATATGTAAGGGAGTAAACACCTGCCGGTGTTGACCAGCCCTTTGATTCATTTCCTGATACAAAATCAGTATCAAGAACCAGTTTACCATCTTTATAAAAATATAAATGCTGGGCTGTGAGATTTACTTCTACATAAGTATTGCCATAATCATTCTCTCCAAAGCTGGCGGCCTCCTGCTTATACACAGGAACTCTTTCCTGGCTTTCTCCAGAGCGGATAATTCCTGCCAGTTCATCGGCCTCGGCCTTCTGGTCTATCTTCCAGCCATAACTTCCTCCGGTTATTTTTACCGTCTTACCATAGGAAGTATTAAGAGTCTTGGCTTTTGATACAGTGTCGTACTTTGAAGCCAGCCCCTTTACATAAGCAGTTACCTCAGAACTGCTTAAAAACGCCTTGCCGTCTTCTCCTACTCCCACCCATTTGGAAATGGTATCGCCGTTTAACACTTCTCTCTTATTGCCAAACTGATAGGTTACTTTCACGTTCGTGTACCGGTTTAAGGTCTGGACCTGACTGACCAGATCCGGATCATCTGCCGAGATCTGCGGTTTTATATAAGCATCGCCTTTCTCTAAGGATACCTCTGGCTTTAAGTCCATGACAGCAGCCGATATCAGCGGTTTCACCTTTTCCGGATCAGGCCGGGTTCCCTCATCTGCCGCGACAATATGATATCCTTTTCCGGACTCATACTGGGAAATGGCAGCATTCTGGGGTTCTTTTATCTTATCTTCCTGGAAACAGGACAGCTTTGATACAGCCTCGTCAAACTGATCCTGATTATATTGCACCAGGGTTCCTATATCAAAGTTTTGGAATTTCTTAATATGCTTTGCCCATTCAAGAGGTTTCTGTTCCTGCAGCAGTTTTTCCACACTTCCGTCAAAAACTGCTTCCATACCGATGTCAGTGCCCTTAATACGCTCTGTATTGTCACCCCGTTCCTTAATTGTAAGCTGATAACCGTCAATGCCGGCTGCAACCATCTTCTTAACCTCATCAATGGACTTTTTGGATGCATCCATACCATTGATAATGGTGTTGGGGAAAAACACCTCTTTATACTGTCTTGCGATCTGTAAATATGTAAGCGCCGCAATTAATGCGGCTACGGCAACTAAACCGCCTCCGATTACAGCCAGACCCCCGATTCCCAATGACTTTTTCTTCCTGCTGTGGGGTTTTTGCTTTTCCATTTATTTCCTACCTCTTAACTAGCCTTTTTATTCAGGTATTATTATATCGTAAAACCTCGAAATATGTCTAAATATTTATGGTATATTTCTTGACTTTTTTATTACGATTTAGCCTGACATTTCCAGAACATTCATATTGACTTCCTGCCCCTCATAAGATATGGATAAGAACAATTGGAAAGAACCAGTTTATGGCTAATTATTTATCTGTATACGGAATCGTCAGTTCCTTTTATACCTCGGTTTCAGACCGCAGCTGCTCCCTGCTCCTTTCTGTAAACGCACAAAACATGGGGCAGATCAATTTTGTGGTAACTCCCCAGACCTTTGTTTTAGAACAGCATACCTTCCGTCCAGGTGAACGCATTATCGGCGTATACGACACCGATGTACCTGTCCCCTTAATTTATCCGCCCCAGTACCAGGCTGTTGTTCTGGCACAAAACAGTGTTGGGAATGAAGCCTCCCTGGATTATTTTGATGAAGACTTATTAAATACAGCGAAGACTGTAAAACTGAATATACCAGCAGATGGAAGCACACAGGTCCTTCTGACAAACGGACAGAATTATATTTTCAGTCCCGTAGAACACTATCTTTTTATTCTTTATATGTCTGCTTCGGATAATATTCCAGCCGAAATTACACCCTCGAAGGTCATCGTATTTTGTTCCGATAATGAATAAATCCATGAAAAAAGCCGTCTTATCCGCCCATTTTGGCAGGCCGTAAGACAGCTTTTTTATTAATAATGGCATATAACGGGTATTCCGGTATAAATCAGATTATAAAGAGCCTTTGCCTTTTTAGGTGGCAGATTAATACAGCCATGACTTCCGCCTGTCTGGTAGATGGAACCTCCGAATTTGCTTCTCCAGCTGGCATCATGAAAGCCGATTCCGCCGTTAAAGGGCATCCAGTAATCTACATGACTCTCATATTCATAAGTTCCGTCCGGTTTCTTATCGCCCCGCAGTACGCGGTCTGTCTGCTTATAGGCAAGGGTATATATCCCTTCCGGTGTAGTAAGCTTCTTTGATACATTCCCCGTCACACAGGGGGAATCCCATACGACGCTGCCATTCTGATACATATATACATGCTGGGCAGCCATATCCGCTTCCACATAGGTACCGCCCCAGTCCACATTACGGTCAGCTGCTGCCAGGCTGTACTGGGGAGTTCTCTCCTGGCTTTGTCCGCTCTGAACAATGGCAATGAGCGCCTGAGTCTCCGCCTCCTGATTAATCCGCCATCCATATGCACCGGAAAGAGACAAATCCCTGCCGTCAGCTGCTTTAAACGGCCGTGCTTTTCCAGCCGTATCATACTTTCCTGCCAGTGACTGAATATATTCTGCAGCCTTTGCCCCGCTTATATGGATACCTGTCTGGTCCGAGCCTTCAATCCAGGTACAGAGCTGTTCTCCTGTCAGCACTTCTGACTGGCTGCCAAATATATATGTGACTTTCATCTCCCTGATCTGGTTAAGCGCTGCACATCTGGCTGCCAGTTCTGAATCCTGTGATGTCACGGTAATGGTATCATAACAGCCATTTTCCTCCAGACTGATCTGTCTGGTCTCCCGGGTTAATGCAGCACGCACTGCTTCGTCAAGCTTCTTTCTGTTTACGCTGTTCCCCTGAATCTCAGGAATCACTGTAAAGGGCTGTCCCTCCTGCCAGTCCGAGATCTTTGCGTTTTGTGTAACCACAATATCCTTACTGCTTACACAGGCAAGAGAATCCAGCCGTTCTTTCAGCTTCTCTTCCTGATAGGTCACTGTGCTTTTCAGAACACTGCTGTTGTCAATATCAGGACCTGCCACCCGTGCGTTATTATTCTGCTGGGCCAGTATATTCTGAAGTCCGTCGGTGATCACTACCTGATACTGGATATCTGCTCCCTTAATTACTTCAGAAGCACCTCCCGTTTCTTTTATGGTAAGCTGATACTCTCTTCCATAAAAACCTTCTATCTGTACCTTTGCCTCCTCTACAGTCATACCTCCCACCAAAACTCCGTTGATCTTTGTTCCGGGCACAAACTTAGAAGCATCATCTGCCAGTGCAGCTATAGTTCCTGCCAGCATAAAAGCTGCTGTCAGAAAAGCAATTATCCCTACGGTACCTGCATGACTCTGTTTCCTGCTCATTCATCCAAATCCTTTGCTGATTAATTATTATGGGAAAATAACCCACTTCTTCTTAGGTTAGCACGATTTTATCAGAATAACAAGTATCAAAATCCACAAATCATTCCGCCACATATTTTGTCAATTCAGCCCAATGTTCCAATGCCATAGCTCCAATCCGTGGATCATACATGATGCCTAAATTCTTCTTTATTTCATCATAGCAGTACTTTAATGAATATGCATCCCTGTACCCCCTGTCCGAGGTCATGGCATCAATAGAATCACAGACGGAGATGATCCTGGCCCCAATGGGAATCTCGTCTCCCTTCAGACCGTATGGATAGCCTTTTCCGTCATACCGTTCGTGATGATAAAGAACAATGTCTTTCAGTTCATTTAAATGACGGGATTTGCTTAAAATCTGGGCACCTGTCTGGGGATGCATTTTCATGAAAGTCCATTCGTCCGGAGAAAGCCTGTCAGGTTTATTTAATACTGCATCAGGAACTCCGATCTTACCGATATCATGAAGATGAGCGGCAATGTGAATCCGCTCCGTATCTTCTCTTTCAAGCTTTAAATACCCAGAAAGGGCCAGCGCCATATCGCTGACCCTTTGAGAATGCCCCGCCGTATAGGGATCTTTTGCGTCCAATGCACTGACGATGCATTCGATGATTTCATGATAATCAATGCCGTTTTTGCACAACTCAAAACCTGATTCATTTTTCATGTTCTTCTATTCCCGCTTTACAAGTTAGCATCTGCTAACTCAAAATTAATAGCAACCGGCATTTTCACATTCACAAGGCTTTATGGAAATTGAGGTTATTTTCTGATTATCTAAATAACCGCAGGCTGTTAATCCTGCTTTTACAACAGAATTCCAGTTTTTGGCAGACAGATGAAAGGTGGTCTGATCATCCAGTATAACCGTACAGGCATCTTCCATGGAACAGCTGTCGGAATAAGCAATCTTATACATATTCTTTCTGCTGATCGCCCCTATTTCCTCCAGGACATTTACCATACGATAGACAGTTGCAGCACCGATACTCTCATCAACTCTTGAAGCTTTATAATAGATTTCTTTACAACTGGAGCATTCATGTTCCAGAATAATATCTAATAGTGTGAGGCGCTGCTTTGTGATTCTGCAGCCCTTTCCTTTCAGTCTTTCAATAATAAGTTCCTTCTGCATCTTGGTTCTGTGATAGCTTCTGGAATCAGCTGTTTTTCTCTTTTCACTGATGTTTGTATGCATTTCCATTTTGATACCTCCGTTTCATATCAGCCTGTTAGTGGCAATGTCCTCCGCAGTCTTTGCACTGCCCTCCGCACTGAATGGATTTTCCGTTTTTCTTATCTCGAATCATGCTTCTTATAATCATTGCCACCACTCCGATGACAACTGCTGATACTGCTAATGTTCCCATATGATACCTCCTGATATCTTGAGCCTGCATAAACAATGCAGGCTCTATTCTGATTGCCGGATTATTTGGCACCGGCGACACTTGTTAATTTTACTTTTGATTCGCTTTTTTCTTTTAAAGGTCTGAAAAGCAGATAGATGAAACCTGCAATGAGTGCAAATGCCACTGCGGTAAAGAAACCAAAGGTTCCAGTGGTCATTAAGGTTCCTACCTGATAGACGCAAAGCGCTACTACGTAAGCCAGAAGCGTCTGATATCCAACTGCAAACCAGAACCATCTGGCATTGTTCATCTCCCGCTTGATGGCTCCCATTGCTGCAAAGCATGGAGCACAGAGAAGATTGAATACAAGGAAGGAATAAGCAGCAACTGCTGTCATACTTCCTGCAAGAGTACCCCAGATCTCAGTACCATCTTCTGCAACTTCTGCAAAACCGTAGAGAATACCGAAGGTTCCAACTACGTTTTCTTTTGCTACCAGTCCGGTGATGGCTGCAACTGCAGACTTCCAGTCTCCCCAGCCAAGAGGAATGAAGATCCAGCTGATTGCGCTTCCCACCTTTGCAAGAATACTGTGATCAAGTTCCATCGCTTCCAGCATTTTAAACTGACCGTCTACCCAGC
>JAEWPQ010000215.1 GCA_023460575.1 Bacillota bacterium
AAGAGATGGATCCGTAGCAGTAAGCGCCGCAAGATAAATAATCAGAGAATAACCGGCTGACTGCCAGATTCCTGCAAACCAGTAAACAAATCTCCATATAAAAGGACTGCTTAAGAAGTTCACTTCCCGGGCTCCTACTTTGCGGAAAATATCATTTACAAGACCGCTTGTAGAGAACAGCTGGGTAATGATACCTGCAATAATAACCCAGGAAAGGAAGTTTGGAAGATATAAAATAGTCTGTGTGGCTTTTCTGATATGCACATTTCTGATTTCAAACAGGAATACAGCAATCAGTACCGGTACCGGGAATCCAATAATCAGGTCACCGATATTTAATATCAATGTATTGACTAACGCATTCCAGAAATCTTTAGAACCGAACGCCTCTTTAAAATGAGCAAAACCAACCCATGGGCTATTCCATATACCTGCAAATACGTTAAATTTCTTAAAAGCAATAATTCCACCGATCATTGGCTTATAACGGAACATAAGCATATAAATAACCGGAATCAGAAGCATTAAGTAAAGCTGCCAGGTATTGCGCGCATACACCTTAAAAGGAATCTTACGTGCCTTTTCCTTAATTCTCTTTTCTTTCATAATATCCATACCCTCCTTCTATTCGTTTCCGTCTTCTTGAAGCTTAGCCTCCAGACTCTCAATCAGTGCCAGAAGCTCTTTTGGCTCATGGACGGTATAGTCCGGCGTTTCCCACTCATCAGCCGGATTCATATCATAGCGCGGAGACCAGTCAATGAGAATAGAGGTAATTCCAAAGCGGTTGGCTCCGGCTACGTCTTTTCTCACATTGTTTCCAATCATGACCACCCGTTTTTTATCTTCTTCTGTCAGGTGATTTTTCTCCATGGCATCTATAAACATTCTCTCGGAAGGTTTCTGGACCCCAACGATCTCGGAAATTGTTCTGGTGTGGAAGCAATAACCAAGGCCATTTTCTTCATAAACATTGGTGAAGGACTGTTCTTCTCCGTCAGCCACCATAGCAATGACATAACCGGCGTCGTAAAGAGCTTTTAAGGTCTCTCCCGCACCGGGAATTAATTCTGCGTGGATTACAATATCCTCATCATTGCGAATTTCAGTACCTTCGTCAATAATGGTATCCCCACTGTCTGTAAAAATGATTAGCTTCTTTTGCATTTTGTTAACTCCATATTAAATTTTGGTATGATTTTTATTAAAGCTGATGAAAACATTATAATATTTTGGGTACATTGTTGCTATGCGTAATTTGTTTTTATTGAAACCATCTTACTCGCATTTTTTGCGTTTATAAAATCAGACGGAGTGTTTTTATCTCAAAAGGAGCAAAATTCAGGAGAATCTCACTTTCGTCTCCAAGGTGTTTTACAGGGAGCGGTGTTTTAGTAACCGTGTTCTCTTCCATAGTAGTTTCCCACAATTTACTGATTTTAAAACCAGCTGTTACAGCACATGAGGTATGCTTTCCAACTGCCTCATAAAATCTTAAAATCAGATGTTTTTCCCCATCTTCCGCCATTTTGGCCGTCTCTAAAATCACGTTGTCTGCCAGAATCCGGAAATACTCTTTCTTACCAGTTCCTTTTCCCCAGAAAGTCAGCGGACTGTTTAACTGCATTCCTTCCCGGACAACTCCGCTGTCAGCAAAATCACTGCTTTTGGCGTAAAAGGAGTAAGTAAATTCCTGTATTCCCTTATCCGCATACATATCCGGCCACACAGGAGCCTTTAACAGAGTCAGTTCCATTGCATTTCCATCAGTACTGATACCATATTTGGAGTCATTGAGCACTGCTGCCGTTCTTCCAGGTTCTGTCATTGCAGTATACCGGTGATTGCACACCTCAAAACGATCTGCATCATAACGCCGGTTGTGATGGGTAGGACGTTTTACATATCCGAACTGGATTTCTTCCAAAGCTTCTTCTGTGCGGACTGTAACCGGAAATGAGACCTTTAAAAGCTTGTGAGTTTCTTTCCAGTCAATTATGGTAGCAAAATCAATACGCCTGCTGTTATAGGACAATGAGATCCTCTGAGTCATGAAGGACTGGTGTATCTGCCGTTTTACCATAAGCACCGCTTTGAGCGGGCCCGTCTCCTCAATGGTGAGATCTGCACTCTGATCCAGCTCTACAGGCACATTTTTATAGAAAGAGCTCATTTCCCACGCATCATAATCCACATTAATGTCCTGATAAAGAAGAAGCTGGTTTGCGATTCCATCAACAAATTCGGTTCTGGTATCCTGCTCCAATACACTTCTCACCTGACCAAGGCCATCAACGACCACCTTCACAAAACCGTTTTCCAGGATATAGGAACCATTCTCCTCATATATCCTGCATTGATTTTCTGAAATTGCAGAATTTTCAAACGTACCATTGTCCTCTGTGCCAAGCTGGGTATAACCGCAGGAAGGGACCTTTACCGGCACCAGGAATTTGTCTCCCATTCTCTGACTTACCGGCAGTCTGCCGCTGTGGATCAGATACTCCCCCTCTTTCACGGGTATCTCTGCCAGTTCTTCCCGTTCCCAGGAAAGTGAGTTAAATACCAAAAGACCGTCTTCCTTAAATCCTGCAATCTGACTTTTTGCCTCCTCATAAAGACGGTTAGCTTTTTCTCCCGTTGCTTTTAATGCAGCCAGCGCATCTTTATAAACCCTGGTGATGGAGGTGCCGGGAATGATATCATGAAATTGGTTAAACAGCAGCACTTTCCATAAAGCTTCCAGTTCCTCTCTACGGTTCTCTCCGTTTTCCACAACGCATGCAATGGAATTCAACAGCTCTACCTCCCGAAGCTTCCGTTCAATCAGCCGGTTTTCCTTTTTTATCCACGCCTGGGAGGTATAGGTCCCTCTATGCCAGGGAAGGTATAGCTCCCCCCTGTAAACCTCTTTTACAGTATTTTTCTCTTCCAGTCTCTGGAAAAAATTAACCGGACTCTCCATACGGGTACGGGGTGCGCCTTCTAAATCCTTCACCCGCTTTGCCACCTCTGCCATCTCTCTGGTAGCACCTCCGCCGCCGTCACCGAATCCAAAGGGGAAAATAAAGGTATCAATATTCTCCTGCTGCATCCTGTCTTCCTCCCATCTGGTAATCAGATCAAGAGGGTCAAGCCTGGCATTGTTCTTTTTATAAAAATGGGTTAGTATCCTGGTCCCGTCTATGCCTTCCCACCAGAAATTATTATAAGGGAAACCATCACAGCCCTTCATTGCTCTTGCCATCTTCTGTGTGGCAAAATAACGGATTCCACAGCCTTTCATAATTTGGGGCAGCTGCCCGTTAAAGCCAAAGCAGTCCGGAAGCCAGACCATAACACTTTCTTTTCCAAGTTCTTCCCGAAACCACTTTCTTCCGTAAAGACACTGACGGATCAGACTCTCCCCCGAAACCAGATTCGTATCTGGTTCCACATACATTCCACCCTCAGGAATAAAGGATCCCTCCTCTACTTTTTTCAAAAGCCGTCCGTACAATTCAGGGTAATGCTCTTTTACATTCTCCATGATGGGCGGTTCGCATAAAAGGAATTTATAGTCCCCGTATTCATCGGATAAGGCAATCTGTGTGGATAAAGTTCTTGCACATTTGCGTTTTGTTTCTTCCCAGGGCCACAGCCATGCCAGATCCAGGTGGGATTGTCCGAAAATGGTAAACTCCGGAGCAGTTGTTCCGTTCACGCAGGCAAGAAGAGGTGCCAGCCTTTTTCTGGCTTCACGAAAGGATTCATTGCGTTTTTCCCGGTCCAGTTCAAAATCGGCCATAAATGTAAATTCCAGAAGGCCCTGGTTTATTTTCATTGCTCTTAAGGATTTGGGATCAAGTCCTTCCGATAGTTTGTATAAGGTAAATACGTCCATAAGAAGCTGAAATGCATCCTCGTTCCAGATTCCAAAATCAGACTCCCCCACTTTCACCTGATACTCAGGGGGTTCCGGAACCGCAGTACGAAAATCAGGGCATGGTCCGCCCTTTTCCAGTCTCGGTCCATGCCCTGCATAGCTTTCTGCCACCACAAAAAAACGCTCACCTGCCTTTGCGCGGCGGGTCAGTGTAATTCCATCGTGCTTTAAATCTCTGGAACCTGCCGTTATACCATTCACCCATAAAAGCATCTCGCCGCCCACCTCAGGGTGAAGAAAAATCCGTTTTCCCTCCGCCTCTTCCGGCATGACGATCTCCGTTAAAAACCAGCCATATTCCCATTTGGCGCCCCAGGGGGTTCCCTGAGGCATGGGGTAAAACTCCTGCTCTAACGCTTCCTCATAAGAGAAATGCTCTTTCGTTGTAAACCCGGTAAATGTAACCGTTGAAAGTCTGTCAAACAAATGGTTTTTTAGTTCCTCCATCCATATGTTAATCCGTCCGTTTCGTTCTGCAGCAAGCTCCATCTGCATATCCTCCCTTTTCTGATACAGTCATATTGCTTCATTATATGATATCTCACAGGCAGTGACTATGCAAAGTTTGTCAAGTTACTGTATATCTTTTGCATATATTGCAAAAATATAATTTCTACAATTGAATCTTAATTGTTTTAATCTCATATGGCTTAAAGGTAAGAGCGATGCGTCCGTTTTCTGCCGGCACCTGCTCTTTCTCTTCTTCCATACAGGTGCATTCTGTAAACCGGGCACTCTCTGTCATAGAGAATGTTACGCGAGTGTTGGTCCGCATACCATAGGACTCATAAAAACGTACAATGAGACCGTCTCCGTCTTCGGAAAGTTTAACTGTGTCAGCGAGTATATTCTCATTATCAATCTCTAAGAAGGAACAGGACAGAACACCATCTCCTTTTACTTCTGAAGAAACAAGTGGACAGTTTAAATCATACGCTTCCTGCACCACCCCGCCGGTACGGAAATCTCCTTTATGAGGCAGCAGCGAATAGGTAAACGTATGCTCTCCCTGGTCTGCATCCGGATTCGGGAAAATACCGGATTTCAACAGAGTAAGGCGGATGATGGAATCGTGAACGTCATACCCGTATTTACAGTCGTTTAAAACCGCTGCGCCATAACCTGCTTCTGAAACATCTGCCCATTTATGGGCACATACTTCAAATCTCGCCTGATCCCAGGTGGTATTTCTGTGGGTGGGGCGGCTGACATTGCCAAACTGAATGTCAAAGTTGGCCTCATTGCACAGAATATCCATAGGGAATGCAGTCTTTAACAGCATCTGATGCTCGTTCCAGTCAATTCTGGTTTTAAAATCAATTCGCTTTGTATGGTTGTAAAAGCAGATCTGCTGTTCAACAATTGAGTCCATGAATTTTCGTTTCACAAGAACAACGGCTCTGACCGGACCATTTTCCAGAAGCTTCATTTCTGTCACTTCATTCACGCACCAGCTCTTCTCCTCAAAGGTGGAATCAATATTCCATGCGTCAAATTCCAGCGGACGGTCTTCAAATACAACCAGTTCATTTCCCGCCTTTCCTTCCTTTAACAGGCTTCTTTCTTCTGTTTTATCATAGATTCGGGAAAGATTTCCTGCCTTGTCAAATTCAACCTCATAATAAGAGCTGACTGCTTTTATCACCTTCTGGCATTCATCACATTCCACAGAACGAAAGACAGAGTCCTCTTTCTCTAAGGCAGCCCCCTGACGGATCACCTTTACGCCCTTGGAAGGCACAGCCTCTGCCAAAGCGATCATGCCGCCATCCCATGTTTGCTGTGCAACTGCCGAAAGTCCCTTAACCGGTTTCTCAAACTCCACAATTCCGGTTCTTTTAAAACTTAAAGAGTTCCACACTGCAAGCGCAGTGGGATTTTCCTTATCACTTTCAAATCCGGATGCCTTTAAGATGCTTTCATGGTTCTTCTTAATAATACCAAGATCTGATTCAATGATTTTCTCATACTGAATCTCTGAATCCTCGTATACTTCTTTGATGGAGGAACCAGGGAGAATATCATGAAACTGGTTCAGCAGCAGAAGCTTCCAGTTTTCTTCCAGCTGACTCTGGGGATATTCTCCGCCTTTTGTAAGAAGGGATTCCAGTACCGAGTAAAATTCTGCATCTCCATTTAGGAACTCACAGCTTCTGTTGTATTTTTTATTCTTTGCCATGGAAGTATAGGTTCCACGGTGGAACTCTAAATACAATTCCCCCGCCCACACAGGGAGCCGTTTTTCATCCAGTTCCTCTTCCAGCTTATGGAAGAAATCCTTAACAAAGGTCTGTTTTGTCTTAGGACAGCGGGCAACATTTAATTCCATTCTCCGGCTCTGTTCCAGCATCTCCTCTGTCGGGCCGCCGCCTCCGTCACCGTAGCCGTAACAGGTCAGCACTTCGCGGCTTACATCCTTGTTCTGAAACCTCTGCCACGTTCCCATGATCTGCTTTGGATCCTGTCTGCCGTTGTAGGTGGTGCTGTAACCTTTGGTGGGCTGGCCGTTTTTATAATAATCCTTGGTGGAAATCAGATAGGTCAAAACTTCACTGCCGTCAATTCCCCGCCAGATAAAGGTATCATAAGGAAACTGGTTATATTCATTCCAGCCAAGCTTTGTCGTCATAAAATAAGACAATCCTGACTGTTTCATAATCTGTGGTATAGCTGCGCTGTAGCCGAACACATCAGGAAGCCATAGCACTTCATTTACCGGACCGGAAAGCTCTTTTTCAAAGAATCTTCTTCCATAAAGAATATGGCGTACTAAGGATTCCCCTGATGCAAGGTTGCAGTCAGGCTCCAGCCACATGGCACCTTCTGTCTCCCAGCGGCCTTCTTTAATTTTTTCTTTAATCTCTTTAAAAAGTTCCGGAGCCTCTTCTTTTACAAACTCATAAAGCTGGGGCTGACTGGACATAAATTTATATTCCGGATACCGTTCCATGAGATTTAATACTGTGCGGAAACTCCTCACTGCCTTCTGTCTTGTCTGCTTTAACGGCCATTTCCAGGCAACGTCGATATGCGTGTGCCCAATGCTGTGAACAGTAACCGGATTTTCTAGTCTGTCTTTATAATAAGCATTCATGAGGAAATCATCTGCTTCATTTACAGAGTCGAAGAACTGTCTGGAATGAGGTCTGGTAAAGTCAATCCGGTTTACCGCTTCTGCCAGAACCTTAAATCCATCAATCTGCTCTAAGTCATCTTCTTCCAGAAGATCTGCTGCCTCAAATGGTACAGCCAGATCATAATAGAGCTTTGCCACCTCTTCTTCATAAGCTCCGATTTCCAGATGAAAGAAATTGGTGCATCCGGGACTGTTGGAATAGGCATAAAATGCCAGTTCATGCGTTTCTCCCGGCTGTCCATGTTCCGTCACAATAAAATCCTGATGATTCATATCCATGGTTGCGGAATGCTTTCCGTCAAAAAACACCATGATCTGAGGATTGTCTGTGTTCCAGATATCCGTTGCCCCTGTATTTAAGACTGCTCTGACCTGGGCTCCTTTTAATTCAGCCGGCAAAGTAATGCGGGTCTTAAACCAGTAGTGCCGATCCGATCCTCCCCAGGTCTCATCCCTGCCAAAAGATTCCCAATTTAAAATGCTGCTGTCAAACTCTTCTTTCCACTCATAACTTCCGGTACTGATCCATACCTCATCTGCCGGTTTTAAATTGGAATAGCATAGCGGTTTCAACGCATTAAGCGCCGCCATTAATCTGTTTCTGATCGGATTCATTCGTCATTCCACCTTTTGTTTTAAATTTTAAAAAAGGCAGGAAACGCCGCACTCGCGGGTCTCCCACCTAAAAAGCCTAATTAGCCCTTTATTCCTGTAGAGGCGATTCCTTCTACCAGATATTTCTGCATAGTCAGGAAAATCACGAAAATCGGAATCAAAGATAAAGTTGCCATTGCAAACATTGCACCCCAGTCAGAACCAGCTGTCGGATCTGAAAACATCTTTAACGCATAGCTGACCGGATATTTTAACGGGTCACTTAAATAAAGCAAAGCTGCAAGGAAGTCATCCCATCTCCACATGAAGGAGAAAATAGCGCTTGTAACCAGAGATGGCTTAACGAGCGGAAGAATGATCCGGATAAATATGGAATAGATCGTACAACCGTCCATTCTGGCAGCCTCGTCCAAATCAATAGGAATGCCCCTGATAAACTGAACATTTAAGAAGATAAAAAAGCCCTGTCCAAAAAACTGCGGTACAATAATGGGAAGATAACTTCCAACCCAGCCCAGCTTATTAAAGATAATGTACTGCGGAATCATGATAACCTGGAAAGGCAGCATCATTGCAAGAAGCATGCATGCAAACCAGAAGCCTTTAAACTTAAAGTCAATTCTTGCAAAACCATATCCCACGACTGCAGAGGAAATCACTGCTCCTACTGTGGATAAGCCTGCAATTATAAAGGAATTCTTAAAAAAGTTTCCAAAACCGTAGCCTGCAAAACCTCTCCAGCCCACCTTGTAATTTTCCAGAGAAAAGTGTTCGGGCAGGAGGCTGGCAGCAGTCCTGAAAATTTCATTGGTGTCTTTAAAGGAACTCGCCACCATCCATACAAGCGGATATATCATAACACATGCGAACAAAAAGGTAAACACATGATAAATCGCTGTGGTGACTAATTTTTTTTCCTGATATCCTGTTTTCATATTTCATCACCCTTCTGCTTCGTAATGTACCCACTTTTTCTGTGTTTTGAACAGTATCAGTGTCAGCATGCCTACAACAAATACCATGAACCAGGCCATAGCACAGCCATATCCGAGCTTATTATAAGTAAAGGAATTCTGATACATATATACGGTATAAAACAATGTTGTATCTCTTGGCTTTCCCTGGGTAATAATATAACTCTGTGTAAATGCCATAAACCCATTGATCAGCTGGTTAATGAGATTAAAGAAAATAGTAGGAGTCAGCATTGGAATTGTGATTTTGAAAAATCTCTGTATTCCATTTGCACCATCGACGGTAGCTGCTTCATAAAGACTGACTGGAATCTGCTTTAAACCGGATAAAAAGATAAGCATGGAAGAACCAAACTGCCAGACTGCTAATATAATCAGAGTCCAGATTGCCGTATCCGCTCTTCCCAGCCATGCAAGGTCAGACGGAAGTCCCACAATTTTTAATAGTGCGTTTACAACACCATCGCTTGCAAACATTCTCTTCCAGAGGATTGCAACAGCCACACTGGATCCGATAATGGAAGGCAGATAATAAACTGCCCTGTAAAATCCGGAGAGTTTGGTGCTTTTTACTAAAAGCATGGCAACTGCCAACGCCATGATAAGCCGGAGAGGAACCGAAAACAGAACATAGTACATGGTAACACCAAATACTTTCCAGAACTTTGGATCCGCCGTAAACATCGTTTTATAATTTTCCAGTCCTATGAAAACCGGTGATTTTAATATATTGTATCTGGTGAACGAAAACCCTAAAGATAAAATCATTGGTACAGCCATAAAGGCAAGAAATCCTATAATGAAGGGCAGGATAAATACATATCCTGCAACCTTCGGTGTGTTTAAGATCTGGCCCACTGATTTTTTTCTTTTCGGGATCATTTGGTTGTTCTTCATCTTATCCCCTCCAGAATTTTACCTGTTATTTTGCCGCTTCTTCAAGTATTTTCTTTGCTTCAGGCACAAACTGGCCAACTGCATCGTCTGCTGATGCATCTCCGTAACGAACTGCTTCAGAAACTGTTTTTCCTAATGCTTCTACTTCACCTTTACCAGATGGGTCTGGAGCATCGATTGGGGTTGCAATTTCAGTTACTTTAGCAACATAATCAAATACGTTCTGAGCTGCTGCATCAGCCTTTGGTTTGATTGCATCTGCAACTTCTGTATTAATCGGAATTCCTCTTTCAGCAAGAAGGATTTCATTACACTCTGTGCTGTTTGTAAACCAGTCAATGAATTTTGCAGCTTCTTCCTTATTCTTGGAAGATTCAGCAATAGAGAAGAACATACTTGGCTTTAAGTACAGCGGCTGTACTTTCGCATCTGTAATAGTTGGGAACATGGTAATTCCAAGTTCTCTTCCTGCTGTTTTGGAGATACTGATGAACTGGTTGGATAAGCTTAAATCATTCCAGGTTGTTCCATCAATAATCGGCTTTGTCTCTACAACATCAGGATTTTTCTCTGCTAATAAATCAGCGGAAATGCTTGCATCAGATTTAGCAAATTTCTCAATAGTATTAAAATAAATCTTCATGGAATCTTCTTTTCCAGTTGTCAATTCATCAAATAAATGAGAACCATTTGCTCTTGCCATGATCTGCATCATGTTGATGCCGCCGTCATAAAGAGTTTTAACACCGGTTTTTTCACTGATTGTCTTGGAAAGGTCATAAAGCTCGTCCATTGTCATCTGATCTGGAATGGTAACTCCTGCCTTTTCAACCACTGCTTTGTCATAAACCATCATAGGAGCGTTGCTTCCAAGGCTGATTGCATAGGTCTTTCCGTCAACATCACCACTTTTAATGATGCTTTCCGGGATCTTTGAAGTATCAATCACTCCGCTGCTCATGAATTCAGACATGTCTGCAAGCTGTCCGCTCTTCTGATACTGGTTTAAATAGGAGTAATCCATCTGAATGATATCAGGAAGATTTCCGCCGGCTGCCATAGCAGAAAGCTTGTCCCAGTAACCGGACCAGTCGGTAAATTCAACTTTGATGTCTACATTTGGATTTTTACTCATGTAAAGATCAACTGCTTGTTTTGTTACATCGTTTCTTGTCTGATTTCCCCACCAGCAAAGGCTTAAGGATACCTTACCGCCGGCTGCTGCTGTTGTGTCAGCAGTTGCTGCTGTTGTGGCTGCCTGTGTGGTAGACGCGTCTGCTTTCGTTGTTTCAGTTGGTTCAGTCTTTGAACCACAGGCAGCTAATGATGATGCTGCAAGAATTGCTGCAAGTGTTGTTGCTAAGATTCTTTTTTTCATTTTGCAAAACCTCCCATTTGATTTCTTTAAGATAACCACATTTTATGTCAAATATGCACAAACGTAAAGTTAAAATACGGCTTTTTATGGTTGAAAAAACAGCTTTATGTAATTTGAGACAGTTTACCAATTTATTTTTCTGATGTTTTACTATATAATACGATTATCTGAGAAAGGAAATCTGATTATGAAACGATGTACAGTCTGGTTTAACAACCTGTCATTATATAAAAAAATACTGACGGTTTTTCTCCTTGCTCTTTTCACCCTGTGCCTTACAATCCTGATCAGCATACGGATTCTGACCCAACGCTACAACGAAGTACTTTACCAGGCAAATGCTGACTCCTTAAGCCACGTAACCACATATCTGGAATCGGAAATGCAGATGGTTGAAAATGTGACGGACAATATAATTGGAGATGCTGTTTTGCAGGAGAATTTGTCTTTTCTTAAGGAAAAACCGTACAGTGACCGGAGAGCTCTTGCAAAAAGAGACATTTATCAGCAGCTCTACTCCTATATTTACCAGAGCAGATATGTCAAATCAATCAACATAGTATTAGACGACGGATCCAATATCTGCATGGGACGTTCGGATGATATCGACAGATTCAACCGTATGGAGCTTGATCAGGCAATTGACAGCTTAAAGGGCAAAGCTATATGGTACTCCGCCATTGAACCGGGTGATGATACCGTATGTGCAAGGCAGATCTTAAAGCTGAAATATTTAAGCCTGAAAAAGCTGGCAGGACTCTATATTACCGTTGATATGGAGCGTATGATTGAGGATGGTTTAAAAAGCTCCGGAAGTCTGGCAGACAATTCCAGATTCGTTTTAATAACCGGAGAAAAGCGGATCTATCCGGCGCAGTCCTATCACCAGGATTACTGTCTGGAGCTCATCGCTGACAGGCAGGACAGGGAAAACACCTATACAATAACCTCATTGGACAGTAAAAAGGAGTTTATAATAACCGGCTATATTCCTTATACTGGCTGGGACTACCTCTATTTCAGAGATTATAACCCCCTGTTTAACAACGTCCGCCTGATCACCATGCAAATTCTTTTATTTACCTTTTTCATTATCCTGGTCACTGCAATCCTGGTAAATTTACTTTTCCGCTATATTTTCCGCCACCTGGATTACTTAATTGAAAAAATCCAGCGTTTTGGAAACGGGGAAGCGCCTGCTCCCAGCATAAAGTCCTATGATTATGAGAACAGACAGGATGAGATCGGCCAGCTCCACCGCAGCTTTGATGAGATGACCCATAGTGTAAAAGTACTAAGAGATGAAAATTATGACAAACAGCTGCTTTTAAGAGATTCTACTATTAAGATGCTTCAGCAGCAGATTAATCCCCATTTTTTATACAACACCCTGGACACCATCAACTGGATGGCCCAAAAATACGGAGCTGACGATATCTCTATGATGGTCCGCTCTCTCGGAAACTTATTCCGTGCTTCCATTGCAGGGCAAAAGGATATTATCCCTCTCTCTGACGAGCTGGAAGTGTTAAATGACTACATCCGGATTCAGGAAATGCGCTTTAAGGACAGGCTGAACTTTGAGCTTGATATTCCGGAGAATATTTCCCACATTTTTGTCCCAAAACTTTGTATACAGCCTCTGGTTGAGAATGCGCTGAAACATGCCATGGAGGCTACGGACGAAATGTGCTGCATTCGGGTTACAATAAAGGAAATGGAACTGGATTATCAGATCAAGCTATCCAATACCGGTTCCAGTTTTGAACCTGACTTACTCTCCAAAATTGAAAGCAGGGAAATCCTGCCCCAGGGCTCCGGCGTAGGGCTGGTGAACATCAATTCCAGATTAAAATTACTCTATGGCAACAAATACGGACTGAATTTTTATAACAAGAACGGAATGGCAGTTGTTATGCTGTCTATTCCAAAAGAACAGGAGGTTTGACATGCTGAGATTAATGATTGTGGATGATGAACAGATTATCAGAGAAGCGCTTTCCCAAATGATCGATTATGAATCCATAGGCTATGAGCTGATTGCAACTGCCAAAAATGGAATGGAAGCTTATGACATTATATGTGATGAATATCCGGATGTGGTAATCACCGATATCCG
>JAEWPQ010000216.1 GCA_023460575.1 Bacillota bacterium
CAAAAGAGTCTATCCCCGGTACAATGTAGCTTACCAGCAGATGTGCCGGAGAGGGCTCTTTTCTGCATATGGTAACGTTATGAGAGGAGAGGAAAACGATGGAGAAAAGACCATTTGTAACCAGAGAGCAATTAGAAGAAATTGTGAAAGAATATCCAACTCCCTTTCATTTATACGATGAAAAGGGCATCAGGGAGAATGCGCAGAAATTAAAAGACGCATTCGCCTGGAATAAGGGATACCGGGAATATTTTGCGGTGAAGGCAACTCCCAACCCGTTTATTTTAAATATATTAAAAGAGTTTGGATGCGGAGCTGACTGTTCCTCTATGACGGAGCTTATGATGTCTGATGCCATTGGGTTTTCCGGTTCCGACATTATGTTTTCATCCAATGACACGCCTGCAGAGGAATTTCAGTTTGCAGACCGGATCGGAGGTATCATCAATCTGGATGATATCACCCATATTGATTTTCTTGAAAAAGCCATTGGCCATATTCCGGAAACGATCAGCTGCCGCTACAATCCTGGCGGAATTTTTAAGATCAGCAATGATATTATGGACAATCCCGGAGATGCCAAGTATGGTATGACAACAGAACAGATCTTTGAGGCATTCCGTATTTTAAAAAGCAAAGGGGCAAAGAAGTTCGGAATTCATGCGTTCCTTGCAAGCAACACGGTGACTACAGAGTATTATCCCCTTCTTGCAAAAGTACTTTTTGAACTTGCAGTAAAGTTAAAGAAGGAAACAGGAGCAGAGGTTACGTTTATCAATCTTTCCGGCGGGATCGGAATCCCTTATCATCCCGGTCAGGAACCCAATGACATTCTGGCCATAGGTGAGGGGGTAAGAAAGTCATATGAAGAAATACTGATTCCGGAAGGCATGGGAGACGTGGCAATCTATACCGAGCTTGGACGGTTTATGTTAGGACCTTACGGTGCACTGGTAACCAGGGCAATTCATGAAAAACACACCCATAAGGAATATGTGGGAGTAGATGCCTGCGCGGTTAATCTTATGAGACCTGCCATGTACGGTGCTTACCATCACATAACGGTTATGGGAAAAGAGGATGCCCCATGCAGCCATAAGTATGATGTGGTGGGATCTCTTTGTGAGAACAATGACAAGTTTGCCATTGACCGCATGATGCCGGAGATTTCCAGGGGAGACCTGCTTTTTATCCATGATACAGGCGCTCATGGGTATGCCATGGGCTATAATTATAATGGAAAATTAAAATCTGCAGAGCTGCTTCTGAAAGAGGATGGATCTGTGGAACTGATCCGCAGGGCAGAGACTCCCAGGGATTATTTTGCGACGTTTGACTGCTTTGATGTGCTTAAGAATATAAAATACGAATAATTGTATGAAATAAAAAGAGGATGAGGTCCCGTTTTCAGATATATGAGAACGGGATTTTATTTCGTAATACAGAAAAATCCCCATGTCACAGACACAGGGATTTTTCTTAGGATTTTCGGATTTTCAAAAAGGGTGAAAGGATATATTGTTACGTTGTGCATTTCTTATGTGTTAAGTATATCACACCAGTTCTGGAAAAGTTTGTATATTGTTTGAATAGATTATGAAGATTTTCTTAACTTTAATGATTACATAAAAGTCAGATGTGATTGCGACCTTATCATTCAAGTATGGGTGCAGACTGAATTTAGTATTGATTATCAGTAAATTTGGTGATATTTTACTAATAAGATGAAAATATTAAAAAATAGCAGGGAGTGGGTACAGTTGAAGATTAAAGTAAGAGAATACAATGCTGATGATGTTAATACCATGATTCGTATATGGAATGAAGTTGTTGAGGAGGGAATTGCTTTTCCACAGGAAGATCTGCTGACATGGGAAACCGGCTGCGCCTTTTTTAAATCACAAACGTGTTGTTGTGTGGCAGAAGACATCGAAATCAGTAAGATATATGGCTTATATATCCTTCACCCAAACAATGTAGGAAGATGCGGGCATATTTGTAATGCCAGTTACGCGGTAAGCTCTGAGAGCAGAGGATTACATATTGGAGAACAGTTAGTAACAGACTGTCTTATAAAAGCCAGGCAGCATGGATTTAAAATTATGCAATTCAATGCTGTGGTTTCCACAAATACTCGTGCAAGGCATTTATATGAGCGGCTTGGTTTTATACAACTTGGGACAATTCCGGGAGGATTCCACATGAAAGATGGTCATTATGAAGATATATGTCCCTATTATTATATTTTATAGCTATGATTAAAATTCCTGCCTGCATTTAGTCTGGAAAAGAAACCATGGAGCGCGTACCGGAATATCTTAATAAAAAAAGGAATCAGGTAGCGGACTGTGAATCAGGTAAGAGAAGTAATACACTGTGACAGTGCCATCCGCATGGGACTAACCGGGCGTGGTATTGGTGTTGCAGTTCTTGATACGGGAATTTATCTTCATGAGGATCTTGAACATAGATTGGCAGCTTTTGTGGATATTGTTCACCGCAGGCGGGAGCCTTACGATGACAACGGCCATGGTACTCATATATCAGGGATTATAGCAGGAGAGGGCAGAGCCTCCGATGGTCTTTATATGGGGATTGCCCCGGAGTGCCACATTATCATGCTGAAAGTATTGGACAAAAAAGGAAATGGTTACGCTTCAGATGTGCTTTCCGGGCTGAAGTGGATCCGTGACAACAGAGAGAGGTATGGAATCCGGATTGTAAATATATCTGTTGGTTCCTTTTCAAAAAAAGGAATGACAGAAAATTCGGTTCTGGTAAGAGGTGTGAATGCAGCCTGGGATGACGGGCTTGTGGTATGTGTGGCAGCGGGAAACATGGGGCCTGGAACTAACACCATCACAACGCCAGGGATCAGCCGGAAGGTGATTACGGTAGGGTGTTCCGATGACTATAAAGAAGTAAATGTGATGGGAAACCGGATGATTGACTATTCCGGCAGAGGTCCCACCGGTGCCTGTATCTGTAAACCGGAGATCATTGCGCCGGGAGCCGGAATTATAAGCTGCTCCAATGAACAGGGGCAGTATCAGACCAAAAGCGGAACCTCCATGTCCACCCCTCTGGTCTCAGGAGCCATTGCACTTCTGCTGCAGAAATATCCGTATATGAGCAACCGGGATGTAAAGCTTATGTTAAGAGAACGGGCTGTGGATATCGGACTTCCCATGAACCAGCAGGGCTGGGGAATGCTTGATGTGGAAAAACTTCTGCTGTAGGAACCGGATACGGACTGCCTTATATTTCAGGGCGGTCCGTATCCGGTTTTGGGAAAGAAAAAACTTGCTAAGCCCAAATCTCTGTGCTATAGTAAAACAGAAGTCGTAAGGCAGTCTGCCTTTTTTATTTCTCATTCAGGCGTTTCGCCCTAATTTCCAAAGTATCCATAATAAGTTGACCGCTAAGACAGGAGTGTGATGCGTATGTTTGAAGAAGGATAAAAATACAGGTTGACATTTGCCTGGAAGTATACTATTATTATAAATAGAAAAAGAACGTTTGTTCGTGTTGGAGGATAAGATGAATAAAGATGATAAGCTGAAAGCACTGGATGCCGCACTTACCCAGATAGAGAAAGCATATGGAAAAGGATCTGTCATGAAGCTGGGGGATTCAGGAACGAATATGAATGTGGAGACCATACCTACCGGAGCGTTAAGCCTTGACATAGCACTTGGCCTTGGGGGAATTCCCAAGGGAAGAGTCGTGGAGATCTATGGACCGGAATCCAGTGGTAAGACCACAGTCGCTCTTCATATGGTGGCAGAGGTTCAGAAGCGGGGAGGTATCGCAGGCTTTATCGATGCGGAGCACGCTCTTGACCCCGTTTATGCAAAGAAGATAGGTGTCGATATAGACAATTTATATATTTCCCAGCCGGATAACGGAGAACAGGCTCTTGAAATTACGGAAACCATGGTCCGGTCCGGAGCCGTAGATATTATCATTGTAGACTCTGTAGCAGCCCTGGTGCCCAAAGCTGAGATTGAGGGAGACATGGGAGATTCCCACGTAGGTCTCCAGGCGAGACTTATGTCCCAGGCTCTCAGAAAACTTACTGCTGTTATCAGTAAGTCCAACTGCATTGTTTTATTTATTAACCAGCTTCGTGAGAAGGTAGGGGTTATGTTTGGCAGTCCTGAGACAACCACAGGCGGCCGCGCTCTCAAATTCTACGCCTCCGTCCGTATGGATATCCGTAAGATTGAGACTTTAAAGCAGGGCGGCGACATGGTAGGTAACAGAGCCCGTGTGAAGGTGGTGAAGAACAAGATTGCTCCGCCATTTAAAGAGGCTGAATTTGATATCATGTTCGGAAAGGGAATTTCCAAAGAAGGAGATATTCTGGATTTAGCTGTAAAAGAGAATATTGTGGAGAAAAGCGGTGCATGGTTCGCTTATAATAACGTTAAGATCGGCCAGGGAAGAGAAAATTCCAAGATTTATCTTCAGGATAATCCAGCCGTTTGTCTGGAGATTGAGAACAAGGTCCGGGTCAGGTATGGTCTTGCAGAGGAAAAAGCGATTGCAGGCGACCGTACCCCGGAAAAGGAAAGCAAGCGGATTAAGCCTGAGGAAGATAAGACCGGAGCAGTGAAAGAATAAAATTGCGAACCCAGTCCCTCTTCTGGCAGGGAAGTGAAGGGGACAGGGCAGAGACAGAATGATCAATAGGATAAGGGGCATATATGACAGTAACAGAGATTGTGCCCGTCGATAAACGCAGGAGTAAAGTCATTCTTGATGATGACTTTACTCTTGTTCTTTATAGAGGGGAATTAAGGCGATATTCCATAGAGGAAGGAAACGAGATCTCCGGGGAGGTTTACCAGGAGATTGTTAAGGAGATACTGTGTAAGAGAGCCAGAGAACGGGTTCTGTTTCTTTTAAAATCATCAGATAAGACGGAGCAGGAACTGAGAAGGAAGTTAAAGGAAGGATATTATCCTCAGGAGGCCATTGATTATGCCATTATTTTCCTAAAGGAGCATCGTTTCATCAATGACCAGGATTACGCAAGAAGATATGTGGAATTTAATTCCAGAAGAAAGAGTGAAAGACAGATAAAGTTTGAACTTCAGAGAAAAGGTCTGGACAAGGACATTATTGGAGATACTTTAAAGGAACAGCCTGTGGATGAGGCCGCCATAGTCAGAGAATATATCAGGAAAAAGCGTTTAGTTCCGGAACAGATGGACGCCAGAGAGAAGAGCAAAGTGATGGCATCCCTAGGCAGAAAGGGTTTCTCTTATGAAGCGGTAAGCCGGGTTTTAGGTGAAATTTTTGTCGATGACTGACAATAGTGAAAATGTGTATAAGTATACCGGAAACAGAGGCGAAATACTTGACATAATGTATAAAACAGTTTAAAATTGTAGTGTTGTATTGTTGTACAATGAAAATAAAATAAGGAGGTGCTCCTGTGTCAGTATCAGTATTCACGGCTGCATTGATTTCGATCATT
>JAEWPQ010000217.1 GCA_023460575.1 Bacillota bacterium
GAAGGCGTTTATAACCATGTGCAGACCAGATTTCCGCCGGAGCCAAACGGTTATCTGCATATCGGACATGCCAAATCCATCCTGTTAAACTATGGCCTGGCTAAAAAGTATGGCGGAAAATTCAACCTCCGTTTTGATGATACAAACCCGACAAAAGAAAAGACAGAATTCGTGGAATCCATTATTGAGGATGTAAAATGGCTGGGTGCAGAATTTGATGACAGGCTTTACTTTGCTTCCAACTATTTCCAGGAGATGTATGAGTGTGCAGTTCTTTTAATAAAGAAAGGAAAGGCGTTTGTCTGTGATTTAACGGCCGAAGAGATCCGGGAATACAGAGGAGATTTTAAAACTCCGGGTAAGGAGAGTCCTTACAGAAACAGGAGTGTGGAAGAAAACTTAAAGATGTTTGAAGAGATGAAAGACGGAAAATACAAAGACGGCGAAAAGGTATTAAGAGCCAGAATTGATATGTCATCTCCCAACATCAACATGCGTGATCCGGTCATTTACCGTGTGGCACGTATGTCCCATCATAACACCGGGGACAAATGGTGCATTTATCCCATGTATGATTTTGCCCACCCCATAGAAGATGCCATTGAACATATCACCCATTCCATCTGTACGCTGGAATTTGAAGATCACAGACCACTGTACGACTGGGTAGTAAAGGAATGTGAATTTGAAAATCCGCCCCGCCAGATTGAATTTGCCAAGCTTTATCTGACCAATGTAGTGACTGGTAAGCGTTACATTAAAAAGCTTGTGGAGGACAATATTGTTGACGGCTGGGAAGATCCCAGACTGGTATCCATCGCAGCGTTAAGAAGAAGAGGTTATACGCCGGAATCCCTACGTATGTTTGTTGACCTGGTAGGTGTTTCCAAGGCCAACAGCTCTGTTGATTACGCTATGCTTGAATACTGTATCAGGGAAGACTTAAAACTGAAAAGATCCAGAATGATGGCAATTTTAGATCCTGTCAAACTGGTAATTGATAATTATCCGGAGGATACAACGGAGTATTTGGATGTTGCCAATAACCTGGAAAATCCCGAGCTGGGTGAGAGAAAAGTACCATTTGGAAAAGAGCTTTACATTGAACGGGAAGATTTCATGGAAGAGCCCATTAAAAAGTATTTCCGTTTATTCCCAGGTAATGAAGTCCGCCTTATGAACGCTTATTTTGTCACCTGTACAGGTTGCGAAAAAGATGAGAACGGCAATGTTACCGTTGTTCACTGTACCTATGACCCGGAGACAAAGAGCGGTTCCGGATTCGAGGGCAGAAAAGTGAAAGGAACCATACACTGGGTAGCTGCAGCCACTGCGCAGGAAGCGGAGTGCCGCTTATACGAGAACATCGTGGACGAAGAAAAAGGGAAGTTAAACGAAGACGGAAGTTTAAACTTAAATCCCAATTCCCTGACCGTTTTAAAACACTGTTATGTGGAGCCCAGCTTTGAAGGAGCCAGGGCATATGACAGCTTTCAGTTTGTAAGAAATGGCTTCTTCTGTGTTGACTGCAAGGACAGCACATCGGAACATCTGGTATTCAACCGGATTGTATCCTTAAAGAGTTCCTTTAAAATTGCAAAATAGTACAGCTGAACAAAAATGCCGCATGACCGAAGGATAAGGGACGTGCGGCATTTTTTCCTATCCGGTAAAGGAGGAATGATTTTTTCATGGAGCTGATGATACCCTTAAAGAATCAGCCGGGATGGCCTTATTACAGCCAGATTTACAGTTACATTAAGAATGAAATTGTAAAGGGAAACTTAAAACCGGCGATCCGCCTTCCCTCCACCAGACTGCTGGCGGAGCACTTAAAAGTCAGCAGGAGCACCACTCAGATGGCCTATGAGCAGCTTTTATCAGAGGGCTATATAGAAGCGATTCCCTGCCGGGGTTATTTTGTGTTGAAAATCGATGGACTTATTGATACCGGTCAGGAGAAAATGAAAAGCCAGCCATCTTTTTTTACCGATACAAAAAAGATTAAAAGCAAAGAATGGGTTGTGGACTTTTCTCCAAGAGGAATTGATCTATGCAGTTTCCCCTTTAATACATGGAGGCGGATATCGAAAAATACGCTGATCGATGATAACAGGGAGATGTTTGCAGCCGGGGATCCACAGGGGGAATTACCCTTCAGGGAAGCGATCCGATCCTATCTTCATTCTGCCAGAGGCGTCAACTGTCTCCCGGAGCAGATCATTGTAGGTGCAGGAAGCGAATATTTGCTGATGCTGCTGTCCCAGATTCTTGGGAGGGACAGAACCATTGCCATGGAAAATCCTACTTACAGACAGGCATATCGGGTGTTTGACAGTCTGCAGTATGAGGTCGTGCCGGTGGATATGGACCAGTCAGGAATGGATGTGCGGCTGCTTGAAAAAAGCGGAGCGGATATTGCCTATGTCATGCCCTCTCATCAGTATCCAACCGGAATTATTATGCCGGTCAAACGAAGGCAGGAGTTACTTGCATGGGCATATGAACGAGAGGACCGGTATTTAATTGAGGATGATTACGACAGTGAGTTCCGGTATAAAGGAAAGCCGATTCCTGCCCTGCAGGGGATGGATGACAGGGACCGGGTGATTTACTGCGGAACCTTTTCCAAATCCATCGCTCCGGCCATCCGTGTCAGTTATGTGGTATTACCCATGACGCTCTGCCGGATTTACCAGAAACGGATCAGTTTCTACGCTTCCACTGTATCAAGAATTGACCAGAATATTCTCTACCAGTTCATGTCCGAGGGGCATTATGAGCGCCATTTAAACCGTATGAGAGCGGTGTATAAATCGAAGCATGATGTGCTGACTGCCGGGTTGAAGTCCTTTGAAAACCAGTTTTTTATTGGAGGGGAACATGCAGGACTTCATCTGCTTCTTACCGACCGGCTGGGAAGAACGGAGGAGGAACTGGTTGCAAGGGCAGAGGAGCGAAACGTAAAAGTATATGGTCTTTCCGGTTCCTTTATCCACAGGGAGCACAACAAATACCCGCCGACAGTCATTCTTGGATTTGCAAATCTGACTGAGGAAAAGATACAGGAAGGAATCGTTCTTTTAAAAGAAGCCTGGTCGGTTGACGGCAGTAAGGGGTGATTAAGTGAATCATGATCTGAATAAAACAAAAAGAGAAGATAATTTAAGGATAGGAATCACCATTGCCCTGGTGTATGTTCTTATGTTTCTTTTAAGTGTGGCTGGAACGGTTAGAAACAGTAAGGAAGCGCAGATTAAGGAAACACAGATTAAGGAAACACAGCCAAGTAAGATCCAGACACAGGATACACCTGCAAAGAAAATGGCCATAACTGAGACGCAGGATCCAGGGATTTCTCTGACTGGGGATGCTCAGGAGTTTTTGGAAGGACTGACCGGCAGGTTTAAGGAAGGGGATTTAGAAGGAGCTGCCAGGCTTGTAGAGGCAAATCGGGATTCCTTAAATGAGTTTCCCTGTATGTATTCTGAGGGCAGATTAAAACGTGAAATAACAGACGGTACAGGACTGGTATTTTTAAAATCAACGGTTGTCTTTTATGGAGATTTTAAGAATGAGGTTCCGGAGGGAACTGCTGCGGCGATTTCAGTTCTTAGTCTGGAAGAAGGAAAACGATATGATTATTCTTACGGAAACTGGAAGAATGGAAAGATGAACGGCAGCGGTGAATGCGGTTACCGTTATTACGATGGAGTGACACAGGATATTGCAGTCAAAACCTCAAAAAACGGAATGTTTCAGAATGATCTCATGGAGGGAGAAATCACTTATTCCAGCACCAACAGGCAGGGGGAGACTGCTGTCTGGCAGTTTCAGACTGCTGACGGGGTGATCGTACGAAATGACCGGTGGATCAGGGGTACAGATGCAGATGGGGCAGTTATCTATAAACTCCTGGCTAACGGTGAAAAATACCGCGCTTATGCACTCAGTGAACGTGCCATAGGTGAGGATAGATGGAAGAACTTAATCCTGTTTTCCCAGAACGAAGGAGGAGACAACAAGCAGTGAATCAGGAGATTATTAATCGTCTGGCGGTCATCACCGATGAGGAACGGGAAATCATAAACGGCCGGACGGAGATCGACCGGAAACGTTATACAGAGGGACAGGAACTGGTGATTGACAGTAAAAAGATGCTGGAGCACGGTAAAATGATCCGCATCAGACCTCATACCAGATTTGTCCATTTTCCAAGACATAAACACAATTATATAGAAGTGATTTATATGTGTCAGGGAGAGACGACACACCGCATTGACGGGGAAGAAGTGGTGTTAAAGACCGGGGAACTGCTGTTTTTAAATCAGCATGCATACCAGGAAATATTTCCTGCAGGCGAGGGAGATATTGCCGTTAACTTTATTATTCTTCCGGAATTTTTTGATACCGCTTTTCAGATGATGGGGGAGGAGAAAAACCTTCTGAGGGATTTTCTTGTGGGCAGTTTGTGTTTTGATCCACGCTATGCAAGTTACTTACATTTTCAGGTTGCAGATGTTCTGCCGGTACAGAATCTGGTGGAAAATATGGTCTGGACTCTGCTCAATGACCAGCCCAATAAAAGAAGCATCAATCAGGTTACAATGGGTCTTTTATTTCTCCAGCTGATGCATTACACGGATAAAATCAGCCATACAACAGAAAGTTTTGACCAGAAGCTCACCTTTCAGGTTTTAAAGTTTATTGATGAAAATTATAAGGACGGAGAACTGACAGAACTTGCTGCCCGGTTAAACTACAACATTTACTGGCTGAGCAGAGCAGTGAAACGTCTTACCGGCCGGACTTTTAAGGAACTCATTCAGATTAAACGGCTGAATCAGGCATCGTTTCTTCTGCTTAATACCAGACTTTCCATAACCGATATATCAGTTGCGGTAGGCTATGATAATACCAGTTATTTTCACCGGATTTTTCGGAATTACCATGGCATGTCTCCAAAAGAATACAGGGATAAGAATTTATCATTGCCGTTTCCGGAAGGAAAGAGATGATAATATCATATTCATTCTTTGTAAAGAAGTTAAAACGTTAAGCAGGGTTTAAAAAGAAGAAAAAGAAAACGAAGATAATTTATTAAAAAGTTGTATTTCTGTAATAAAGAAAAACAAATCTGCATATACTTGGTTATATATGGTTAATTTAATAATATTTGTAAAGGAGAGGACCAATATGCCAAGAGGAGTCAGAAAGACAGCACTGGAAAAACTTCAGGAAGAGTTAAAGGAAGTGCAGGAATCCATCAAGCAGTATAAGGAATGTCTCATTACACTGGATGAAAAGGAAAAAGAAATTCAGGATAAAATAAAGCTGGAACAGTTTAAGGAAGTATCAACAATACTGGACGAGCACGAAATGTCTATTATGGATTTAAAAGAATTACTTATTTCTTCCCAAACTGATTAAGGATTAGATAACTAGTCGGCTGGGAAATGCAAATGATTCCAGTTATTCAGTTTATTGCTCGTTGTCTTTATTTATGCAAAATGGTGTCAAAATAACAATCAAGCGTCATGGTATACTGAAATTCAGTATTTCCGTGGCGTTTTGCATTGTTGTTGATTATTAAGATTGATTAGGGACAGTGTTGTCCGTTTCCAGAAGTGGCAGCAAACCACGAGAGAACACCGAGAAAAGGAACGAAGTCGAGGGAAAGTCGAGAAACGGCAGGAGGATCGTTATTGTATCTACTATCAGGTAAAAGTAATTGTACATTGAAATGGGATATGTTACCATAGTGACATGGAACAATCGTGTAACTGCAAGGGCGTTGTCCTTCTATCTTTACATAGATAGGAGGTGGTGCGGATGAAGTATGACTTTAAAGACCTTATGGCCTTTGGTACATTCATTTATGCTCCAGATTTCAACGATTGCCCGGCTTTACGTCCAGTTCAATTCTATCATTCATACAGGTGTTAAAGTGCCTATAATGCAAATAAGGACGCAGTTTTAATTAAACAGCGTCCTTATTTTTTATTTGAATATCCGTTATGATAAAGGAAGAAATACCCTGGCGGGTATCCCTTTATGCCCAAAGAACGTGGGCAAAAACAAGGAAACACCCTGGCGGGTATCCCTTTATGCCCAAAGAACGTGGGCAAAAACAAGGAAAGGAGTGTGGTGTGGATGGAGAAATATTATCTTGCCGTAGACATTGGGGCCTCCAGCGGCCGCCATATACTTGGGACTGTGCAGGAAGGCAAAATAGTTCTGGAAGAGATCTACCGTTTTGAAAACGGCATGAAGCAGGAAAACGGGCACTTGTCCTGGGATGTGGAGTCCTTATTTGCAGAAATAAAAGAGGGATTAAAGCAGTGTAAAAAGCTGGATAAGATACCAGTGAGTATGGGAATTGACACCTGGGCAGTGGATTTTGTCCTTCTTGATGAGAATAATAAAATTCTTGGAAGGCCAGCAGGATACCGGGATGACAGAACATCAGGAATGGATGAGAAGGTGTATGAAATCATATCCCAGAATGATTTATATAAGAGAACCGGAATTCAGAAACAGATCTTCAACACCATATATCAGCTTATGGCTGTTAAGGAGAAAGAGCCGGAGCTTCTTAAGAGAGCGGAATCTTTCCTTATGATTCCCGATTACTTTAATTTTCTACTGACAGGAGAAAAAAAACAGGAATATACCAATGCTACTACAACCCAGCTGGTGAGCCCTGTAACAGAGAACTGGGATTATGAACTGATTCGTATGCTCGCTTATCCGGAAAAGCTGTTTGGACCATTATCCATGCCTGGGACAAAGACAGGACAGTTTACGGAGGAAATCATAAAAGAAGTCGGATTTTCCTGTACAGTTGTATTGCCGGCCACTCATGATACCGGTTCTGCTGTTATGGCAGTTCCTAAAGTTCCGGATAAGGAAGGTGCGGGGGACGATATCCTCTATATCAGTTCGGGTACGTGGTCTCTTATGGGAACGGAACTTCTGGCTGCTGATTGTTCCAAAGAAAGCATGGAAGCTAATTTTACCAATGAAGGAGGGTATGATTACCGCTATCGGTATTTAAAGAATATCATGGGCCTTTGGATGATCCAGTCGGTGAAAAAGGAACTGGCCGGCAGAGGGGAGAACTATTCCTTTGCAGAGCTGTGTGACCTTGCTTCAAAAGAGACGATTCCTTCTCTGGTTGACTGCAACGACAGTGGTTTTCTGGCTCCGGAAAGCATGATAAAAGCGGTTGTAAATTTCTGCAGGAATAAAAAACAGCCCGTTCCCCAAAGCGCAGGAGAGATTGCGGCAGTAAT
>JAEWPQ010000218.1 GCA_023460575.1 Bacillota bacterium
GACGTCATGGTAACAAGGGTGTTGTTTCCCGTGTGCTTCCGGTAGAAGATATGCCATTCCTTCCAAACGGCCGTCCTCTTGATATTGTATTAAACCCACTGGGCGTGCCTTCCCGTATGAACATCGGCCAGGTGCTGGAGATCCACTTAAGTCTTGCTGCAAGAGCACTTGGATTTAACATATCCACACCGGTATTTGACGGAGCAAACGAGATTGATATTATGGATACCCTGGATGTAGCCAACGATTACGTAAATATGGATTGGGAAGACTTCCAGGAGAAGTATAAAGAAACCTTAAGACCTGATGTAATTGAATATCTGGGAGAACATTTAGAGCACAGAGGCTTGTGGAAGGGTGTTCCGCTCAGCAGAGACGGAAAAGTCCGCCTCCGTGACGGACGCACCGGAGAATACTTTGACAGTGCGGTTACCATTGGACACATGCATTATCTGAAACTGCACCATCTGGTTGATGATAAGATCCATGCTCGCTCTACCGGACCATACTCACTGGTTACACAGCAGCCTCTGGGCGGTAAAGCCCAGTTCGGCGGCCAGCGATTCGGAGAGATGGAGGTTTGGGCCCTGGAGGCTTATGGTGCTTCCTACACACTGCAGGAGATCATGACAGTGAAATCCGATGATGTGGTAGGACGTGTGAAGACCTATGAAGCCATCATTAAGGGTGAAAATATTCCTGAGCCTGGAATTCCGGAATCTTTCAAGGTATTGTTAAAAGAGCTTCAGTCACTGGATCTCGATGTAAGAGTGCTGCGTGACGATAATACAGAGGTTTCGATTGCTGAAAGCATGGATTTTGAGGAAACTGATTTAAGATCCATCATTGAAGGCGACAAACATTACCATGATGAGGAATCCTTTGGTGAACTCGGTTTCCAGAAACAGGAATTCAAGGACGATGAACTGGTAAATGTTGATGAAGAAGAGGAAGCGGACGGTATCGACGATTCTTTTGAGGATTTCGATGACGTAGAACTTGACGATTCAGACGAAGAATAATAGAAGGGAGAACCGCTCATGCCTGAAAATAATGAAACTTACCACCCGATGACATTCGATGCCATAAAGATTGGTCTGGCATCTCCGGAGAAAATTCTGGACTGGTCCCACGGCGAGGTGAAGAAGCCTGAGACGATTAACTACAGAACATTAAAACCGGAAAAAGACGGTTTGTTCTGCGAACGGATTTTCGGACCAAGCAAGGACTGGGAATGTCATTGCGGCAAATATAAAAAGATCCGGTATAAAGGCGTTATCTGTGACCGATGCGGGGTTGAAGTAACAAAGGCCAGCGTCAGAAGAGAACGTATGGGTCATATCCAGCTCGCTGCCCCTGTTTCCCATATCTGGTATTTTAAAGGAATACCAAGCCGTATGGGTCTGATCCTTGATATTTCCCCGAGAACACTGGAGAAGGTACTGTATTTTGCCTCCTATGTTGTTCTGGATGCGGGAAATACAGGTCTTCAGTATAAGCAGGTTTTATCAGAGAAAGAGTACCGGGAAGAAGTGGATAAGTACGGTTATGGTTCTTTCCGCGTGGGAATGGGTGCTGAAGCTATTTTAGAACTCCTTCACTCCATAGATCTTGAAAAAGATTCTGCGGATTTAAAGAAGGGCTTAAAGGACTCAACCGGACAGAAGCGTGCCAGAATTATCAAGAGACTGGAAGTTGTGGAAGCATTCCGCAACTCCGGTAACTTACCGGAATGGATGATAATGACCGTTGTTCCTGTTATTCCTCCGGATATCCGTCCTATGGTACAGCTGGATGGCGGCCGTTTCGCAACTTCCGATTTAAATGATTTATACAGAAGAATTATTAACCGTAATAACCGTCTGGCCCGCCTTTTAGAGCTTGGCGCACCGGACATCATTGTCCGGAATGAAAAGCGTATGCTTCAGGAAGCAGTTGATGCATTGATCGACAACGGCAGACGCGGAAGACCTGTAACCGGGCCAGGAAACCGTGCCTTAAAGTCTCTGTCCGATATGTTAAAGGGTAAACAGGGACGTTTCCGTCAGAACCTTTTAGGTAAGCGTGTTGACTACTCCGGACGTTCCGTTATCGTAGTAGGACCGGAACTTAAGATCTACCAGTGCGGTCTTCCAAAAGAGATGGCGATTGAGTTATTCAAGCCTTTCGTTATGAAAGAACTTGTTTCCAATGGTACTGCACACAATATTAAGAATGCAAAGAAGATGGTGGAGCGTCTTCAGACAGAGGTATGGGATGTTCTGGAGGATGTAATCAAAGAGCATCCGGTTATGTTAAACCGTGCGCCTACCCTCCACAGACTTGGAATCCAGGCGTTTGAGCCGATTCTGGTAGAAGGTAAGGCAATTAAGCTTCATCCTCTTGTTTGTACCGCATTTAATGCGGACTTTGATGGTGACCAGATGGCGGTTCATCTGCCTCTTTCCGTTGAAGCCCAGGCAGAGTGCCGTTTCCTTCTGCTCTCTCCGAATAACTTATTGAAGCCTTCCGACGGTGGTCCTGTTGCGGTACCATCTCAGGATATGGTCCTTGGTATCTACTATCTGACACAGGAAAGACCTGGTGCCAAGGGAGAAGGAATGGTTTTCAAGAGCATAAACGAAGCAATTCTTGCTTATGAGAACCAGGCAGTTACCCTTCATTCCAGAATCAAGGCCAGAGTCAGCAAGAAAATGCCTGATGGCACCGTGTTGAGCGGAGTTGTAGAATCCACAGTCGGACGTTTCATCTTCAACGAGATCGTTCCTCAGGATCTTGGCTTCGTAGATCGTTCCATTCCAGGAAACGAGCTTTTAATGGAGGTTGATTTCCATGTAGGCAAGAAGCAGTGTAAGCAGATCCTTGAGAAAGTTATTAACGTTCACGGAGCTGTACAGACCGCTGAAACTCTCGATGACATTAAGGCAATTGGTTATAGGTACTCAACGAAGGCAGCTATGACAGTATCCATTTCCGACATGACTGTGCCAGAGAGCAAGCCGAAGCTGATCGCAGATGCTCAGGCGACGGTTGACCAGATTGCAAAGAACTTCCGCCGTGGTCTTATCACAGAGGAAGAGCGTTATAAAGAAGTAATTGACACATGGAAAACGACTGATGATCAGCTGACTCATGACCTGCTGACAGGCCTTGATAAGTACAACAACATCTACATGATGGCTGATTCCGGAGCCCGTGGTTCTGATAAACAGATCAAACAGCTGGCAGGTATGCGTGGACTTATGGCAGATACAACTGGTCACACCATCGAACTTCCCATTAAGTCCAACTTCCGTGAAGGTCTTGACGTATTGGAGTACTTTATCTCTGCTCATGGAGCCCGTAAGGGACTTTCCGATACAGCACTTCGAACTGCCGACTCCGGTTATTTAACCAGACGTCTGGTAGACGTATCCCAGGATATGATTATCAGGGAGATCGACTGCTGTGAGGGTAAGGATATTCCATTTATGGAGATTAAGGCATTTACCGATGGTCAGGAAACCATTGAGAGCCTGGAAGAGCGTATTACAGGAAGATTTATTGCAGAAACCATTACTGATCCGGATACAGGCGAAGTGATAGTAAAAGCAAATCATATGTGTACTCCAAAGCGTGCAGCAGCCGTTATGAAAGTACTCAATAAGCTGGGCCGTGATTCAATTAAGATCCGCAACGTCCTTACCTGCAAATCCCATATGGGTGTCTGTGCAAAATGTTACGGAGCCAACATGGCAACCGGACAGCCAGTTCAGGTAGGCGAGGCAGTCGGTATTATTGCAGCTCAGTCTATCGGAGAACCTGGTACACAGCTGACCATGCGTACATTCCATACCGGCGGTGTTGCCGGTGGCGATATTACACAGGGTCTTCCCCGTGTTGAAGAGCTTTTTGAGGCACGTAAGCCAAAGGGTCTTGCAATCATTGCAGAATTCAGCGGCGTTGTTGCCATAAAAGATACGAAAAAGAAACGTGAGATTATCATTACTGAGAATGAGACCGGTAATTCTAAGACCTATCTGATTCCTTATGGATCCAGAATCAAGGTACAGGATGGCCAGGTGCTGGAGGCCGGTGATGAGCTGACAGAAGGTAGTGTAAATCCTCATGACATCTTAAAGATCAAGGGTGTTCGTGCCGTACAGGATTATATGATCCAGGAAGTACAGCGTGTATACCGTCTGCAGGGTGTTGAGATTAATGATAAGCACGTTGAGATGATCGTAAGACAGATGCTTAAGAAGATCAAAA